>JAGFND010000006.1 GCA_021409285.1 Candidatus Methanoperedens sp. | reverse complement strand
GGAACATGAAGATGAAGAGATTCTTGATGACATGAGGAAAAGAGTTAACGATAAAAAGAATGTTATCAAAAAAAGGAATTGCATGTGTGAGCATCCATTCGGTACTATTAAAAGGGGATTCAACCAGGGTTATTTATTATTGAAAGGTTTGAGGAAAGTGGGGGGAGAGATGGGTTTTACTATGATTGCATATAATATGCGAAGGGTAATTAATATTCTTGGAGTGGACAAATTAATGGAATTTGTGAATAATAGACAAGTTCAATCCCCTATTTGATGTTTTTTTCTGATTAATTGGTCAAAATTTAAGAGGAACAGAAAAAAATTAAATTTGATTTAGTGGAACAATATGAAAAAGCTTTGTTTATGAATCTATTAACCAGAATTGATCGATTTTTGGGTTTGTGGGCTGGATTTAAATTTGGTTCTTACACACTCTGACGTTCTTCAAGGCTTGCTGGACTACTCTGTCTCTCACCGTAGGAATCCCAAGTTTCCTCATCTTCCCGTTGTCCTTCGGGATCAACACTCTTAAGACCGGGCTTGGTAAATAGCGTTTTTCTTTGAGCAGTCTCTGTATTTCGGCTAAATTCTGTGATAAATTCCGTTCGAATTGCTCTATGGTTATGTTGTCGATTCCTGCACTTCCTTTGTTCGATTTTACACTTTTCCATGATATCTCAAGGTTCTTTTGATCCCATACTTTATGTATCAGGGCAAATGCCTTGAATTTGTCATGGTATTGCTGATTCCATTTCTTCATTTACTGTCTCCATCGGTTTCGGCTTGCAGCAGTTGTTCCACTATCTTCATATACTGTCACCAGAGAGCGTTTTATTGCCATTTCAGCTATCCTTACCGTTCTGGCCTCTTCTTTTGATCTGATCGGTGTTATCATGCTGTTCACCTCAACTCTATCCAGACTGGAACCCCTTTGCTCTGCAAAGTTTTCCCTTGACAGAGTCGCCCCCTGCATCCTTCGATGCAGGTTCTCTGTCTCATTGGCTCTGCCTTCATCGTTACTATGGGTTCTTCCGACTTCTTGCAACGCATCACTTTGGTTTTCCCATAAGGTTATGCCTCTGTTACCTGTATCCCTTCAGTTAGATTCAGTGACCCGGAAACGTGTAGGGTGTTAATCCAGCTTCGGGGAGGACGCTGCAAGACCTCCCTTGGTCACGATAGAAAGCCTTCGCCGCCATCCCTGCCATAGCACCCCAATGTTCACTGCTCTGTCCAAGCTTCCGCATGTGACTGGAACGTCGCATCGCATTAAGGCCAATATTGGTTCACTGGTGTTCAGGGCTGTGGTTGCCGACACGGGAACTCCAAACAGTACATCACTGTACCGCTCTTCCCTTCTCTTCATCCGGGGACAGACCCGGAAGGTGGGATTTTAACCCTTTGGACATGGCACCCCAAGGAGTGTCTTTTTCAGATGTCCTGTTTGTTAGACTTTCTTTCTATCGTTTCAAGGCACGAAGTCACAAACCAGCCGGATTGGAAATCCGGGGCATCAGAGTGTGTGCATTTGGTTTTTTGTCGTTTTTTAGCTGTTCTGACGTCCAATATAATAGAAGGGGCACAGAATAAGTATTAAAGATAACTACATTAAATTTAGCACATAGTGGATGCTTTGAAGTTTGACAAAGATATGGCGAAAAAAAAAATGGATAAATCGCACCCCTTTTATGATGTGATTGATCCTATTTACAAAATACTTGATAGAAAATTACCAACCGCCCAGACCTGAGTTGTAGGGGCTGTTGTACTGATTACCATGATAACCGGCACAAGGATCGTTATTAACTTCCTGGGTTATGGCAAACTCCCCCCAGATATCTGCACCGATCTCGGTTCCATCAGCTGCGTACCATATGCCATTCGTTTTAGTAGCATCAGTCGGAGCAGCTATAATCTTCACAGAATACTCCCAGTTGCAGGTCTGACCGTCACCACCAACATAAGAACCTTTTTGATGGTTCGTCAACCATGCACCTGAGCCTATGTATGAGGTATAGCCATAGTGGCGATCTAACAGTTTATCTCCGTCAGCGTCTGTATTTGCTAGCCATGCATCGTTCCATTTCATTATTAGCTCGTCATCTTTATAAGCTTGGCACCATGCTGCGTTTCGATAGGCGTCGCAATACCCTCCACTGAACATATGTCCCTGATAGTTATACCCCCATTTGTCGAAACCGACTGTGAGAATGACTCCATCGGACCCCACGAGTGTGCCAGATTGAATAGTAGTTGCTCCACTGTTTTGCCATGAAACCTCGGTTCCCACTGAATCAACCTTTATGGGCTTATCTGCCAGAGCAATCGCAGTAGTCAATAACATTACTGCTAACACGCCGGCAATTTTAACTATTTTGTTATATTTTTTCATTTTTATTCCTCCTTTTTTCCAAGTATTCGCTTTTCAGCAAAGTTCACCTTAAGCGACCTTGGATTCTTCTGCTCTTCAGCACTCATGATGCCTTCACCACACCACCCTTGCGGGCAAGCCCCCCGGCATCTCGGACTTTTTAAGATTTGGTTTAAAATTTTTATATCTGAAAGGCAAATAAAATTTTTATTACCTATTACCACCTTCTCACGTTAATTTCATGAAACAACTTATAAATAAAGCTTCCTATAGATTATAATGAAAATTAATTATAATACTCAAGTTAGTTTATAACGTAAAGAGACTCAAATCTCGGTTTCTTTGGCTGTCGAAGAAGTTAATCCTTCTCCCCATCATTTTTTATATATTATCCTTGCCCCAATTTTTGTGCCACGATTGTTATTCTGATTAAAGATATTCTAATGGATGCACACAACCCCTTTCGCCTTCAGTCACTATACCCCGTACTTGAAGGGTACAGGGCTTGATAGCGTTTTTTGCCTATAAAGGTTTTTCTCCGGCAGTACAGTTCTGCGAGGAAATATATTTCTCTACCACTTCCCAGCCCTGCCCGACAGAGCCGTGGTAGCAACTGGGAGCCCAGAGATGGTCCTTTCACCATTCCCGAAGATGTGGGAATTCTTGTCTCAATATCCTTCTTGATCTTCCTTTGATTTTCTTGGCAATGAAACTAACGGAATATTTTGGAGGATACTGGAAAAATATGTGGACATGGTCCACATTCACGGCAATATCTATGGTTTTGATACCCATTTCCGCGCATGTGCCCCTGATAATACCCTCTGTAACAAAAAGCAACCTCGCCGATCAATATTTTCCCGCGGTACTTTGGGGGTGATTACGAGGTGGTCTGTAAGCAGAGAGACCGTGTGCTGTCATGGCGAAGCTCTTTCTTTGTAACTGTTCCATCCATTGTAATATGAAGTCTAATTCTTATAGATATAAAATCGTTTAGCAATAGCAAAGTGAAAGTATTCAAATCTTAAATGTCTGTCCAGGGCTTCGACGCGGGGCGCCTATAAGGGGGCCGCTATCATTAACTCTCGCAATATCACACAGTTAATTCCTAAATCTGCTGCAATATTAATAAATCCCGGCAGTTCATGGATATTATTATAAATAGATAAAACATTACCTTACCGCATGGATAAGCTGTTAGGAGGCATAATCGATGATTATACCCTGTACACTATTATTGAATCGATTATTATAATACTTATCCTGATCGCGGTTTATCTTGGTATTCAAATAGTTCTGATTTTTAAATTCCCAAAAAAGAAAGATCGAGATGCGATTTCACAGAGAAATAGCATGATAAGGAGCAGCATATTTATTTTGATCGGTGGAATTTTTATGGTAGTTCATGAATTAACTGAAGGTCTTGAGAAAGACGCGTTAGATTATACAACGTATGAATTTTTTGAACTAATAGCGCTTTTGGGATTAGTTTTATTCTTATATGAATGGGGACAAATATTAAAAGGGTATAAATAGAAATTGGGAAAATACCTATATAGTATTGTTTCCAATAATTCGTAAAAATACGAATAAAAAAAGAGGTATCATGAAACAGGAACGCTGGGGCAATATCGGCTCAAAATTCGCGCATCTTATAAGCGCGCATCCGTGTTATAATGAGAAAGCGCATTTTACGACAGCAAGGATACACCTGCCCGTCGCGCCGCGATGCAATATCCAGTGCAACTACTGTATCAGGAAACTGAATAAATGTGAACACAGGCCAGGTGTAGCAGGAAGTATCCTGAATCCCCGCGAAGCTCTTGTAAGGGTTGACAAATATTTCAAGGAGATGCCTAACCTCAAGGTAGTGGGTATCGCAGGACCCGGGGAATCACTCGCCAATGAAGAGACTTTTGAGACCATGCGCCTTGTGCATGAGAAATATCCTGATCTCATAAAATGCATTGCAAGTAATGGTCTCTTGCTTGCGGAAAGAGTAGATGAACTTGTAAATGCAGGAGTCACAAGCGTCACCGTGACAATAAATGCGGTTGACCCGGAAGTCGGCGCCAAAATATACTCTTTCGTTCGATATCATGATAAAACTTATAAAGGTGTTGAAGGAGCAAAACTGTTGATCGAGAACCAGTTCCTCGGAGTAAAGAAAGCCAGCGAAGCCGGATTGAATGTCAAAGTTAACACTGTGCTTATTCCGGAAATAAATTTCGAACAAATAAAGGAAATTGCAGAAAGATCAGCAAAGAATGGAGCCATGCTGATGAATATCATCCCGCTGATCCCTCTTAATAAATTTGAAAAAGAAAGGCAGCCAGAATGTGACGAAATCACAATGGCAAGGACTATTGCTGAAGAATTCCTGCCCCAGTTCAGGTTGTGCAGGCAGTGCCGCGCTGATGCGATTGGTATTCCGGGAATGGAGCCATGTGGATCGCCAGTGCAAAAAAATGCCTCTGGTGAATATTACCATGCCTGAGGGAAGGATTTATAATACAATGGAGTATTATATACCCTGAGGTGAGGACTTTATGTGTTTTGCGGATGCATCTGTAAGTGTTGAAATTGATTCGGATGAAATAGTAGCAATTGAATATAAATGTGGAGACTGCAATAGCAAATTCCGTGCTCTGGGAAAAAAGGTTAGCTGCCCTTCATGCCAATCTAAGAATCTAATAAAGATGTAAGATATACTTATCTATACATTTATCTATGAACAAGACAATTAATTGATTATAAGTGGCGGTTAGTTATGAGAACAACAAAATCGTTGTGCCCTGAATGTCTTGCTGTAATTGATGCAACAATAATTGAAAGGAATGGGCAGGTAATACTTGAAAAAACATGCAGCGAACATGGATATTTTAATGATATTTACTGGTCGAGCGCAAAGCAATGGGAACGTTTTGACCGTTTCTGGCATGATGGTATCGGTCTATCTAACCCGAACGTCAAATCTGATGGGAACTGCCCGTTTTCCTGCGGGATATGCCCTTCGCACAAGACGACGACGATCCTGGCGAATATCGATGTTACGAATAGATGCAATATGAGTTGCCCGGTATGTTTTGCAAATTCATCTACTTCCGGCTATTTGTATGAACCTTCGCTTTCGCAGATCCGGGAAATGATGAATATGCTAAGGAATGAAAGACCTGTGCCATGTCCTGCTGTCCAGTTAGCAGGCGGTGAACCGACAATGCGTGAAGATGTTGTTGAGATAGTAAAAATGGCAAAAGATTTCAATTTCACGCAGATCCAGATGGCGACAAATGGGATAAAACTTTCACAGAGTCTTAAATTATGCCAGGATCTGAATGCTGCTGGCCTTCATACGATATATTTGCAGTTCGATGGAGTTACAGATGAACCATACAGGATCACACGGGGATACAGTGCGCTCCATCAAAAACTCAAGGCGATAGAGAACTGCCGGGCATCAGGATTAAATAGTGTGTCACTTGTTCCAACGCTTGCAAAGGGGGTAAATGACTATCAGGTGGGGGATATAATCAGGTTTGCAGTGAAAAATGTTGATACAGTAAAAGGAATAAATTTCCAGCCAATATCTTTTACCGGACGTGTGAATAAAAAGGAGAGGTTTGAAAAACGAATAACTATTCCTTATCTTTTCAAATTGATAGAAGAACAGACCGGGGGAGAGATTACAGGGAATGACTTCTATCCGGTGCCGTTCGTGGTGCCCATATCTCATTTCGTGGCAGTGGAGGAAGGTCTACCGAATGTGGAATTCACAGTACATCCACACTGCGGAACAGGGACATATATCTATATAGAAAAAGACAGGATGATACCTATAACTCGTTTTATTGATGTTGAGGGACTTCTTGAACATATCGATGAACTGGCTTTAAACGGCAATAAATGGATCGACAGATCGCTGGGCATTGGTAAAATAAAAATGATCGGGAATCTTATTTCCGCACTTCCAAAGTTCGTCGATACATCAAAAGCTCCAAAATCTATCGATGTGAAGCAGCTTTTCATTAATGTTCTTAAAGAAGGAACAGGTGAAGCCACAAAAGAATTCCACCGGCATACGCTTTTCATAGGAGCCATGCACTTTATGGACCTGTATAACATTGACCTTGAGAGGATCAAGCGATGCGGTGTCCATTATGCGACACCTGACGGAAGGATCATTCCGTTCTGTACGTATAATACGATACACAGGGCTGAAGTGGAGGCAAAGTTCTCGATACCGCTATTAAAAGTTAGAGCAAGGTCATAATTCTTTATTTATGGATTCTGCCGAACCGATCTATCTCACAAGATATTTTGATGTGGCCGGGGACAGGCTCCCGTCACAGTTCCTGATATCCCAATCCGTGTATGTTGATTTTCAAAAAGACTTACCACCTGCCGAACTCTGGAAAAAGCACGATAAAGCCATGATATCATTCCGCGAGAAGAATGAGAATATAAAATCCATGAAAGACCTCCTTCCCCGTGCTTCATCGTCACTCCTTGACCTCAAGATCGAGATAGCAAATAAGATACTTGAGAATTGCCACTTCTGCGAGCGGCGTTGCGGGGCGAACCGCAAAAAGAAAGAACCGGGATACTGCGGATGCGAAGCTGTCTCCCGATATTCCGCTGAGTTCCTGCACCGTGGTGAAGAGCCTGAACTCGTGCCATCGCATACGATATTTTTGACGGGATGTAATTTTTCATGTATCTATTGCCAGAACTGGGATATCTCGACAGCTCCACAGCGCGGCATTCCAATACTTCCGAAGGAACTTGCACATGCTATCTCCGTGCGGCGCGCATATGGTTCAAAGAATGTGAATTTTGTGACCCCGACGCCTCACACACATATGATTCTTAAAATATTGAATGCCCTGAAAGTCAATATCCCGGTGGTATGGAATACTAATATGTATTATTCTGAAGAAGTTGCAAAACTGCTTGAAGGTGCAGTCGATGTATATCTCGGGGATTTCAGATATGGCAATGATGGTTGTGCAAAGAAATATTCAAGAATCCCTGATTATATGAGAAATGTAACGAGGAATTTCAAGATCGCCTATACAGGCGGTGAAATACTTCTGAGGCAGCTTGTGCTTCCGGGGCATCTTGAATGCTGTACAAGACCAATCGTTGAGTGGGTATTGGAGAATATCCCGAAGATCAGGTTCAACCTGATGTTCCAGTACCGTCCCGAATACCGGGTTTCTGAGTTTCCGGAGATAAACCGGATCCTCACCCCCGATGAGATCCAGAAGGCTCTTGAGATCATAAAAAAATCGGGGCTTGAGGACGTTCTCATTTAGAGTTTGTTCCTTGCCAGATTGAATAGTATCATGCTAAGAATGATGCATATCGAGATGGCATATACCAGTGTATCGGTGCCAAGTCCTGTGAAGCCTTTTATTGAAATGTATATTATTCCTCCGATGGCGGCAGTGATTATAAATGTGAAAATAGCTGAGGCAATGGCTCCGCCCAGAAGCGACCATGGATATACTGCATCTCTTTCTTTTTCAAAGAAAACTGAAAAAATTACAAAGCCTATCGAGAAAATCAAAAGTATATAATATGGAGGGATAGGATAGGGGGGTTTGAACTCAAGTATGTAAGTAATACCATATGCCACTGATATCATAATAAAAGCCATACCTGCCACTATAGCAAGTACTTTGACAAAATCATTGGATTTTAGATCGATAATATCCCTCTGGGATTAAAATATAATTGATGGTATTTAAACATTTGTGCATTTTTTGGACGTAAAGATCGTGAAGGCCTGATTACTATAATCGCTTCGTTTTCATCAGTTTTCGAAACCTTTATAGGGATACAAAACTATGTTGTTAGGCATGCCTAATAAATGAGGATGAATAATGTTAGCAAGCTTATTAATAACATTCAGGGAAGCACTTGAAACTGCCCTGATCATAGGAATAATCGCAGCGTATGTTGCAAGAATAGGACGCAAAGACCTGAATCGCTACATCAATATCGGGATAATCGGGGGGATAATCGGCAGTATAGCAGTTGCTTTTGTTTTTAAAACAGTATATGGAGACCTGAAAGGAACATCGGAACAGTTGTTCGAGGGCATTTCAGCACTCACCGCTGCCATTGTTCTTACTTATATGATCTTCTGGATGGCGCGGAATTCAAAAGAGATCAGAGGCGAAGTGCAGGAACAGATCGAGATTTTAATTTCAAAAGGACAGCTTATGGGAATAGCAGCCCTTTCATTTGTGGCTGTCTTCAGGGAAGGAGTTGAGACAGTCCTATTCCTTGGACCACTGACTATCCAATCACCCCTTGACACCCTCTTTGGATTTGCAGCCGGGCTCATGCTTGTGGTATTCCTGTCATATATCATGTTCAAAGGTATTTACAGGCTGGATATA
The DNA here is from genome assembly GCA_021409285.1 of Candidatus Methanoperedens sp. GTDB lineage: Archaea > Halobacteriota > Methanosarcinia > Methanosarcinales > Methanoperedenaceae > Methanoperedens. The sequence continues at coordinate 32,323 of JAGFND010000006.1, read as the reverse complement.
AGCAGATTCTTCAGGATAACCAGTATATTCTTAATACTTTTTTCCGCAGGCCTGACAGCTACAGCGGTTCATGAACTGAATGAAGCCGGCATCATCCCTCCTGTAATAGAGCATGTGTGGGATCTGAATCCGCCACAGAATCCTGATGGAACATATCCATTGCTTCATGAGAACGGTCTGATAGGAAGCAGTCTCAAATCACTTATCGGTTACAGCGGCGCTCCCTCACTGACAGAGGTCATTGCATATTCCGGATACTGGATAATTACAGGGATTTTTTTGTACAATTCATACAGGAAGAGGTAAAACATGGAAGCTGATACCCCAAGGATCGAAGAATACCTTGAATCGATATATAAACTCCAGCAGGAAAAACATCCTGTCAGCACTTCGCGTCTTGCTGAGCATCTGAAACTATCTCCGCCATCAGTTTCCGAGATGATACGAAAACTCGCTGGCAAAGACCTTATAAGCCACTCTGAAAAAGGAATATGTCTGACCGAACATGGAAAAACAATTGCCAAAAAGGTCATCCGGAGGCACAGGTTGTCTGAGAGGCTGCTCACTGATATTCTGGGCTTCAAATGGGACGAGGTGCATGAAGAGGCCTGCAGGCTTGAGCATGCGATAAGCCCTGAAATGGAGGAACGTATTTCTGAAAGTCTTGGGAACCCAAAGACCTGCCCTCATGGTCATCCCATCCCTGATAAGGATGGAGTGCTCATCACCGAGAAAGTAAGACCGCTCTCCGAATTAAAAGCAGCCCAAAAAGGGATCATAGTTAGCGTGTTTGAAGAAGACCCTAAAATGCTTCAATATCTTGCTACCCTTGGATTGATGCCTGATGTTTGCGTCAGGGTTGAGGAAGTGGCTCCTTTTGGCGGCCCTCTAATTGTATGCGTTTCAGGCTCACGTTATGCACTTGGAAGAGAGGTTGCATCAAAGATCAAGGTGAAATGATGCTTTCATGCCACGGAGCACTCAAGAACCTCAAAGGAAAAACCGATCTCACTTTTGTGCTTGCCGGAAATCCAAATGTAGGAAAATCCAGCATATTTAACCGGCTGACCGGAATGGGTGTCGTGACAGCTAATTATCCAGGAAAAACAGTTGAACTAAATATTGCAGCAACAAATTTTAAAGATCTGAGGATAGGTATCATTGATCTACCCGGAAGCTATGCTCTTGGGGCTGTTTCTGAAGACCAGTGGGTTGCCCGCAGAGGAGTTCTTGACAGTGATCCAGATGCTGCGATAATGATCCTTGATGCCACGAACCTTGCCAGGAATCTTTTCATGACGCTTCAGTTCATTGACCTTGGCATTCCCATTGTTATCGCATTGAACCTTATCGATGAGGCTGAAAAAAGAAATATTATGATCAATACGAAGGAATTATCCGCGCTCCTTGGTGTTCCTGTAGTGAAAACTATTGCCACAACCGGTAGAGGTCTTGATGAACTGATACAGGAAGCAGTAAATGTTGCACGGAAAAAAGCTGAGATCAAATACGAGGTACGCTACGGATGCGATATCGAGACGAGCATACAAAAATTGCGTGACGTGCTTGTCCCTTATGATTTTGGCATTAATAATAGAGCACTGGCAATACTTCTTCTTGAAGATGATCAGGAATTCATAGAACTTGTGAGAAAGCATGTTAATGGAAATTTAATCCTTGATGATGTGAAAAAAATAAGTGCTGAGATAGAAAGGAATCATGGTGAGAAGACGCAGCTCAGGATTTCCAGAGAAAGGCACGGCCTGGCTGGTTCCATAGCCTCACAGGTACAGAGCGACGTGAAATCCATCGGTTCTGACAAAATATGGGCATATACTACGTCCCCATTTACCGGAATACCACTTCTAATAATAATTATTGGAGTTATTTTTGCTTTTCTTTTTTTTGGCGGTAATTTTCTTTCATCCGCTTTCAGTGATCTCTGGGCAACATTTGTCTCTCCCGTTATCGATAGTGCGGTATTCTCTATTTTTGGCAGCGGGCATCTGGGGAAAACTTTTGTTTGGGGCTTTGACGCAGGGATACTTGCTGCTCTTGCTGTTGGGATCCCTTATGTACTGACGTTCTATTTTCTGCTTGCTTTTCTTGAAGATACAGGATATCTGAACTCTGTAGCGTTCCTCACTGACAGGCTGATGCATAAATTCGGTCTTCACGGGCGCGCAATAATTCCACTTGTAGCCGGGGCGGGATGCAATGTTCCAGCTATCATTGGGACACGAGTGCTCACTACTATGCGTGAGAGAGTTATAGCAAGCACTCTTATCACACTTATCCCATGCAGCGCAAGAACTGCCGTAATTCTCGGAGCAGTCTCATTGTTCGTTGGATGGAAACCTGCTATCGCTATCTATATTATTGTACTTGCTCTTGTGTTCCTTGTGGGTATCGGGCTTAACAGGGTCATGCCCGGAAGCTCAACAGGTCTAGTCATGGAGATGTTCCCGTTCAGGGCACCCATCCTGTCAAATATATTCAAGAAAACATGGCAAAGATTCAAGGATTTCATTTTTGTTGCTTTTCCAATAGTGGTTGTTGGTTCACTGGTGCTTGGCGGACTTTATGAGACAGGATATCTCTGGAAACTCGCAGCACCTTTATCGCCTGTTGTTGAAGGATGGCTTGGTCTTCCTGCAGTTGCAGGTCTTACCCTGATATTTGCGATCCTTCGTAAGGAACTCGCATTGCAGCTGCTTGTTACTCTTGCTATCGTCCAATACGGTGGCGGTGCAAGAAACCTGCTTCTTTTCATGAGCCCTGCCCAGCTTTTCGTCTACGCTCTTGTTAATACGATCTATATCCCGTGTGTGGCTACGATAGCAGTCCTTGGGCGCGAGCTTGGCTGGGGACGGGCAGGAGGGATAATGGCATTTACGATCACGCTGGCGATAATTATCGGGGGACTGGCTTCTCATATAATAGGATACTTCCATCTATTATGAAAACACAATGCCCTCTTTGCGGAGCAAAATTCAATAAAGAAAAGAACGAGGGATGTAGAATGTGCCCTCGTTTTATGAAATGCCATATGATATTATGCCCTAACTGCGGACATGAGTTCCCGAAAGAATAGAAGGATTTTAATCAAAACATTCATATCTTTTTACACTGTAAATTAAGTGATGAATCCCGATATTCAATCCCTTAAGGGAAAAACCATCGTCCTGGGTATTACAGGAAGCATCGCCGCTGTCAGGTGCATTGAACTTGCGCGAGAATTGAGAAGGCACGGCGCATGTGTGCATGCAGTGATGACGCATGCGGCTTCAAAGATCATTCATCCTGAAGCGATGCTGTATGCTACAGGGAACCGCGTAATTACTGAGATCACAGGGAATGTCGAGCATGTGGAATTCTGCGGGATTAAAGGGAAAGCTTCTATCCTTCTAATAGCGCCATGTTCTGCAAACACGATCGGGAAGATCGCACACGGGATCGATGATACCACTGTTACCACATTTGCGTCAACCGCCTTCAGTTCAACCATACCTGTAATGATCGTTCCTGCTATGCATGAATCGATGTACAATAACCCGATGGTCATAGAGAATATTGGAAAACTAAATGAACTTGGTGTTGAGTTCGTAGATCCGGTCATTGAGGAAGGAGCGGCAAAGATCGCAGGTAAGAATGATATACTCCTCAGAGTGGAAAGGGCACTCGGGAAAAAAACGCTTTCAGGAAAACGCATCCTCATAACCGGAGGCGCGACCGCCGAGGCACTGGATCCTATCAGGATACTTACCAACCGTGCTTCCGGGAAAACCGGAGTCGAGCTTGCACTGGAAGCATTCAGGAGGGGCGCTGACGTCACTTTAGTCCACAGGGGCCGCACTGGCATACAGGGGATATGCGAATTCTATGTGGAAAGCGCCCGGGATATGACTGAGACCGTGATCGAAGAACTTGGAAATGTGTATGATCTCCTGATAAGCGCTGCAGCAATATCGGATTTTACGATCACACAGGCAAAGAGCAAGATAAGGTCAGATAGAGCTGTCACGCTGACCCTGGAACCTGCGCCAAAGCTCATCAAACTGGCGCATTTTAAATATCCGGAACTCAGGATAATCGGATTCAAAGCCGAGACCGGAATCCCGGAAGATGAATTGATTAAACGCGCTCAGTATTCAAAGGACGCATCGGATCTTGCCATGGTCGTGGCCAATGATGTTTCTAAAGGTGGAATGGGTACAGAGGATAACGATGTTTATATTATCGATGAGGAAGTGAAGCATATATGCGGTCCAAAACGCCTGATTGCGATCAAAATAATGGATAAGGTTGAGAAAATTTTCCGGTAAAAAATGAAAATAATCACTATTGAGCCTTGTTTTACAAAAACCGACGAGGAGCTGTTCAGCGGAGAGGCTGAACTTGGAAAAATAAAGATAACTTCTGAAGCGCTTGCGGAATTGAAAAACCACTTTGAAAATATCCAGGCCACGCCTGACAACGAAATGCTGATACTTTCAAACTCTCCTGTTGAGAAGATCATTGTTTTCGATACAGGGCGCGCTATTATCAGGCGAATTGCGAGTAAAGAACTTGCAGTAAGCAGGTTTGAGATGCTTGAGAAGTTGCTCGCCGGGAGCTGAGAATCCTCCCATTGATCTTTTTTCATTTATATAGTATAAACTGCTGCAGGTTGGATTTTGTCACAGAAATTATTTATATTATGAGTTCTTAGAGATAACAGCCTGAAAATATAGATTATCATACAGCAAAATTGTAGCATAATGTGATCAGGCAATATATGAAGATAATAAGATACTCGAGGGGAATAAAATATGGTATTAAAGAGGTATATTAAAGGAATACTTTTTATTGGACTGGTGTTGAACCTGGCAATGATAGCGATGGCTGCACCTGATTTGAGTAATGGAGAGGTTTTTCCAAGATCCGGCGATACCACAACAAATTTCAACTTTAATGTTACTTTTATGGATACTGCTAATGGAACTATTGCCGATTATGTAAGAATTAAACTTGATGGTATTGATTATCCTATGACGGAAAAGACTTCTTCTGATGTTAATACAAGTGATGGTAAAATCTATGTTTATACAGCAATACCATTGTCCATTGGTACCCATTATTATAATTTTACTGCTAAGAATGGAACTTACATTGTGGGTCCTGTTCAAGGCAGTTCTTTTGAGGTGACTGCAATAGCTCCAAACATTACATCATCCAATCCAGCATCACCAGTATACACGATTGTTGGAAATATGCAGGCATTCAATGTTACAGTTGATCAAGTATCCAATGTAAACTGGACAATAGGTTCGGTAGTTCAAACTAATGAATCAGTGCCCGTAGGAACTAAGGCGGAATTTACAGGTAACGCTACTGCAGTAGGACAATATACAGTTACAGCAACAGCTTCTAATACCAATGGTTCATCTTCTACAACCTGGACATGGAATGTGACAAATGCACCCGACCAATCGGCGCCTGACAGCATTACAAATTTGTCAATGGCGGAAAATGGAACATCATGGATAACCTGGACATGGACCAAACCAAACAATACTGATTTTGCAGGAGTGAACGTATATTTAGACGGTGTTTTAAAACCGATGGTCAACGAATCGGTTTATAATGCCACCGGATTAAGTCCGGGAACAAGTCATACCATTTCAACACATACCGTTGACACATCAGGGAACATAAATTCCACATGGGTAAACTTAACTAATTCGACTTCACCGAACACACCAACCGGACAGGTAACATTAACATTCTCTAATCTAACGATCAGCTTTTCTAACGTGACAGTAAGCGGGAATACTACAGTTACCACAGTGAGTTCTCCAGCAGCGCATCCATTATTCACGGAAATTGGATCATTTTATCGAATAGATACTACAGCTACTTCTATCGGCAATATTACAATAGGATTATCATATTCATCATTACCATCTGAATATTCTGGAAATGATGTGCGTCTGTATCATTTTAACGGATCATGGAATGATGTGACCACAAATAGAGACACATCTATTGTTTATGGCAACGTCATCAGCTTTTCCACAGTGGTCCTTGGTGTCCCTCCAAAACCATCCATAACCAGGGATCCTGATACGATCAATTTCGACAGTCCAGTCGGCAAACCTGCTACTTTTAAAGCAAAAGCTGACCAGACAACAAACATTACCTGGAAAATCGATGGAGTTGAAGTATTTGCCAATGGTTCAGTTCCTTCAGGTACTTATTCGGTCTATACAAACAGCACTGCAAGTCAGGGAACATATAACATCAGTGTTACTGCTATAAACATCTCTAACAATCTTAATGATACAGAATACTGGAACTGGACAGTCCGGCCAAGGAACTTTGCCTCAGGCAACCGCATCTGGGATGAGAATAAAGGGATGAGCAGAACCTATACATGGAACCCATACAGTTTTTCTGGCTTCTATTATAATATCAATGACAATCTTGGCACTGAAAACCTGACGATAATGAATATTGACAGGAATATAGCAAGAAGTGAAATGATCTATAGCACATCTCCATTTGAGGCAAGCTTTGAATATTCTGATTTTGGAAAGTATAATGTTATTGGCTTCATGGCTGACAAATATTTCGCCGGCTATACATCAAACAGCATCCCTTCAGGCGGGAAGGTAATAAGTACTATCGGCAGCAGCCAGCTCCATCAAGTTCTCTTTGATGATAAAGACAAGCGCACAATCACAGAAGGCGGGACACTCACATTGAAAGATGGCTATGTCCTCAAGATGACAGCTGTGGATATTGGTGCCGGTTCAGGCCAGATATGGGTCACTCTGCTAAAAGATGGAAACGAGGTAGATTCGGATGTTATCGGCATTAATGATACTTACATCTATACTAAAAAAGTAGGGGCGGTCAGTGACCTGCCCATAATTGCTGTTCATTTTGATACAGTATTCAGGGGCAGGGAAGTAAATGCAGCCTTCATAAAAGGGATATTCCAGATATCAGAATCATACAACCAGGTAAAAAGCAGTGATAAATATGGTATAATGAAAATAACGAAGGTTGGCTCAGATGAGATAAGAATGGAAAATGATGATTCATTAGACCTTTCTGCAGGCAACACAATTGACCTTATGGGAAATCTGAAGATAAAAGTTGCAGATAATAGCAGCGTTTTGCGCTTTGGCCTGACCGTTGAAAATACAGGCTCATTCGATGTAAGAGGAACTATCTATAATGAGACCAGCCAATGGACCCCGATGAATTTCGGTCTTGATGTCGGAGGCACCAGCATCGGATTCTATTATAATATCGATGATGATATCGGAAATGAGACCCTCTGGATAGACGGAGGAGATGTGAGTGGAACATCTCTCGAGGACGGCAAGTTGAAATATTCCACAACCGCCCAGGAAGTAAATTTTACGCATGATTCGTTGGGATCATATCAAGTAATGGGCTTCATGGCTGAGAAATATTTTGCAGGTTATTCATCAGGCAGCAAGCCTTCCAATTATAGAACAATAAGTACTATCGGCAGCAGCCAGCTCCATAAAGTGCTCATAGATAATGACGATAAGAGCACGATCACAGAAGGCGGTACACTCACATTAAAAGAAGGTTATGTACTGAAAATGACAGCCGTGGATATTGGAGCCGGATCAGGCCAGATATGGGTTACCCTGCTCAAGGACGGCAGTGAGATAGATCAGAGTGTACTTGCCAGCGGCCAGGAATATATATATACCAAAAAAGTCGGCAGAGTCAGCGATCTTCCGATCCTGGTTGTTCACTTCGAAAGCGTATTCAGAGGACGCGAAGTCAATGCCGCCTTCATAAAAGGTGTATTCCAGATATCTGAAATATATACAGAGGTTAAGAGCGGAAACCTGTATGGGGCGATGAAAGTTACAGGAACAAGCAACGGAATCCAGATGGAGAATGACAATACCATAGATCTCTCCCCTAACCAGGTAAGTGATGTTATGGGAAACATCAAGTTCAGAACCGCAGATTCAAATGACCTTAGATTCTATCCATTTGTTGAAGTAACTCAGGAAATGATCGCGAACCAATTGGCAATTGAGGCCCCTGCAAATGCTAACGCCGGTGATAATGCAACAATAAAGATTACAGCTGGCGGCAATAATGTAGAAAATGCTTCTGTCACTTTTGACTCCTCGGATATCGGTGAAACAAATAGCAATGGAGAGATCGTATATGCTATTCCAAAAACATTCAAAGGTATATACAATATTACAGCGACAAAAGTTGGTTTTGAAAAAGCCACAAAGAGTATTGATGTAGCGATGTATATTGATTACAGGCTATCCATAGATGCTCCGGCCATGGCCAATCGCCTGGATACAATAACCATACAGGTCACATATAATGGCACACCGATGAGTGCAGCGAGTGTGAATTTCGATAATTCAAGTATTGGAGAGAGTGGTAACAATGGTACTCTGAATTATACACTTAACTCAACCGGCATTCATACGATATCAGCGTCAAAAACCAAATATATCACGGCTGCAAGAGAAATCGAAATTAAAGAACTGTTCTCAGAATTCAAAGCACTTGACATAAATGTCACGCCAGCAGTTGCATCCACAGGAAGCAATATTGTAATCAGATCAAACATCACGAATGTTGGAACAAAAGCAGACACACTGCCTGTCAATCTGCTCATCAATGAAACCCTGGTAGACAACAGATCCGTCACACTTGCACCGGGTGAGATAAAGGAGATAAATTTCACGAGAAAGGGAAGCAGGCTTTATTCTGATGTGAAAGATAACGAACCAGGGAATTATTCAGTTGAAATTCTGGGTCAGAAAGGAATGATAGAAGTCCTGAAAGACCCTGTGAATTACCTGCTCATAGGCGGATTATTAACAATATTTGGGATCATTGCGATATATTTCCTGACTGCAAAAAATAAACTCAGCCTTGATCAAGTAAAAAGTAAACTGAGTGATATTGGACAAACAATACAGGAACATATCAAGAATTTGAGAACTAAACCTTAGTAAGCCCCCGCTATGAGACAATTATCAGAACTTGACAAACAGATCCTGAATAAACTTGCACCTGAACTTAAGGGCGCAACAGGCCCTGGACCGGGGCATGATTATAAGTTCATTCTACTGCCTGTCTCCCATCGGTTCTCAGAATCTCCTGAAGATTTTGCACAACGCACAAATAGATTGACAGATGAAGAACTTGATTATCTGGTAAATCTCATCCAGAAAGGAGAAGAAGATGTCCATTCGCTCGCGGAAGGAGATTTTGATGCTTTTTCAGAGGTGATCGAAAAACGATTGCCGGAAAAAAGAAAAGCTATGAAAGATCGCTGATCAGCACACCGGTATCTTCCCATAGGCCAGCTTCATGCAGAATTCCTGGATGTTCGCAAGCTCCCTGTCTATTACATCATTTATTTCTTTTTCAATACTTTCGATCGTCCCTTTCTCCATAATTACCTGCGCGGCAGCTATTCTTGGCTGATCTATCGGCTCACCGATCTGGCTTAGCAGCCATATATAGACTTCTTTTATGTCAGGGACATTCAGGTAGATTTCATTGGCTATCCTGTGGCTGAGAACATTGTATATCTTTCCCACATGGCTGACAGGATTTTTTCCAGCCGCCGCTTCACTGCTTACAGGCCGGTTCAGGGGGATAATCCCATTCACCCTGTTTCCGCGACCGACCTGGCCGGAATCCGCATCCTCAGCCGAAGTACCAGTTACCGTCAAATATATCCCTCCCATCCCGCGGTCTTCCCTATCAAGCATATTCAAAGAAACGGAAGTCTCAAGATCAATATGTTCAACTGCAAAATTCTTTATCTCATCAAGAAGTTCTCTTTTTTTCCTGAAATAACCGGCCTCAGAATCGATGAACATATCGACCAGGGGATCGGCAACGGTTAAAAATATCCTGTTGTCCTTTCGAAGCCCCATGACTTTGATATCCTCACCTGATTCAGGAAATCTTTTCTTGAAATCCTGCGAATTCATGAACTTTTCAGTCTCAAGGACAAGATCCTCTGTTGGTGTCATTGGGGCGTATCCAACGGCTGCCGATGTGTCGTTTGCACCCAGGATGGTTCCTTTTCGTTTAAAAATATCTGTAAGTTCAGCAGAACCGCTTGCGATCTCTACCTGGTATTCAATAGAATCAGGATTTACGAACCTGAGATTGCTCTTTATCCATTGTTTTGCACTGTCCACTGCGATCCTGTTCACATCGACATTGTCACCTTCAACTTCAAATGTTGCTCTGTCCCCGAAAATTATTCGCATTGGTTTAAATATCACACCGCCGCCGAATTTTGTCTTCACTTCACCTGCTACAAGCATACCCTTATCGATATTGTGATGCATTATAGCACCGAAACGCTCAATGTATTCCCTGCAGAGTTCCACAGATACCTGATTCATTATGGAATCACAAATATAATCAGGATGTCCAAGCCCTTTTCTTTCAACCATTTCAACCTTTCTGTCTGCTATCGGAGTTGCTCCGATCTCTTCAATTTCAATATTTCTCATGATCGCCCTTTATGATATTTTTCTGCAAGTTGTTCATATTCTTTTGCGGAGTTCTTTATTCCATTCATCTCCTCTTGCGATGTTTCCCTTACGATCTTGCAGGGAACTCCCATGACAACGCTGTTTGCCGGGACATTGTAATCAGGTGGAACAAGAGCCCCTGCGCCAACGATCGCAAACTCACCGATCAGTGCCCCATGCAATATCGTCGAATTCATTCCGATAAGTGCATTATTTCCAATGAGGCGCCCATGCATGACGCATCCATGCCCGATAATAACCCCGTCGCCTATTGCGACATTGATATCATCTGTGTGTATCACCGCATTGTCCTGGATATTTGAACCACTTCCAATACTTATCCTTCCCTTATCCCCACGGATGACAGAATTGAACCATACACTTGACCATTCTCCGATTGAAACATCGCCAACGATGCATGCAGTATCCGCTATAAAGGCTTTTTTCGATATAGATGGCCTTTTATCGCCGAATGAAAAAAACATTTTATCCCTTTTGCTCCAATCATAAGAGGGATTTGATCACATAAATAGATTATTTATAAGATATTTTTTTGTATAAGTTATACATGTTAATAGATAATGTCAAGTGTCACTTTTCTTGGAACAGGGGGAGGAAGGATGGTAGTTCTTAACCAGCTTCGTAAAAGCGGCGGTTTCTGGTTAAAACTTGGGGAAGCAAATATCTTGCAGGATCCTGGACCTGGTTCCCTGGTGATGGTGCACCGGCTTAAATTGGTCCCCAAAGACCTTGATGCGATTGTTTTATCTCACAGGCATATAGATCATTCTAATGATGTGAATGTTATGATTGAATCAATGACCGGAGGAGGATTCCAGCCCCATGGACGATTGATCGTCCCATCTGACTGCCTGAATTCAGATCCCGTTGTACTTGAATATGTCCGCCCTTTTGTTGAGATAATTGAGATAAATGAAGGACTAAAAACAACCCTCAATGATATAGAAATAGAATTCCCTATAAGGACTATGCATCCTGTTGAAACCTATGGTGTCATCTATCAATGGAATTCTAAGAGGCTGGGTTATATCCCTGATACTGAATATTTTCCGAAACTTTCAGGAGCATATAAGAATATCGATTATCTGATAATCAATGTGGTAAGAATGAAAAATGATATGAGTATCCGCCATTTGAATATAACCTCCGCAAAAAAACTGATAAATGATATCAAGCCAAAACTTGCTATTTTGACTCACTTTGGTTTACAGGTATTGAAAGCATCCCCTGAGTTCCAGGCAAAGATCATCACGGAAGAAACAGGAATCACAGTCATGGCAGCATTTGATGGTATGATCCAGGATCTTGATGATAGAGAAAGCCTGGAAAATTGGGTTTAGATTTTATTTTAAATTCATATAAATCAAAAAAAAGATTTAAATAGTAATACGTTGAGTTAATAACGGAGGCTGAATATGACTAGAGAGGAATTATTGGAAAAAGTCAGGACTTCAAGACCATCAGTAACAGTTGTTGGGCTTGGCGGTGCTGGCTGTAATATTACTACATGGATAGCGGATAAAAAACTCGCTGGCGGAAAAATAATTGCTGCCAATACCGATGCTGCACATCTAAGCACGATGACACGGGCAGATAAGATTATACTGCTTGGCGAAAAATTGTGCAAAGGGCGCGGCTGTGGAGGATTCCCTGAAAAGGGGGCTGAAGCGGCAAGAGAGAATCTGGCGGAGATAAAGGAAGAACTGAAAGGGACAAATCTCCTTTTCCTTGTGGCTGGTCTCGGAGGAGGCTCAGGCACAGGTGCGATCCCTGTAGTCGCAGGCGTAGGAAGAGAGGTGGGTGCCCTCACAATAGCGTGCGTAACCATACCTTTTACAATTGAAATGGCAAGAAGAGAAAAAGCGCGGGAAGCAATAAGCTCCCTTGCTCTTGTCTGCGATTCAATAGTCGTTATCGATAATTCAAAGCTAAGGGAAATAGCGGGCAATCTGCCGCTGAAGGAAGCGCTTTCTGTCGCAAATGCTCTTGTTGGTTCATTTGTTAAGAACCTGACAGATACGATAACCCAGCCAAGTCTTATAAACCTTGATTATGCTGATCTGAGAGCGATCATGGAGCGCGGCGGGATATCCTCGATCGGTATCGGGGAAGGCGATGGCGAAAGTCGTATTGAGAAATCCGTTTCCCAGGCAATATCTACGCCGCTTCTTGATATTACTGATATTTCAAACGCATACGGTGTACTTATCCATATCGTGGGGGGCGAGGACATGACACTTGATGAAGTGGCGGTAGCAGGTGAGCAGATATTGGAAAAGATTCCCAATACAAAGCGCATTATCTGGGGGGCAAAAGTAGATCCTTCACTGTCAGGAAGAGTCCGTGTGATGGCAGTCCTTACAGGAGTCACATGCCCGTTCCTTTCAGGTGTGCCAAAACCGCAGCCAATACCTGCACCCCAGTTACCAAAAGAGGTCGTAAAACCGTTAAGAGAAGCAATGGAACATATGGCAAGAGCGCAGGACTCATTCCCACGTGAAACTATTTCCAAGGCTGCTGTCTTCAGTAAAGAAAAGCAGGATGTTAAAAATGCACCCCGTACATCTTACCGGGGTTAGTGACTTATTCAAGACTTTATTTTTTTCTAATTTGTTATATATTTTTTAAAGTTCTCTCACGATATGGATATTTGAGTACGGTATATAGTGTTTCTTTCCGGCATGTTCTCCTTCTATAGGGAAGAACACCAGATACTGTTCGTTGTGTTTGACTTCAATTACATTGGAGCTTGTCACCCAGGTGTCAAAAGTCGTTTTTCCATCTTTGTCTGAATATCTTCTTGATTCGATTACGTATTTTCTATCCGTCATATTCAATCTCCAGTGATTATTTTGTTTATGAAGGTATTTCAAGTTTATTGAACTCTTATTAATTATATAAAAAGTCCAGTTCTCGAATACCATTAATTTATAAAGAACTAATAGGATATATATTTACAAAGTAAGACCGAAAACTATTTTTATATTGAGTATAATTGAAGGCTGCTATTATTTTAGGATAGCTTTTATTATTCTCTTATGGATGTGAAATATATTGTTAGAAGATAAGGAATTGCCGGGAAATGTACCTCTTAGGCTTGGTGAATATGTGCGGATATTGAAATTAACAAGAAAGCCAACAAGAGAAGAATTTGGGGTGATCGCGAAAGTAGCTGGCGCAGGAATACTATTGATAGGATTTATTGGATTTATTATATATATATTGATATCAGTGATGCCAGGATGGTTCAAATGAACGATGAAGGGGCGATATATGTGGTCAAGACCACAGTGAACCAGGAAAGAGCTGTGGCCAACCTTATGGAGAAAGTCGCAAGAAAAGAGCAATTTGATATCCGTGCGATCCTGGCACCTGATGAACTGAAAGGATATATCCTTGTCGAAGCCGCAGGACCTGAGATTGTGGAACAGGTCATCCAGACACTTCCCCATGCGCGTACAATGGTCAAAGGACAGTCCAGTTTCACAGAGATCGAACACTTCCTTACACCCAAGCTTACGGTCACAGGTATTACGGAAGGAAGCATAGTGGAACTCGTATCCGGTCCATTCAAAGGCGAGAAAGCGCGTGTAAAACGAATTGATGAAGCTCATGAAGAGATCACCGTAGAACTTTTTGAAGCGATGGTACCTATCCCTGTGACGGTTCGCGGTGACAATGTGAGGATATTAAAGAGAGAAGAAATAGAAAAATAAGGAGAAATAAAAATGGTCAGCGTTTTAGAAGCATTAGTTGCAGGCGGCGCGGCAACACCGGGCCCACCACTTGGTCCATCACTTGGTCCTCTTGGTGTCAATGTGAAGGCAATTATAGATGAGATCAACAAACAAACAGCAGCATTCAAAGGAATGCAGGTTCCAGTCAAAATAATTGTTGACGATAAGAAACAATTCAAGATCGAGATAGGAACCCCGCCAACATCCGCTCTAATAAAGAAAGAGATAGGAGTAGAAACAGGTGCGGGAAAACCCAACGAGCAGACAATTGGCAATCTTACCGTAAAACAGGCTATTAAGATAGCCAGAATGAAAAAGACCGACACTCTTGCAAAGTCATTGAAAAATGCAGTGAAAGAGGTTGTCGGTTCATGTCTTCCTCTGGGTGTAACCTTTGAGGGATTAAAGACAAAAGAAGCCATTATAGCTATCAATAATGGAAAATTCGATTCGGATCTATCCGAGTCGTTTTGATTTTTTTTTAGAAACCGTGTTGATAGTTTTATTCATGGGCTACACCCATTATTTTATAAAACCTTGATAATTTCTCTGTTATATGTTCCCAGTCATATTCCCTGACATACTCAAAACCTTTTTTGACCATCTCCTTCCTCAAGGTTTCGTTTGTCAATATATATATTATGTATTTTTGTATTTCATCTATATGACATAAAATCCCATTAGATCCATTTACGATATCTGACGCAGCACTTCTTCTTGATTCAACTGCTATTACCGGAGTTAGAGAAGCCATTGCTTCAAGCAACACTATCCCAAAACCTTCCCTTTTTGATGCCAAGACAAAAACACCGGAAGACTTCAATAGCGATACAAAATTCCTGTAATCCATAAAATCCTGGATTTTCACATTTTCCTTCAGATCAAGTTTATCAATCAGACCGACCAGATTTTGTTTTTCTGGTCCATTTCCTATTATCAGGCATTGTATTCCTGGTAATTGTTTTTTTAAATCCCATATGGATTCGATCAATCTATTTACATTTTTTTCCTTAATGAGCCTTCCAGCAAATATCACATCGCATCTTTCTATATTCGCGGGAATATCATTTATTAGCATTAAATCTATGCCGTTCGGGATAACAGTTATTTTTTTTTTCTTCACTCCAAGAGCGCCAAGTTCCTTTTTAGTATGCGCCGAAACTGCTATGTGCCTGTCAGGGAGTCTTGCAATCACTTTTTCGATGAATTTTCCGAAAAAACCTTTCCATCCCAGATATTCATACCAGTATTCTCCCCAGACCTCATGCCAGGTGATAATCATTGGCGTTCTTTTGAGGATTGATACGGTCCTTGCAGAAAAACACGAAAAATATGGGAAAGCGCACACATCGATAACATCAAATCTTTCCTTCATTAGATGAGGCATCAATTTGACCGAGAAGATGATAGCTTCGGATATGGAACGCCTTCCGTCAGTATATAATTCCATCGAGCTGCAAATGCCATGCAGCACCATTCCTTCATTTTCAATAATATCAGGGCCGCACCACCATTTTATGCCGAAAACATGCACTTCATTTCCCCTGCCCGCAAGCCTTTTGCCAAGTTCATAAATTCTCTTCTCTGCACCGCCTTTGATCCAGGGATAAACAGCATCATAAACAAACGCAATTTTCATTAAATATCCTTTTTTTCTAGCATGAATATGCTAATTATGAGTGTGGAAAAAATTATCTGGACACCTAAGGCTGCTATTGTCATAGAAATAACTGCATTTTCCACTTCCGATAATGAACCGTATCCAGAAGATATCCATTTCAATATAACATTTGACCCTAATACCAAACCTCCAAAGAATAATAATAAGCCAAATATCAGTCCAAATTCAAGGGAATGGTAGTCCAGAATTTTTTCAGTAAATGCTGTTTTATCTATTCTGTTATGAACGATCCCATAAACCTGCATGTAGCTCCCGGTTGCTATCATCTGAGTTCCTATCAAAAGGAGAATCGAACCCAGAATGAACGAGTGCAAGCTTGTCGTTTCCACATTCCCTCTAATTGACAATGTCGCAGTCATAAATATGCCAAGGACCAGTATCAAAAAACCTGGAATTGAAAGAAAAGGTGTCGGATTATATAACATCATGAATCTAAGATGGCGCCATCCATCTCCCCATGAATGGAGTTTAGAAGGTGTCATTCTTGCGTAATAGGTAACAGGGACTTCAGTTATTATCAGCTTTTTCCTTGCTGCTTCAATTACCATCTCGCTTGCATATTCCATGCCCTCGCTTATCATATCAAGTTTATCATATGCTTCCCTTGTAATTGCCCGCATACCACAATGAGCATCACTGAGATGTGTTTTGAAGAGTTCATTGAGAGTGTTTGTTAACAAGGGATTTCCAATATATCTATGCAGCCATGGCATTGAATTCCTTTTGATTTCTCCCTTTAATCTCGTGCCCATGACAAGATCCGCATCTTTCCTCATCAAAGGCTTCAGGAACTTTGGGATCTCTCTCAGGTCATATGTGTCATCTGCATCAGCCAAAAGAATATATTTCCCTCTGGCATGTTTGAATCCTTCTAAAAATGCATTTCCATATCCTTTATTCAGGGGGATTACAACTTTTACACCCATTTTTATGGCAATATCTCTTGAATTATCTGTGGAATTGTCTGGTATTATTATTTCTCCTTCCAGACCTTCCTTTTTTAATGTTTTCAATGCTTTCTGAATGCATATCCCTATTGTTTTCTCCTCGTTCATGCAGGGGATTATGATTGATACAAGGGGCAGATTCATTGCATTCCACAGGTCTTTGGACTTGAAATATTTTTGGTTTGGAATAGACTATTTATAGTATTAAATGCAGGTTGAAAAGAAATGAAAAACAAAATCGCAGTAACAGGCGGAGCAGGTTTCATAGGAAGCCATCTGGTTGATGAACTGCTCTCACGGGGCAATGAAGTTACAGTCATAGATAATCTCAGCTCAGGACGGATGGAATTTATTGAGCCCCACATGAAAAACAGGGATTTCAAGTTCGTAAAGCTCGATATACACGATCTTGAAAATCTAAAAAAGGAAATAGCGGGAGCAGATATGATTTACCATCTTGCAGCAAATCCCGATGTTCGGCTGGGAGCTGAAAATACAAAGATCCACCTTAACGAGAATATCATTGCTACTTATAACGTCCTTGAAACTATGCGGATGAGCATGCGTCAAAAGATCGCATTCACATCGACATCAACTGTATATGGTGAAGCGACGGTCATCCCCACGCCGGAAAATTATGGGCCTTTGATACCCATATCATTGTATGGTGCTTCAAAACTTGCCTGTGAAGCGCTCATAACCTCATATTGCCATACTTTTGATATGAAATCGTGGATATTCAGATTCGCAAATATCGTGGGTCCAAGGGGTACGCACGGGATAATAATCGATCTTATCAACAAGCTCAGGAAGGATCCACGGTCTCTTGAGATACTGGGAGATGGGCAACAGAGAAAATCTTATCTGCACGTTTCGGATTGTGTGGATGCGATCCTTTTTGCGGTCGATAATAGCAACGACATGGCAAATATTTTCAATATCGGTTCGAATGATACTATAAACGCCACTGAAATTGGTGAATTAATTACTGAAAAGATGGGTTTAGGGAATGTGAAATTCAATTATACTGGAGGAAGCCGGGGCTGGAAAGGAGACGTTCCAAGGATGCTTCTATCAATTGAGAAATTAGAATCACTTGGATGGAGACCCCATTACGATTCAAGAAACAGCATTATTGATGCTGCCCGGAGTTTATTATAAGATGAGTAACTTATTCTGTCCCAAATGTGGGAAAGAAACCGATATTTTCTATGATAATGTTTGCAGTGATTGTTTTATCGGAAAGAAGATATTGATCGAATCTCCCGATATTGCATATGCACGGATATGCCCTGCATGCGGAGCTGTTTTTAAAAGAGGGAAGTGGTCTCTTAAGGAAAATGAGATAACAACGATCATTGAGTGCGTAAACGATAATCTTTTTAAAAATAAAGAAGCAGCAAATCTTGTTCTTAATTTATCCCATAAGCAGCTTGACCATTCAAGATACCGGGTGCATGTCGATGCGCAGGCAGATATCAGAGGAGCACCCATAGGATATTCGAAAGATATCGAAGTAAGGATACACTGGGATACGTGTGAGACCTGTAGCAGGATATCAGGTGGATATTTTGAAGGACTCGTGCAGATAAGGGCTGATAAAAGGATACCTACAGCAGATGAGCTCAGGAAATGTCAGGAAATAGCTCAGGATGTGGCTTTGAGATCCCAGGAAAAAGGCGACAGGCTTGCTTATATTGCAAAAACAGAAAGCCTTGATGAAGGTCTTGATCTATATGTCGGGCTGATAAAACTTGGAAAACAGATATGCAAAGCAATAATTGATGTTTTTGGTGGAAAATACTCGGAATCACCAAAACTTGTAGGACAAAAAAATGGAGTTGATCTTTACCGCATCACATTTGCCCTCCGGCTTCCGGAATTCGTGCGCGGGGACATCATTTGTGCGAATGATAAAGTGATAGAGGTACAGAGTTGCGGGAAGCATATTAGCGGAATAGATATTGAGACCGGAAAAAGATTCATCGAGAACTTTAATGACATCCTGGAAATGAGGCATGTCGGAAAAAGGGATAATGCTGTTAATGCAGTCCTGGTGTCGGATGAGGGAAAGACGATACAGGTACTTGATCCCGAAACCTATGAAACCATCGTTCTTAAAAGGCCGGAGTTCCTGAGCGCTGAACCAGGTAATGAAATAAAAGTAATAAAAACGTCAAGAGGCCTTTTCGTTTTGCCGTGAGAATTTCAATTTCGTTTGACAATAAGCACGGGTCCTTCTTTTCCTGTAATTATGACTTTTGTTTTTGGAGGAATATCTTCATCTGATCTTGCTATCCAGTACTCTCCCTGATATCGCACATAACCGGTTTCACCGGGTGTTAAGATGTCGATAGTTTTTGCTGAATCTCCAACTATATCACCTATCACCGGCTTTTTCTTGCGTATTTCCATCATCTTATAGATCGCAAATGCCAGAAAAACTCCAAAAACGATAGCAGGGGCAAACAGGCTGATAATTACGGTCAACTGGAATTCAGATGAATACATTTTTGGATATCCTATGGGAACAAGTAAAATGCTTCCTACGACAACGCAGGCGATCCCCGCGATACCAAGAAGCCCGAAGGATGAAATATGGAGCTCGAACAAAAGCAGAGCCATCCCAACAATGATCAGGAAGATCGCAGCGACATTTATTGAGAAACCAAGCCCGATGAGGCCCAGACTTAAACATATCACACCTAAGATCTCAGCACCAAAACCGGGGCTTGAAAGCCCAAAAACAAGTGCATAGATTCCCACAAGCATAAGGAGAGAAGCAAGGATGGGATTCGATAGCAGATCCAGGATCAAAAGCCTTGTAGAAGGCGAGTGATATGTAAAACCTATGCCATTTGTCTTAAGTTCTTTGTCCTTTACTTTCATTCCATCTACCTTAATTAAAAGATCTTCTATGTCTGGTGAAACGATCTCAATGACATTTGCCTCTTTTGCCTGCTCAGCGTTCAGATTCAGGTTTTTGGTAATAAACTCGCCTGCAATGGTCACATTCCTGTTATGCTGCCTTGCTTTTTCTTCAGCAAGAGCGACAACTGCGTTTATTATCTTTTCTTCTTTTATCGGTTTCATGCCTTCAGATGATATTTCAACTGGCTGGGCAGAACCTATTATTGTATTTGGCGCCATTGCCGAAATATCTGATGCAAGAAGAATGATCGTTCCCGCAGACCATGCCGTTGCACCTTTTGGATACACATACCCTATTACCGGAACAGGGGAAGCATCGATCGCTTCAAGGATCTTTTTTGTTTCATCGAGCCCTCCTCCGGGAGTATTCATCGTGATGATCAGGGCCTCTGCATTCTCATTTTTTGCATATTCAAGTGCCTCGATAACTATATCATCGCTGGCAGGAGTTATCGTGTCTTTAAGTTCGACGACTAAGACTTCCCCCCCCGCCAAACGGATCGAAATCAGAAAAAATAGGAAAAAGGACAGGAACTTCATTTATTCTCTGCCCTGCTAAATGCCTTTGTCATACCTGCAACAGTACCAATGTCGCTTCCTCCAGGTGCGCCTGTTGTCACTACGATCAGATTCTTTTCACGTGCTATCTCAGCAAGCGTCTGAAGCTCCCTGAGTTTTATGGCAACGGGCATCTTCTCGTACATCTCTGCGGCTTCCATCATCTTCTGGCTGGCCTGGAATTCACCATCTGCAAGTATTATTCTTGATCTTCGCTCCCTTTCAGCCTCTGCCTGTTTGGCTATCGCCCTCATCATGGATTCAGGGAGGGCCACATCACGAATAGTTACAGCGGTTATCTTTATTCCCCATGGCTCTGTTGCCACATCAAGTACGTCCTGGAGTTTCTTGTTCAATTCTTCTCTCTTTGAGAGAAGGTCGTCAAGCTCTATCTGTCCAAGGATATCCCTCAGTGTTGTCTGTCCCAGCATACTTGTGGCGAACTTGAAGTTTTCAACCTTTGTGACCGCAAACGAGGGATCAACCACCCGATAATAAATGACGGCATCCACATCAACGCTTACGTTATCTCTTGTGATTATCGTTTGTTTTGGGACATCGATCGTAATAATTCTCAGATCAATTTTTACCAGACTATCTATTATCGGTATGATCAGGAATATTCCAGGTCCTTTTGCCCCGAATAATCTCCCCATCCTGAAAATAACAACTCGTTCATATTCTCTTACAACTTTTATTGATTGTGCAAGTATTGCCACTACCAAAAAAAGCACGATTATTACTGAAATGAAATCTACCATGATTTAAAGCACCCAATTTTTATACGTCGAACTTACATAAATAGTTTGGCGATTCATTTATTTTTCATTTTGACAATCATCTCAACAATCAGACCAATTATCAAGAAAATGCCGATTATGAGAAACCAGTTCATAAGAAAATCAGATGGTTTTTTTTCAGGTTGTTCAACTTTTTCTATAGGAACTGGAGCTTTTTCTGTTGATGTTATATTTGCCAGCAACGGGTTTGTTCCTTTCAAAGCGGTAATTGCGAAAGGTGAGAAGCTGTCGCTGTTCGCTTCGAAATAGGTGAATGTACTATCCATCTTTATTTTTGATGTTTCCAGAGTGATCCAATCAATGCCATTCCACTTTGCAAGGGTAATCTCATTCCCTGCAAGATTATTACGCTCAAGCCATGAATTCTCAACCTTGAATAATATGACTGCTCGCTTTATGTTCAATGATGTTGAAAAACCCAAATTTCCGACCCAGATATTCATATTCTTATAAACAAACCCGGGTGCTTGAGTTTTTACCAGATAAGAAGTATTTCTTAGCACTTCAACAATGGTAGTGATCTCTCCAGCATTTACATTACCTGTTATATTCACAAACAAAATGGGATTTTTATTGCCCTTAAATTTATATTCTGTAACTTTATTTTTAAAAATGTAGAGGTCATATTTTTCAATAACTTCGATGTTTGTATATTTTTCACCCGAAGCCCCCCCTCCTCCTCCCCCTCCTCCTCCGCCGCCTGAAGAGCTTCCCCCTCCGGAAGTGACAGGTTGTGAAGGTTTGGGATAGCTCCCTGACAATCCGAATGTGCTGAAACCGGATACGTTAGCCCAGACATATCCTGAAAAATTACCTGTGTTAGTAGTATTTACGCCACTGGAAGGGGTCTCCCACATACTTCTACTCTTATTTAAATAGAATATCCTGAGAGAATTTTCATCAAGACCTGACGCTTTCAATTCTTCTTCAATATAATATATTTTTATGTTCATCCAGTTCAGATTTTTTTCAATATCTGGATTATTTGTGGTTATGGCAATGAATTTTTTGAATGGAATTGAACCGATAGATTGATTGATTTCAGGGGGGATATCATTACTCAATATTATATTTATGTTTCCGTTGATATTCTGGGAGGCAAAAATCTCAAGGGTGGTATTAACTTCTTTTATAGCATTTATTTCTGTAATGTTATTTTGAATTGTGCTTATTGCACTATCATAAGGCTTCATTGTTGTTATGAACCAGGTTTTCTCGGTGTTGTTGGTATTACCTGCAAGATCACCTGCAAGAATTGTGACATTATACCTGCCGTAGCCGGAGGTATTGATAAAATTGCATGTGTATATTCCAGTCATACATTTACTTCTGTTACCATCCGGAGATGTAATGAAGAAAAATACACTGGAAGTGTCCAGATATTTATCGCTGACCTTTGCAGTCATATCCACGGGTTTGTTTAATTCTGGTGTTGATGTGGATACTTTGAGAGCTGTTACTTCCGGCATGGTTGTATCTAATATAATGGAATCTTCGGAAAGTAATCCATGATCTGGTTGGATATCATTTCTATTACTTACGCTAAAGTGTACGAGTTTCATATCATCTACAGAAGCAAGAGTCCACGATTTCGCTGATGTGAAAAGTTCCCAGTCTGTCCAATTTGAATAATCATTGCTGAAGCTCATCCATCTCGCAGGTGATGTAAGACTCAAGTTTACTTCTGTCATGTTCGTATATTCTGCGCCGCTATTGATTGTAATGGTCACAAGTTTAGTATTTAGTGTAACATTTACTGATGTTTGATCACTATTCCCGGCTGTATCAATTGCTCGTGCATAAACCGTGTTTAGACCTTCTAAAAGTGATATTGGTGTGCCCCATATGGATTTTCCAGTTGCCTTTATCCAATCTCCATTTCCAACTTTTACTTCCACTTTGCTCACATCCTCAGAAGCAGTTCCATTTATGGTAACAGCAGGATTCATAATAATATCTCCCTCTGCCGGGTATTTTATATTAATGGTTGGGGGTATGGTATCTAACGTGACATTTACTGATGTGTTGCCAGTATTCCCGGCTGTATCAATTGCTCGTGCATAAATCGTGTTTGATCCTTCCGAAAAGGTGACCGGTGCGTTCCAAGAGGTTTCAAAAGATGCAGCCTGCCAGTCTCCATTTCCAGGTTTCACTTCCACTTTGCTCAGGTCATTATCAGAAGCTGTCAATGTAACAGTTCTTGAAGAAGTTAAAAAAATCTCATCCTTTATAGGGGAAGTGAATGCAATTACAGGGAGGGTGGTATCCAGAGTAACATTTAATGAAGTTTCTCCAATAATGTTCTTATCTTTATCAATTGCCCGCATATAAATCGTGTTTGAACCCTCTGAAAGGGTAATCGTTGCTTTCCACGACGATGTTCCAGATGCCCTCTGCCATTTTCCATTTTCAATACTTACTTCCACTCTGGTCACATTTTCTGAAGCAGTTCCTATAACATTTATATTGGATGTGTTCAATTTTTGTCCCTCGGTCGGGATTGTGATAGTTACGTTTTGACCTAAAGTTCCCTCCGCTGACGAAGTCGAGACAATAGAGACCCATATCAGGATCAATAGAATCATCAAATATAATTTATTTTTCATAGCTTGCTTCCGGAAATTTCCTGAATCCGTTCATTTCACTTCATCCCTGACAATATATAATACTTCTGCCTTGCGGATATGCATCAGCTTAATATTATCCTCGAACAAAAGAGGATTTGTGCGTCCAAAAAACAGGTTCAGAAGGGCTGTCATGGAACTTACTCCGTGCTTTCATGGCGCCAGAGTCGCAGAAAGCGCTGAAAGATGTGGAAAAAAAACAATTGATGAACTGATTGATTTTAGTGTCAATCTTAACCCTCTCGGACCTCCGGGATTAAGGAAAAAATTTTTGGAAGCTTTCAGATCGATTACAAATTATCCAGATAACAGATATCTGGATTTTAGAAAAGCAGCAGCAGATTCACTTGGTATTTTCCCTGATAACATAATCCCGGGTAACGGATCATCAGAATTGATACGCCTGTTCGCAGAAACCCTAATTGAACCGGGTGATGAAGTGGTAATTCCACATCCCACTTTTGGCGAATATGAGTTCCAGTGCCGCTTATTTGGCGCTGAGATCAAGACTGTTGCATATAAAGATATTGTCAATTTAGAATCTGATGGTATCAAGGCTGTTTTTCTCTGTAATCCGAATAATCCGACAGGACAACTATTAGAACGCAAGAAAGTCCTGGATCTTGCTAAAAAATGCATGGGATCGGAGACCTTTCTCTTTGTAGATGAAGCTTTCATTGAGCTATCGGATCCAAAGGAGAGTATTGCAGATTATGCAGCGGATAACGATCTCATATTTGTCCTGCGTTCGCTGACAAAAACCTATTCTATTCCAGGTATTCGAATAGGTTTTGCTGTGACATCTTCTGATTCTGCCAAGATATTTAATGATGTGCGTCTTTGCTGGAATCTTAATTCAATCGCTATTTCGATCGGAATAGAGGCATTAAGAAATTATCCGGATTATATTTCACGCTCGCTTAAGTTGATAAATAAGGAACGAAGCTGGCTTTTCTTAAAACTGAGAGGGATACGCGGTTTCAAACCTTACCCCAGTGACACGAATTTTATTCTTATCGATATCGGGGATTTCATCATGGATCCATCTGAATTATCGCACAGGATGCTTGATCATGGAATAATTATTCGTGACTGTACGTCTTTTTCTCTTAGAAACCATATACGTATTGCCGTCAGGAAACATTCTGAGAACCGGAAATTGATCGCAGCCTTTCTAAACGTCATATCCGACTGGGGAAAAGAACGAGCTGAAAAAGAAATCGGTAGCGCTCTTGAAAGAGGGACAGCTGCAAGGAGCAGGATCAATTGCGAGTACTACCCTTGCCATTTTGAGGGGCAGGATTGCACATTCTGTTTCTGTCCGTTCTATCCATGCGAAGATGAAAGGACAGGCGGCGAATATATACAGAGAACCACCGGCGGGACGGTCTGGAGTTGTGCGGGATGTGACGTTATCCACCGGGGCCAGATTGCGGAGAAGGTTTTAAAAGGCCTTATGAAAGAGAGGAAAATAAAAGAGATATGGAATACTGAAATAGAACCCATATTGGCGTAATATGGATTTCGTGTTTATTAAACTCCAAATGCAACACGATAGAATTAATAACATGTCCTTGCATTTAGGCTGAAAAAAGGAAGACACGAGGTAAGATGCCAAAGCGACCAGATATCAAGAAAGTCCTGCTCATAGGCTCAGGCCCGATCATGATAGGTCAGGCTGCTGAGTTTGATTTTTCGGGAAGCCAGGCGTGCCGTTCCCTGCGTGAAGAAGGTATAGAAGTCGTACTTGTCAATAGTAACCCTGCGACCATAATGACCGATACCGATATGGCTGATGCTATTTACATCGAGCCTCTGGAACCTGAGATCGTGGCAAAGATAATTGAAAAAGA
Source organism: Candidatus Methanoperedens sp. (assembly GCA_021409285.1). Lineage (GTDB taxonomy): Archaea > Halobacteriota > Methanosarcinia > Methanosarcinales > Methanoperedenaceae > Methanoperedens. Next base: position 6,603 of record JAGFND010000006.1, on the reverse strand, counting down.
ACGTCCTGATGGCATTATTGCAGGTCTTGGCGGCCAGACCGGTCTTAATATAACAAGCGAGCTGGCTGAAATGGGAGTGTTTGAAAAATTCGGGGTTGAACTTCTGGGAACACCGCTTCAGGCGATCAAGGATTCAGAGGACAGGGACCTTTTCAAGAAAAAAATGATAAGTATCGGTGAAAAAGTGCCGCACTCAAAAGCCGTGAATACATTACCCGAAGCCGAAGCGCTCATTGCTGAACTCGGGTTGCCGCTCATCATCAGACCTGCTTACACGCTCGGTGGAGCAGGCGGAGGTATCGCATATACGCGTGATGAGCTTCTTGACATAACTGAGCACGGACTTGAGCGCTCCCGTATACATCAGGTATTGATAGAAGAAAGCATAATCGGCTGGAAAGAGTTCGAATACGAGGTCATGCGTGATAGAAACGATACCTGCATCGTGATATGCAATATGGAAAATATAGACCCGATGGGGATACATACAGGTGAATCTATAGTTGTTACGCCATCTCAGACGCTTTCGGATGCAGACCACCAGAAACTCAGGAGCGCTTCGATAAAGATAATAAGAGCTCTGGGAATAGAAGGCGGATGCAATATCCAGTTCGCGGTGCGAGAAGACGAAGTGAGGATCGTGGAAGTGAATCCGCGCGTTTCACGCTCATCTGCTCTTGCATCAAAAGCTACAGGCTACCCGATAGCACGGGTCACTGCGAAAATCGCCATAGGTATGACCCTTGATGAGATCACAAACAGCATCACCAAAAAGACACCTGCTTCTTTTGAACCCGCAATAGATTACACAGTTGTCAAGATCCCGCGCTGGCCATTCGATAAATTCGTGACAGCAGACAAGCATCTTACAACTGCGATGAAAAGCACAGGTGAAGTGATGGCTTTCGGCCGCACCATTGAAGAAGCGCTTTTGAAAGCTGTGCGTTCTCTTGAAGTTGATATGTATTTTGGTTTCAGGGAGTGGAGAGATGATGAGATCCTGGATATCCTGAAACATGCTACACACGAACGATTATTTGTCATTTATCATGCGCTAAGGAAAGGCATGAGGCAGGATGAGATCTCCGGATTGACAAATATCGATCCTTTCTTTATCCGGAAGATACGGAATATCATAGATATCGAAGATACAATAAAAGACGAACTTTCAATTGAAAACTTAAAAAAGGCAAAATGCCTTGGATTGAACGATGAAAGGATCGCGCTCCTGTGCAAAAAAACAAAAGAAGAGATAAATGACATGCGAAGACAGCATGGGATCATCCCCACTTATAAGATGGTAGATACCTGCGCCGCTGAATTTGCCGCAGCGACCCCTTATTATTATTCTACATATGAAGAACAATGTGAGGTTGCCCCCAGTAAGAATAAGAAAGTACTGATCATTGGTTCAGGCCCTATCCGGATCGGACAGGGTATTGAATTTGACTATTGTACCGTACATGCCGTTACGGCACTGCGCAAGGATGGTATAGAGACGCATATTATTAATAACAATCCTGAAACGGTCTCGACTGATTACGATACTTCTGATAAGCTGTTTTTTGAACCGCTCACGCTTGAAGATGTCATGAACGTGATAGAGAAGGAGCGTCCATACGGGGTTATGGTGCAGTTCGGGGGACAGACCTCAGTGAACCTTGCGATTCCTCTTAAGAATGAACTTGAACGCAGGACGGATCTGGATACAGTGATCCTGGGAACAACTCCGGATGATATGGATATTGCTGAGGATAGGGGTCGCTTTAACAGCATGATGAAACAATTAGGGATACTCCAGCCTGAAGCTGGATGTGCTACTAATTATAAGGAAGCATTTAACGAAGCCAGGAGGATAGGGTACCCGGTACTGGTCCGTCCTTCATACGTTCTCGGGGGTCGTGCAATGGAGATCGTTTACGACGAGCGCGATCTTGAGCGATACCTGAAAGAGGCTGTAAAAGTTTCAAATGAACATCCTGTGCTGATCGACGATTTCCTCGATAACGCAACTGAGATCGATGTAGATGCTATCTGTGATGGGAAAGATGTCCTGATAGGCGCTATTATGGAACACATAGAAGAAGCAGGGATACATTCTGGTGATTCAGCATGCGTAATTCCGCCACAGTACCTGAAACCGGAAATACTTGATATTGTCCGGGATTATGTGAAAAAGATCGCAATCGCCCTTCGTGTGGTTGGGATAATAAATATCCAGATGGCTACAAAGAGGGGTGTCGTCTATGTGCTCGAAGCAAACCCCAGATCAAGCCGCACTATCCCTTTTGTGAGCAAGGCGATCGGGCTGCCGCTTGCGAAGATAGCCGCAAGGGTCATGACAGGACACTCATTAAGGGAACTTGGATTCACAAAAGAAGTTCATCCCGAATATGTTTCTGTAAAGGAAGTACTGCTTCCATTTGACAAACTCCCCGGAGCTGACCCGGTTCTTGGTCCGGAGATGAAAAGTACTGGTGAAGTGATGGGTATTGATTATGATTTTGGAAGAGCGTTCTTTAAGGCAGAATGGGCGGCAGATAATACTCTTCCTCTTTCTGGAACTGTTTTCATGTCAGTACGGAATGATGACAAGAAGGATATCATAAAAGTGGCAAGAAAGATGCAGGATGCAGGACTTCATCTGATAGGCACACGGGGAACTGCCCTGTTCCTTTCAAATAATGGGATTAAGATGGATATTATTAATAAGGTAAGTGAAGGTACGCCCAATATCGTTGACCTTGTACATAAGAAGGAATTGGATCTCATTATAAATACACCCACAGGTAAACAGACAGTAAAGGATGGATTCCAGATAAGGCGTGCTGCTGTCGATTTCGGTGTCCCTTATATTACGACCATACAGGCGGCACTGGCTGCAGCTGACGCAATTGAATCAATGAAGAAAGGCAGGATGACTCTAAAATCAATGAATGAGTACCACGCAGGTTTGCTTACTCAATAAATATCTTTTGCATATAATATAATTTTAACTGTTATATTTTTTGCCCCGTTTCGTTCTTCGACTGGCTGCTGTCGCACACCGCGCCACCTTGATCTTTTTTATACTGCCGTTTTTATTTCGAAATAAAAAAGGAGATTACAAAAATGCCGAAAAAACATGGACTTTCACATGCATTTGCTAGAATGTACCAAAAATTTCGGCATTAATTTTTTTCTTATTTTATCGACTTCAGGGTCACATTGAATACAAGCGTCTTACCTGCAAGTTCGTGATTCTGGTCCAGCAATATCGATGTTTCATTGAAATGCACCTTTATCATACCGAACATTGTAGGCATTTGGGTATCTGGTATGGCATTATGTCTCAGGACGAGATTCTCGTTATTTATGTCCACAACTGTCGAAGTCCATGGACGGTTCTGTAACTGTATGGTTTCATTCTTTTTCACGCTATAAGCAACAGTAACATTCTTGTCATCAACCTTAATAACGGTTTCATTCCACGGAGCTCCTGATGATGGAATAATATCTCCTATCTGGAAATTGTAGGATAAAGTGACGTTTTTTGATATGTCTTTGATTGTCATACTGACAGATGTCCCGGGTATATTAACGACATCACCTTTTTTATGGACACCGCTAAAGGTTGTATTAAATTCTTCTTCAGGAACTTCAATCATGCGCGGGAATCTTACAGGCACTTCCTGTATTATCGGAAAGGCTTTTACAAGGTCAGGATTGTATGGCCCATATCCATTTTCCGGGGAAATGATCAATGTCTTTGTTTCCCCGACCTTCATTCCGATTACCCCCTCATCAAATCCTTTGATGACACTTCCATTTCCAACAGTGAATTGAAGAGGCTTGAATTCTGGTTTGCTAATATTATTTTCTTTAGCAATTTTCTCGATAGATGTATCGAAAACTTTTCCATTCTGAATGCTTCCGATATAATCCACGGAGATATTATCCCCGGTTTTTACTGTTTTTTGACCTGTGCAGCCGCTGAAAAAAATCAGTGCAGCCATTAGAACAATTAATATTTTTTTCATAAAATCACTATTTTTACTCAAAATGATGATTAAATATAAGTAACTTGTGATATTCACCCGGCATGATTCCAGTCAATGTATTTGTTATTTTAATTTGCCACCATTATGCTTATCATTAGCATAAGTATATATGCTGGCAAATATAAGATATGATAAAAAACGGTCCGGGTTGGTTTTTATGGAATAAAAGGTGACTTTATGCATAGATGTAAATATGGAAAATTAATTAATTATTTAATGATCGGATTACTGTTTTTTGTTTCTATTGCAGCCACATCTGAGGCAATTTACACGATACAGGATTTCGGAACAGATGGCTTCCGTTATTTAAACGGAACAGATATTGCTGTATCTGGAAAATTCATTAATGATAGTACAGGGGAGTCTGGCGCGACCATGGCCGTGCAATTACGCAACTCAAGTGGAAATCTTATAAATTCATACAACATGACTACGGATATTGACGGTGTATTCTCCAACTTGATTCCTACCAATCTAACAGGAAGTTATTCGATATCTGCAACGGCATCTGATTTTGGAGTTACATCGCCATCAGTAAATGTAATCATTTATGACAATAATGCAATAAAATATGCATATGCATCTTTTACAGCAGGTACAGTTTATGCAGTGGTTCTTAATGAGACAGGTTTTGGGAACAAAACCATTAATGGTACCCTTTACAACTTTTCTGTTTCAACAGGCAACACTGTATCAATTGATGATGGTTCAATCACAGTGAGTAACATTGTAATAAATTCAAGGATCAGGGTTGGTGGGGATACATATAACGTATTTTTCATAAACAGATCAAATGAAATTGTCCTTGCAAGGATGGTACAGCCAATGTTCACAGGCATAGAGGATTCACGCAATCTGACCTTACTTATATTAAATTCATCAAACAGTCCATTATCCGGAAAAAATCTCAACGTTACTGTGAGCAACAGTACTGGAGTCATAGTTGATATCGCTCCGTCATCAACGGATGAAAATGGGATAACCAGTTCTGTCATCAATATAACAAATGTCAGTGGAATATATAATGTCCATATCCTGGAAAACGGCCAATCTCTTGGCTCGATCACCTATAGCATCAACTCGTACGATGTCTCAGGAGAGGTACTCTCAGAAGATTGGTCTCCTCAGCACACATTTGCACATGGTCAGATTGCAATTCTGACCGCAAGTGTAAAGACAACATCTGGTGCAATTTATGACAATACACAGGCAAATGTAACTGCAATTATTCGCGGCCCTGGAGGATATTCAAAGCGGTTGAATATGCTATTTGAAACTAACAAGTCTATTTTTTATTATAATTATGCAGTTCCAGGAAGTGTAAACCGGGGAACCTATAATATCGAATATCTGGCCACCATTGGCGCTCAAAATCTGAAAAGTTACGGCAGCTTTGACGTAAGAGGATACAATCTATTCCTTAAACCAATAAGTGGAGGGGTAAAGGAGCAGGAAGGTTTTCCACCTAATATGGAGGGATATATACTGGTGAGTGGAACAGATCTTGGAACTGGAGAGGTACTAAATGTAAACTCATCAACAGGTGGAAGTAATAAGAGTAATTTTACTTTAAGTATTAAGAATTCTGAAGGTAAGGATGTTACGGGATCATGGGGGGTTATGGGTCTTGAAGAATTTTTCTCAACGGCAAATGTCCAGGAATGGCTTCAGGACGAGATAAGGTCAAGGGCACCCAATGCAAGCATAATAAATTTTACCACCCCGGAAACTGTTGGCATATATAATGCCAGAGTGACCGTAAATCTTAACGGAACGACAGAAGAGACCGGGACAAGTATCGGAATACAGGAAATCTTCCTATATGCGTTCCCGGTGAGCAGCGATGGAAGCCCTGCGATGAGTGTTTCTTCACGGGACAATATAACTCTTCGCATAGAAGCGTTCAACCCAAAAACAATGACCCTTGAGAACAATATTGTTTCCGCAGGAATAATCGAAGCATTCGCGGTTGATGCAGCTACTATAGTGACCGACAAAATGGAGAATCCGTCTGTGATTTCGTTACAGGATGGTTCAAAAGGTCTGAAATTCTATAATAATGATACAAATATGGGATTTCACATGGTAAAGTTCTGGGCAAATATAACAAAATCAGATCATAATGTAACCCAGGCTATGGGAACAGGATTTTTCGATGTCAAACAATATTTCATATGGGCTTCCCCGGCTCTGACTGAATCAGGGAATTTCAAAACCTTCATAGCCGCTTCAGATATTTCAATGCGGGTTCAGGTCATGAACAGCGGTTTCAGCCCGCAGAGCGGAAAACAGGTAAGCGTTGACGAAGTAAGATATGGTCAGAACTGGGAAAAAGTCGATTTTGATACTTATAACAATTCTGCAAACACCAGTGGGACAACAGATTCAAATGGCATTGCTAATCTTTCATTTAACCCATCAAATCCTCTTAAGTCAGGATGGTATGATGTAAGGATAAAGTTGACTGCCCAGGATACTTCTGGCAATTATATCACTGATTATGGAAGAGGATGGTTTGAGGTCAGAAGTTTCATGTTCTGGGCAAATCCTGCCAATTGGAATG
>JAGFND010000059.1 GCA_021409285.1 Candidatus Methanoperedens sp. | reverse complement strand
TCAGTTGATCAATTACCTTAAAGCCACAGATAAAGAAGTCGGGCTATTATTGAATTTTGGTAAAACCCCAGAATTCAAAAGAGTGATCTTTACGAATGACAGGAAGGAAAGATTTGAATCAGAAACCCCAAATCCGTGCGTATCTGTCGAATCCGTGTCATCAGTGTTCCCTTCGGTTTGATGAATACTATTTCATCAAACCAAACAACCACGCTCAAAACCCGGCCCCTTCTATATCCTGCTGTTGCATCAGCGCCTGCATTTCAATCCATTTTATGGATAGAAGCGAGTGAAGAAGCCATTTATTAATGCTTATTTATATAATCCAAGCGAATCATGACGCTATGAGAATGGAGATGGAGATAGAGTTAATAAAATACAAATATATAGTATAAAGTGACTTTAAAACCCTAAATGGTGTGTCGATAATATGGTAAACGTCAAGGAGAATGCTAATTTTATCTGGGAGATTGCAGACCTTTTACGAGGCGACTATAAGCAATCAGATTATGGTAAGGTAATACTACCGCTTACAGTTTTAAGACGATTGGATTGTGTCTTAGAGCCTACAAAACAAAAAGTTCTGGATAATTTGCCTAAAATTGCCAATATGAACATCCAGAACACTGACCCCGTCCTTAACAATATCGCAGATAATTTCAAATATGGATTCCAGGATGTTTTTATCAATAAATTGATAGAAAGAATGGAACAGAATAAGGATATTTTTGCCAAAATTATGGATGATAATGTAGTTGCAGAAGTGGTTAAGGATTATATGCTGAAAAAAGTTTATAAAAGGTTGAATTTTGTCATTTAAACTTGTATCCGCATTTGAGCCAAAAGGCGACCAGGTAAAAGCTATCGAAAAGCTCACAAAGGGATTAGAAGATGGATTAAAGTACCAGACACTTCTTGGTATAACCGGCTCAGGCAAGACTTTCACTGTCGCCAATGTGATAAATAGAATGCAAAGGCCAGCACTTGTCATTTCTCATAACAAGACCCTTGCAGCCCAGTTGTATTCTGAGTTCAAGGCATTCTTTCCGGAAAATGCAGTAGAATATTTTGTGAGCTACTATGATTACTACCAGCCTGAAGCATATATCCCGCAGACTGATACGTATATTGAAAAGGACGCTTCCATTAATGAAGAGATTAACCGGATGCGGCTCTCTGCCACAAGGTCGCTTTTTGAAAGACGTGATGTCATCGTGGTGGCAAGTGTTTCCTGCATTTACGGCATCGGATCGCCACAGGAATGGCATGATATGTCGATCCTGCTGAAAAAAGGAGAAGAATCATCCCGCAAGACTATCCTTTCACGATTCGTCGATATGCAATATGAGCGCAACGATCTTGATTTTTGCGCCGGCAAATTCAGGGTTCGCGGCGACACAATAGAAATATTCCCTTCATATTCCCAGACCGGGATAAGGATCGAGCTTTTTGGTGATAATATTGACAGGATCACTGAATTTGATGTCCTGACGGGAAAAAAGATACGGGAAAGCGATGCTGTGGTCATATATCCGGCAAAGCATTTCGTAATGCCGCAGGAAAAGATCGATGCAGCAATAGGATCGATCGAAGAGGAACTCAAAGTGAGGATTCGTGATCTTAAGATCTCAGGAAATCTCCTTGAAGCTGCGCGCCTGTTACAGAGAACGAAATTCGATATCGAGATGATGCATGAGATCGGTTACTGCCAGGGAATAGAGAATTACAGCCGCCATATGGATGGGCGGAGGGAGGGTGAGCCGCCGTATACGCTTCTTGATTATTTCTCGAAAGATTTTCTTCTTGTGATCGATGAATCACACGTCACGATTCCGCAGATACATGGGATGCAGGCTGGAGACCATGCGAGAAAAGAATCACTTGTTAATTACGGCTTCAGGCTTCCATCTGCATATGATAATCGTCCCCTCACATTTGATGAATTCAAAACACGGGTGAACCAGGTCTTATATGTTTCTGCAACACCAGCCAATTATGAGATCGCAACGAGTGCACAGGTCGTTGAACAGATCATCAGGCCAACAGGACTGATAGACCCGGAGATCGTTGTAAAACCTGTAACAGGACAAATAGATGACCTGATGGCCGAGATACATGCCAGGACGATAAAGAAACACAGAGTGCTTGTGACAACTCTTACAAAAAGGATGGCTGAGGACCTGACTGAATATCTTATCGCTGCGGGGATAAAAGCGCGGTATATGCACTCTGAGATCGAAACACTTGAGCGCATCGAGATCATAAGGGGTTTGCGGCTTGGCGAGTTCGATGTCCTTGTGGGAATAAACCTGCTGCGTGAAGGGCTTGATCTTCCTGAAGTAGCGCTTGTGGCTATCCTTGATGCTGATAAGGAAGGATTCCTGCGCTCTGAGCGCTCGCTTTTGCAGACCATGGGCAGAACATCAAGGAATATAGAAGGAAGAGTCGTGATGTATGCGGACAGGATAACAGGTTCCATGGAACGGGCGATATCTGTTACTAACCGCAGGCGAGAAATGCAGATACAGTACAATAAGGAGCATAATATCATACCTCAAACAATTATCAAGGCAGTTGAGAAGCGTGAGATGATCGAGGAAAAAGTGCCACCCAAAGAAGATATTTTAGATTATGTCATTGAGCTTGAGGCAGAGATGCACAGGGCTGCGAAGAACCTCGAGTTTGAGAAGGCTGCAAAGATAAGGGATCAAATAGGGAAGCTGAGGAAAGAAATGTGAATATGCATCGGCCTATTTTAGCATGGTGAATATTTTCTTTCTGACAAAAATTTAAATAGTATGTTCTTTTTAAAGTGTGCGAAGCTGGTCGGTGGTGGTTTTGCCTTTACCACGATGGCTTTATGTGTGTGATGTGAGACTATGCGTCTGGAAAGATTAAAAATATCTGATATGATATCTATATCCCTGCTCCACCAAAAATAACTGACGATTAGTACTGAAAGTCTGTTCAATAGTACCTTTCGACACCAGTGTGTAGAAATGAGAGGTGCGCTCTTTGGGTCGGAGAATGCGCCCCAATCGTTGTGCTTCCTCCTGGCGTGAACCAAATGTACCTGAGACCTGGATCATGACACTGGCATCAGGCAGATCCACGGCAAAGTTTGCCACCTTGGATACCACAAGTATCTTGATGCGCTCCTGTCTGAACTCTTCATAAAGTTTCTCCCTCTCATCATCTTTGGTCTTGCCTGTGATAATTGGCAGCTCCAATTCTCTGGCAAGCTTTTCTACCTGCGAAATAAATTGACCGATGACCAGGATGTTCTCACCTCCGTGATTATCCAACAGTTTACAAACAAGCTCTTTTTTGCGCTGGTTCTCTGCAGCTATGCGAAACTTAGCGCGTTTATCAGCATGAGCATACTTGAGCTCTTCTTCAGATGAAAGAGGAACCCGATAATCGATACATAGGGCTTCCGCGATATAGCCGCGACTCTCAAGCATATCTATAGCTTCTTTTTGATAATCGCGGAGGTTAAACGGGTTACCTCCAAGGTCATTGCTGCGCAAAGTGAGTTAGAACTGTTCTCCATCCAGATATCCGCACAAGTCCTTGACAGGGTAGCCTGTAATCATACCCGCCCGCATGTCTTTTACATCCGTATAGTCTCTCGAAATACTCGATGCCAACTTTTTTGTTTATCTTATTGAGCAAGTGGAGAAAAACAACTTCCTCATAGGTCAATGAGTTCAGAGCTTCTTTTATGCCAATAAAGGAGAGGAAGAAGTTTTCAATGACGTCACGAGAGGTCGCCTCCTTGATAGGAAAACCACCCCTTTTGCAGATTGCCTTAAGATCGGAGTCATTGAGTTCATTTTTGCACATCTGCTTTATCATATCCTCTGTGGTTTATAAAATCATATATCATGGGGTAACTCATTTTTTTTAGAACAGCGTTTTAAAAGCAATCCCGAACAACCTGATAAGCTCCAGCTTGTCCCCTCTGCTGAACAATTTCTGCATAAGTCCGGATGGATGATCCATATCGCCATATTCTGTTATGATTTCTCCTATCTCAGGCCTGTTCAGGAATCTAATGAAATCATTCAAGTTCTCATCACTGAGCTTTCCAAGGCTCTTATGTATCAGCATCCCGATTGCAAGCTCCCTTTCAACAGATCTACGCCACCTCTTCTCATATTCAAGAAGATCTGCCTCTTTTCGAGAAGCCTTTGCTGCAACCTCACCTGCTATCTTCGCGCATACAGCCCCCATATAAACCCCGCCTCCTGACGTGGGTTTCACCTGCCCGGCCGCATCGCCGACAAGCATTACGTTATCTTTTACTGTTTTATCTGGCGGACCAAGCGGGATACAGCCAATGACATGCTCGGTTCGCGAACTTCTATACCTTGATGCGACAATGCGATGTTTCAGCAATTTTTCAAGATAATGCTTTGCCGGGAGATCGCCCGGATTCCTGGCAAGGCCAATTCTGGCCATTCCGGAAAATGGCACTGCCCATGCAAAAAATCCAGGAGCATAATCTGTCCCGGTAAATATCTCAACGAATTCCGGGTCATTTGCTGAATAAGGAGCCTCAAATTGTATTCCAGATAAGAAATTCCTGGATCGGAAAAGTCCAGCAGATCGTCCCACATTGCTCTGTATCCCATCGGCGCCAATGATAACATCTGCCCTGATATCTTTTTTTTCGCCATTTGAGATCACGGATATTCCATTTCTCTCCATTTCGATAAAACGGGTCTTCAATTGAAAATCCACCCCGTATTCAATTGATCGCTCAACAAGAACCCTATCAAATTCCTTCCTGTCTATTACATATGCTTTTGTATCTTTTCCTCGTATGCAGAGTTCTTCCCCGTTCGGGGCATATACGAACGCCCCCTTCATTTTTGAGAGGACAAAATTTTCTTCTCCAACCTCGCACTCACCCAGAGCAGCCGTGCTTATTAATCCTGTACACTGAACTGGTGAGCCGATGCTTGCATGTTCTTCTATGAGAAGTGTCCTGGCACCGTTCTTTGCGGCATATTTCGAGGCCATTGCGCCAGCCGGACCAGCGCCAACGACTACCACATCGTACTTCATATTTCCCTGAATGTGCGGGGAGGATAATAAACACATAGCAGAAAGTTTTTAATAGAATATGACGATCTAACATAGCATGAAGCGTACTTATTCCCAGTTTCCACAAAAACCCGATTTCGAACAAAAATATAATTTCAAAGCAAACCTGCCGTATATCGTGGGGGTTATTGCAGGTATGGATGGACAATTTGGGGAATTCATTACGGATGCGCCAGACATCAAAAGAACTCCCATAATAGCAAAACGGGCAATTAATATCGAAATATCAGAAAAAAGGACAGAATTCATTTCACTAAACAAGGATAATCTCAGTAATGTGTTGAAAGATATTGATAATGAAGGGACTATTGATTTCAGGATAATACTGCGATATACATACCTTGATGAGAAATATGTTCGTGTCCCATTTAAAGGTGATTCATTCCTTGTCAGGACGATACTTGATAATGGCGTGCTCACAATAAAAGTGCACCGGGTCGATGGACTGGAAAGGACAGAAAGTGGAAGAATAGCAGATACAATTGTTGATGAAATAGTAAAGAATGCACCAAATGTCTGACTTGATATATACAGTATCGATGCCCTTTAAGAGAAAAGGGAAAGATGCATTAAAAGAAAGCGAGTTCATTCTTGTTCTCTCCCTGGACCTGAACTGGTTCGCTCCCGATCAGGCAAAAAACATATTGAGCGAAGCAAAAAGAAGGAGTCTTATCATAGTAGAAGGGGATCTTTTGAAACCATCGTTCGATCTGGCAAGCGTGGAGATACCTTCTGGATTTAATCCAGGGCAGGACATATTCGAGATAAAGACCATTTTTGAAAGAACCATTGACAGAATAATAGTTGCTACCGGTATTGAAAAACGTAAAATCATATCATTGATAAACAAGAAACAGGAAGACCTGCTGAAAATTGTCGAAATAGATGTCAGTGCTATTCTGGTCGCACTGGAGAATGGCGTACTGGTGGATGATCTGATAAAAGAAGAATATGAAGCTCTTTTTAATCCTTTATCTTCTTCTTCAGAAGTTCAATGAATTCCTCACATTCCTTACTGACTTCATTAGAAGCTTTTTTGATCGCATCTATCGGGTCTGTACCATCTGTTTTTACAAAAAGCACCGGCTCGCTTATCGTTGGATGTTCAATATCATATGTTGCAAATTCAACATGACTATTTTCCAATAATGCTGTTTTCAGCGCATTCAGGAGAGTGTGGGTCTCTCCTGCGATCTTGACCTTAATTTCATTATTAGTTTTGTTAAGGATCGTAACTTCCATTATATCACCTAAATAATACCTGTTCCATAATCCTGGGCGATCTTTCTTGTTTCTATCCGTTTACATTTTGGACATTTAAGTTTATTTTCCTCTTTCTTAAGAACAGTCCTGCAATTTCCACAGAATGCTTTCATGACACCCAGATCTTTATTCACCGTGGAAAGACGCATATTGCCAAGATCCAGAACCTTTGCCTTGACTATATCAAACGGCGCAAATTCGTAGTATAATTCCTTCACGTATGCATCCTTCACATTTGATACATGGATCGCGGCCTGTTCTGCATTGACTATCTCACGCTCGCCCTTTCCTTTTATTCCTGCGATTTCAACAAGAGCGACTGAATCTTTTACATCGGTAACCTGTCCAATCACAATATCCCCGACGACCAGGTGGGGAGGTATTTTCGTGACCGGTGTAACTGATATGGATCTGTCTTTTGCATTTGTCTTTATGATTCCTGTCGCTGCTGAATAAATATTCCCTTTATCCACGAAAGTCCCGCTCTTTGCCACGAACTCCTCCAAAGTTCCAATGAGTTCTCCTGGCAATATGAACTTTTCTTTTTCGAAAACTTCTTCAACAGGGGATTCCCCCTGTTCTTTCTCTGCCTGTTCTGCCACTTCTTCTATTTCCATTGTTTCTGTTATTTCTTCCATGGTAACCGTTGCTTCTTCCTCTTTATCGGGCAATTCTTTTTCTTCTTCTGGTTCTCTTGACTCGCCTTTTCCAAGCTTTCTCCTGCTTGTTTCTTTCCGTCTCTTTATTCTAATAATGATCCCTCTGTCAAATCCTGACTTTTTTCAATCCTGTACATCTCTGCTTTTATGACCTGTCTTTCCTTCGTATGAAATCTGAATGTCCTTTTTATAGGAAAATCGATTGTTTGATATTCTGTTATGATTGATGGGCTTATGAATTTTCTTATGAATTCCATACTTCCAGCGTTGTGTATGGAGTAAACCACGCTGCTTAATTCGAGGGCTTTCCTCAAAAAAGGGCGGTCACTTCCTTTCACCTGAGCGCCAAACGGAGGATTCATCACTACTGTATGCGTTTTTCCACATATATAGTTAATATTGCTACACACGAATTCGACGTCAACGCCAAGCTTTTTTGCATTTGCCCGTGCAATCTCAAGAACACCTCTATCATCATCAAAACCTATAACCTTTTCTGCTCCAAGAAGCTTTGCACCGATCGCAAGTATCCCTCCGCCGCATCCAAGGTCATATACTGCATCTGTGAGATCGCCTTTCATGAAAGCAAAATGCAGCATTTCTGCCGCGACGATAGCAGGCGTTGAATATTGTTCCTTTGCTGGTTTCGGGTACCTGAAACCTTCAACCTTCTCAAGCATCATTTCAAGATGTTTTTGCTTCATGGCATTTTCCGTGCTATAAAATGAAGAGCAGGAAGCATGGCTTCCCCATGAACATTTACCTGGCTGAAATATTGCTTTGCGAACATCCTTATTCCGGAACCTCCTTCTTTGCTATCCTTTTTCACAAGATTGCTGAGCATTAAAAGATGCGATCTGATGTAATCCCTGGGGACGGGGATGTCACGTTTTATCGTCTCGACCGTTATTTCGGAAAAACCGGAATTTGAAAGGTGTCTTGTGACATCCTCAAACTCATGGGAATATAATGCTCCTGTATTCCTTAACAGCTCATTGAAAAATAAACTTGAACGCTGCGCTTCGTTCTGAGGAGCCCACAGAAGTATCATGAATGAAAATACCGCATCTTTTTGAAGAACCCTCGCGATCTCTGAAAAAACAGGTCCCAGTTTATCGAATGGAATAAGGTCAAAATAATGATAAGAGACAACGAAGGAGAAAACTGAATCCTTAAAAGGCAGTTTCCAGGATTTGAGCAGGACAGGGTTTCCTATCTGCCTTTTTGTGGTTATTCCGAAAACTGCAGAAGGTAGCTCATCAACGAGCGTCCCGCCGAGATCAAGGACTCGTGATCCTTCCACCAGGCCCGACCTTTTAATGAATTCATGTCTGTCTTTTGCTGCGTAGGGCATATTAGATTTATCCTTTTGTTTTCATCACTGTACAAATGGTTTTTTACCATATTAATCATCCCCTTTGATTAAAAGCCAGTTGTTCTCACCTGCTTTCTTGAACTTTACAAGCACATACCTGCCCTTCATTTTTTCTCCCCTGACCATGAGCTCGATCTTTTTCTCGTCCCATGCAATGGATTCGTATATCCCTTTATCCCATATCTTCACCGTCCCTGCGCCATACTGGCCTTCTGGTATCGTCCCTTCAAATTTGCTATATTCCAGTGGATGATCTTCTACCTGAACAGCAAGCCTCCGGTCGCCGCTTAATTCCGGAGGACCTTTAGGAACAGCCCAGCTCTTAAGTACTCCATCCCTTTCCAGTCTTAAATCGTAATGCAGCCTGCGTGCATGATGCTCTTGAACTACAAAGGATTGCCCCGTACCCTTTTCCTCCGACATTAGAGGCTCAGTTGTCCTGCCAAAATCCCGCTTTGCGGTGTAGTCCGAAAGAGCAGGTCGTATCTGATCAATGGTACATTCTGAGGGATCTTTATCTTCCCTGAATCTTTGAAATACAGGAATACGGAGCTTGCCGTCATCAGTTATGGACTGATATCCTACTTCACACACAACATCGGGTCTTAACCAGGTTATTTCTCTGTCCATATCCACTCCAGGAAGGGTTTCTTTCTCCACTTTATATTTATCCAGGGACAGCTTCAGTTTTTCCATACCTTCCTGTGAAAAACCCGTGCCAACCTTGCCGATAAAGACCGGTCCTGCCACATCATACAATCCCAGGATCAATGATCCAAAGGTCTTCTCTCTGCTGCCTTCACCTTTTGTATAACCGAAAATGACACAATCACATGTCTTTGTCTGCTTTATTTTCAGCCAGTTATTACCCCTTTTTCCCTGTTCGTATAAACTTTGCTTCTTTTTAGCCATTACTCCCTCAACGCCTTTTTCCAGAGCGGCACGATAATAAGCTTCTCCTGTTTCTTCCACAAATATGGAAAGGACAACGAATTTTCCTTCTTTTACACAATTTTTCAATATCATCTTTCTCTCTCTGAGAGGAATATCCAGCAGCTCCTCACCATCCTTTTCCAGGATATCAAATATTATGTAAGTGGCAGGGAATTTGGCAGACATATATCTGATCTCAACCGGGTTGGTATTCTGTCTCCTCCGGATGAGGGTCTGGAAGTCAGTTTTTCCTTCCTTCATAACAACTATTTCTCCGTCCAGAACCGTATCACGGGTCAGATCGCTCAGTTCAGAAAGTTCTGGAAAATTATCTATCAGTTCCTTTTGGTTTCGGCTCCTTATGCTGAGTTCTTCCTTAACATAACTGATAGCCCTTATGCCATCCCATTTGACTTCAAAGACCCACTTATCAGAAGAAAATGGCGCTTCTGCCAGGCGGGCAAGCATTGGTTTATATTGTTTCATTTGCTGAGCTGTTTAATAGTCTCTTGAAGGGCTACCATCAATTCTTTGACTTCCTCTTTCCTGGGGACCTGGGCAATAACAACCTCACCCTTCATCTTCATTTCTATGAGCTTTTCCATCTTTTCCCTGTAACCATCCCTGTACTCAGTTATATCAAATTCCCCGGATAGTTCCTTAATGATCTTTTCAGCCAGTTCCATCTCTTTTCTTGAAGGCTTTTTGAGTTTTGTGAGCTCTTCTATATCCACGGGATTAACAACCTCATTCGCATAATGCAGGGTTGTTAGAATTAAAGCCCCCTTATATTCATACACAATTACAGGATATTCCTTGGTTCTCAATGTGACCTTCCCCATTCCTGCTTTTCCTTCTTGCTGAATTATTGACATCAACAGACTATAGGCATCTTCGCTCCTGTCAGGGACCAGAACATATGATTTTTCAAAATATACCGGGTCTATGGTGAGCAAACTGATAAATTTATCAAGTCTGATCTTCTCGTCCGATTCAGGTCTTATGGCGTCCAGTTCCTCTTTCTTGAAAACTATGAATTCATTTTTTCGTATTTCATATCCCTTTACTGTATCCTTCCAATCGATCACTTTATTATCCCTGATGCAGACCCTTTCGTATTTCAACGGCTGCCCGTCATCATTGTGTAAAAGCCTGAAAGAAAATGCCTGATCACGGATCATTGTATAGAGTTTGACCGGTACATTGACAAGCCCGATCGTGATACTTCCGCTCCATATAGGCCTATTGGACGGTTTTGTCTTTTCTTGATCCTTTGGCATTTTATTTCATTTCCAGTTCCTGTTTATTTTCCAGTAACCCCTCCCAGGGATCGCTCTTCCTTTTTATGATAGTAAAGATATTGAACTCCTCGGGTCTTAATCCTTTCTTAAGTTCCTTCCATTCAAGGGGTGTGGATATGGACGCTCCGGGTTCAGATCTCAAGCTATAGGGAGCTATCATGGTCTTTCCCCTGGTATTCTGCAGGTAATCTATAAAGATAGTTCCAGGATCCCTGGAGTTTCTGAACTCTGATACAACAAGATCGGATTCTCTTGCCAGGAACTTTCCGAACTGGTGAACGAATTCTTTTGTCTGCTTGAAATTATAGCTTTTGATAATGGGCAGAACAACATGCAATCCCTTTTTCCCCGAGGTTTTGACAAATGATATGAAGTTGAGTTCATCCAGTTTTTCTTTCAATAAAAGAGCGATATCTATGACATCATCAAAGGAATAAGGAGGTTCGGGATCTATATCAAAAAATACAAGATCAGGAGTATCATAATTATCAATAGTTGAAAGAGTGATGTTTATCTCAAGGACTGCCATGTTCGCCATCCAGATAAGAGTATCCAGGCTATTGCATACAATATAGTTTATCTCACGCTGTGCTTTCTCTGAGTAATTGTTGAAAGTTTCCATCCAGGTTGGTATACCCACCGGTGCATCTTTTTCATAGAATCCCTCTTTGTCAATCCCGTCTGGGTATCTGTTCATGACTATGGCCCTGTTCTTCAGGAATCCCAGCATCCTGGGGGCGATCCTGATATAGTATTCGATGATCTGAGATTTTTTCAATCCCAATCCGGGATAGAGGACTTTCTCAAGATTGGTGAATGATACTTTAGTGAGTTCGTCCATAATAATCATATTATCAAGAAATCAAAACATAAGACCATCCGGCGATTTTCTGGCTGTCCATGAAGGTTTATTGTCATATCCCTTAAAGCATTTGATAATATCAGCAGAAAAATCACACTTATATTCCACGCCTACATACTTGAACCTCAATTTCCCGGCATCCAGATCAATAGCATCAAGTACATCCCAGACAGGTGGCGAACTGAGGAGCGCTTTACCTTTCCATCCTGTGTCATCCCCTTCCATTCTGGAAAAATATAATATATCAAAAGGCGGCTTGCCAGAAATGATATTCCATAATCCATATAGTCTGAGTTTTTTGCAGCTCCAGCTTTTCCTTAGAACGCCTTCGATAATGGTACCTTTTATAAGATCATTATCCGAGGTACTTGCCTCAAAATCCCTCCTGTCACTAAAGGCACATGCCTCGTGAGAAAATCTCAAAATACCATCAAAAGATATCCTGGATAACCGCACCCATTTTTTGAAATTATTATAGAAGACCATCCCGATAAATTCAGTCTGGGGACTTTCGTCAGTATTACTAAAAATGTTAATGTAAAGAGTAAATCTCCCGTTACCTTCCATGGTTCCTTCCCAGAAGGCTCCTGCTGTTTTTGTTTCCGGTCCTGCTTCGATCCTGTCCCCTTTCGGGGAGATCATCCCGAATCTTTCGATGGCTGCTCCAATTCTTCTACTGGCGATAGTATATTGAAGAGCAAGCGCACCCTCTGTGATATGACGCGGATAAGTCATGGCACCTGTTGATCTGATATCGATCAAACGATCTACTGAGAAAAGTCCAAACCTTGAATCTTCACTGTAGGCTTCGAGCAACTCCCAGTTATCCAGCAGTGACCAGTGGATGTATCCCATAACACTCGCGCCACCTTTTATCGCCCGGCTCAATTGTTGAAGATGTCCCGTAATAAAAGGAGCCCGGTTCCTATCAGCGAATTGTGGTATTCCATTTTCGGTGATCAGGATGGGTAAATGATAGCGATCATTCAGGGTCTTTATGAAATAGAATAATCCTTCAGGATATATTTCCCATCCAAGATCGTTCAGAAGATTATATTTTTCCATCTTCCCCCTCAGATCTTTGTCGATCGCTCCTCCGGTGAATCCAGCCTTGATCGACATTATCTTGTTGTAGAAGACATAGACCGACCTGTAGTAGTTTATCCCGATAAAATCGATCTGGGGTTTCCAATCTTCTGAAATAGGCAATCCGAGAAAAATCCTGGAATCCTCATAATCCCTTTTCTTTTCACTCTTCTGAATAGCTTTATCCACATGTCCATTGATCAGTGAATCAAGATAGTGGAAATTGTAGAAATAATCAAATTGCTTCGTTGCTATCTTATGCTTATCCTGAGATCCTCCTATTATAACTCCGGCAAGGATACCCATCAGAATGCCTATCCCGGCGCCCCATGGAATTGCAGACAGGCCGAACGCGTATAAACCAATGTTCCATCCAATACCTCCACCTATAATTATCCCCAGAATGGCTCCTGCTGTCATCCCCATAGCGGCGTTCGTGACCCTGGGATACATTACTGCATGAGCGATCCCCACATATGAGGATTTGTTCCCATAGATATTTTTTATAGCCCTGTAGCTTCTGGCATGGGCTTTTATAAGATTGAAATAAGCTTTTTTTGCTCTTTCTCCATCCAGGTTAAAACCTGGAGGAAATGCTCCGGCTATATAACCAACCCCTATGACTGTGGCCACCGGTTCATTGATGGTTATCCATGTATCCACTCTGTCTTTGAATCGTTCAACAACTATCTTCACGAATTCTACAAAAGCATCTGCAGTCGCAGCACTTTCCCATCCGCGCAATGAGTTGCTAAAGTCCTCATCTTCTGTGACTATAAAACCGGTCGGGGGAGTGAGCACCCATGCCGGCAAAGACAGATGATTCAATGTAACAATGGGTTTAAGATTGCGTTTGTGCATTTCTTCGATCGCATCCTGGTAGTACTGACTGACCCCTGTGTCAAGAGATCCGGAACTGGGTTGCATCCTGCTCCATTCGATCGAAAAACGATATGCGTTCAAACCCAGTAATCTGGCGCGGTCAAGGTCTTCTTTCAGAACATCAATGTTCCCGTGATGCACAGCTTCCCCGGCTGGTTGAAGATCGATCTCCCCTGTTACAAGAGAGCTCAATAATTTTATCCTTTCTCTTATCTCAGGCGTGGTAGTGAAAACGTGCCAATCGTTCCGGGTAATATTTCCTTCAACCTGATAGGCAGAAGTGCCGGCTCCCCACAGAAAACCTTCACGGAATTTTGGCAGATCAGAATAATCCGGGAGGAACTTTATTTTTAAAATTTTTCTGACCGAATTAAATATTCTATCATAAGGCATTATTCTTATATCTCCTTTGTTCGGATTTCAGCTATCCACAAGAATGCTTTAGGATCTCATTATGCATATGTTTTATGCAGCAGTAATAACGAATTGTGGAGATATAATTTTTTGTCCATATCGATAATCTTATTATCTATGATGTTTATGTAGCCGTGCCAGATGCCAAGGTGGCGGAGCGGCTACGCAATCGCCTGCAGAGCGATTCCATTCCGGTTCGAATCCGGACCTTGGCTTATTTCTTTTCCACAGGATATATCTCTGCATTTTCCCAGATGGTAAAGGTGAAAACGATGAGAAGAATTATGTTGTCATATTCAGGCGCACAATTCCCTTAACGGTTATTCAATGAATAGAAAGATCTGACAGATCATTATTGTCCTATTATTGTCCTATCCAATTCCTATACCCCTTGTGAGGTATAAATCTTTGGTGAGGAAAGAATCTTTGGGGAGGTACTCACAAGGGTTAGACTTCATTTTTTGTGCTTTCGAGGGCGTTTAAAGCACAACTTCTAATATTACTTATCATCATAAAAGGATGTGCTTAACATGAAATCTATATGATCATAACAATCATAGATAAATTTTGAGCATTGATTTTTAGGATTTAGTTAGAGTATATTGATCAATATCATGCATGCTATTTGTTTTTCTCAACTATGCCCGCTAAAGCGATCAATATGCCTATAACTGATGCAATAATACCTATGCTTTCCATCATTTTATATAACCCGTATTTTTCGGGGGAGAAAACCATAAATTTCAAAGTTATGTCCTGAATACTCTGATAACCTGCCATGAAAACAAAACCGGCGACAGCGAAAATTATTATTCCTGAAATGAACAATTTTTTGTCCATGATATTCCTTCTTTATTTCTTATAAACCTCGGTAGATAAATATTTTTGGTTAATTTAACCTGAATTTCGACGATTTTAGTAACTATGTTTTTGAGGTTTGAATTTCGCATGCGGTAGAACCTATTATCTTTTAATTTACTCCAATTATTTGGAATTGTTTTGAAAACATGGCACTGCATATCGATTAAATTCAATATCATTTCACAAAAACCAATTTTCCGAAAATCGATTAACTGCGCACTGATAAAATATTAAATGGTTTGAAAAGTTTCTCATCTTCTTTTGAAATATGAGTCCACCGATACAATTTCGAGCCCTTTGAAGAGAATTCAACTTCAAATATTTTTGAGGCTTTTTCCATCAAGCTTTCATAACCTATTCCGATATTGAATTTCTCGATCTTCCATAAAATGGCAGCGATCAATTCATAGGCAATAAAATTTACAACAGAAAGATATGCTTCTACCCTATTTGGAAGTTGATATCCGATAGGGGCCAAGCAAGCATTACCTTTTAAATATCGAAATGCTTTTTCAATATGATCTTTCTGGAAATATGTCTTGACAAGTTCTTTTCCTGACATTTTAGTATCAGTGGAAAAGAATAATGATCTTCCATCAAGTCTTCTTGCAAGCTCTTCTTCATCTATATTTATTTCATAACCTCTTCGACCTTTTGCTGATTTCACAATCGGAGACATGTCCTTTTTCAACTCTGCAATCTTCTTTCTTGAGGTTTCAGACTCAAGTTCTTGAATATGTAAGTCTCTTTCTATACGAGAATTATTGCGTCTTTGTGGATCCAACATTACAACAATTTTACAATTACGTCCAAATAATTCTCCAGTGTCTTCAATACAGTAAACACCATTTCCACGGGACATTTCAAGAATATTCTCTCGTTTTTCGATATCAGAATCTGTATATTTTGTAATCCAATCATTAACCTCCTTTGAAGTATGAGGTCCTCCAGAAAGGACATGAAAGTTCTCTTTTCTTGCATAATCAATGTTCGATTTACTGACAAAACCTCGATCCCATACAACTGTAATGTTTTTCATCTTCCATCGGGATAAATTGTCTATTGTTTCTTCAACAGTTGTTTTATCTGGACTTGATCCTCTAACAGGATATCCCATGACTGGCATATAGCTGTCTTTTGATATGACTAATCCAAATCCAACATGTGGTCTACCAATCTGGGCTCCATATCCGTTTTCAGCTAAAATCGATTGGTTACCATTCCATCGTATCCTGGTAATATCCTGATAGAAAAAGTATCTCTCTGGCTCATTTCCTATTATTTTTCTCCATGCATTAGTAATATTATTCTGAATTATATATGAATATGAACTTTTCATGTTTTCATTCTGTGCTGATACATTATCTAATGCGGATAAAAAATAATCTTTGTTTAATTTATTTATATCGATTTTTATCCATCTTGAAATTGGAGTTTCTGATACCCATTCTCCAATTTTTGTCAGGGATTTTCGATCTAATAACTGATTTATTGCAAGGATTAGAATTGCCATCGATGTGTCTTTATCATCTCTGCCAATTGCTTTTGATATACATTTTTGTACTTCAAATTCTTCAGCAACTTTCCAGAATAAAGCTAATTCACCAACGGGATATGCATGATCTACTGAATCGAATTTCAGTTGGGATGGAATTAATTTCTCTTTACCCTCTTCTTCAATAACTCTCCCAAGATGTTTTATTACGTGAATTTTGGATTGCTTTTTTTCTGGATCCCATATTGATTCTACAAGCTGCCGATATTTCTTTCCCTTAACTGTCGTAGTTCTATTGAATGCCATAGTTACTAATTAGTAACTATAATTATATAAATATTTCGGTCGGTAAAAACAATAGTGGTAGTCTGATTGAATGCGGTTTTTATGGGGTTAATTTAGGTTCATAGTGACTAAATGCACCGATATCCAGGTT
>JAGFND010000058.1 GCA_021409285.1 Candidatus Methanoperedens sp. | reverse complement strand
ATCCGTCTGGCGCGGGAGCAGATCGCAGCCCGTGAGGTTCCAAGGCTTGAGGGGGCGAAATGAGTTTGTTCAGTGAAAATACAACATTAAAACTAATCGTTATTAAACTTCGGTGGAGGGCTGTCTAATGAGTGAAGATGATTTGAGAATTGCTATATTGAAGGAGCTTGAAATTTCAATACAGGCGGTCAGCCCAGATTTTATGTTGAGTCCACGTCAGAAACCATTTTCCATTGATAGTAAACGTCCGCTTGTTGATTTGCTTTTCTATCATCGAAATATGGAATGCTTGATTCCTGTTTATCTTAAATTTGGAAATGTGAATACTGATGAAATTGAATGGATGAAGCTAAATCTGCAAATACTTACAAAATATAAGGCGGAAGAAGGGGGTAATAATCCAATTGGAATTATTTTGTGTGTGCTGGATAATAAGCAGCATGTTGAGCTTGTAAAGCTTGAAAAAAGCAAGGGATTTATTTCTAAAAACCTTATTGATCGCCCTCTAAAACAGATATTCAGAGGAAAATTGAAGGATGCAATATGTCAAGCGCATAAACAGCTTGTGTCTGGCGAGGGTTCTGGGGGAAAGTAATGAGCATTCAGATCGTTCCAGAAACTCCATACGCGCCTGCCCGCAGGTGGAAGCCCTACGCTGAGTATAAAGATTCGGGCGTGGAATGGCTGAGAGAGATACCGATGGGGTGGAATGTAAATAGAATAAAATTTACTTCTTATGTTAAAGGAAGAGTCGGATGGCATGGTTTGCGCTCTGATGAGTTTACTGATGTTGGCCCCTTCTTGGTGACAGGGACTGATTTCTCAAATGGTAAAATTAACTGGGAGACATGTCACCATTTTAGTGAAGAAAGGTATAATGAAGATCCGTATATTCAGCTAAAGGAAAATGATTTGTTGATAACCAAAGATGGGACAATTGGCAAGGTGGCAATTGTTGAAAAACTTTCTGGGAAAGCATCATTGAATAGCGGCATTATGCTAATTAGGCCATTGAAGCAACATTACATGAAAGAATTTATGTTTTGGGTTCTAAAGCAGGTTCCACTATTCAGCACCTTTATCAGGAAACATTTGAAGACTTTTCATTTCCTGTTCCACCATTTCCGGAACAGTGCGCCATCGCCGCATTCCTCGACCTCGAGACCGCGCGCATCGACGCCCTCATCTCAAAGGTCAGGGAAGGCATCGAGAAACTGCGCGAGTACCGCACGGCGATCATCTCGGCGGCCGTAACGGGAAAGATAGACGTGAGGGGGCTGGATAAATGACCTGTATTCAGGGAACTGCATCACTAGCAGCAACTATTTATTATAATGTAACAATGTAGATATGGTGGTAAAAGTGCCATTCAAGACTATAAAAATAAGGGATGAAACCTACGAGAACATAAACATCCTCGTTGGCGACCTGATGAAAGAACTGAAGAGACCGGTTTCAATGGATGAAGCCATAAGATATTTGCTCAAATGCAGGAAAAACAAGCCCAGTAAGTTCGCTGGAGGCTGGAAAATGGATGAAAAAGAACTTGAGCGTATCAAAACAGAACTGAAGGAAAGCTGGAAGAGATGGGAATTGTAATAATAGATACTGATATCCTGATCGACCTCTTGAGAGACAAGGAGTACGCAGTAAGCAAAATAAGATATCTTGAGAAGGACGAAGAACTTGCAACTACCGATATTAATGCCTTCGAGTTATATTTCGGCGCCTACAATTCCAGAGATAAAGCGAGTAATATCGCATCAACTAAAGGTCTCCTGAAAACTTTGACCCTATTGCATTCAAAAGAAGATAGCATGGAAACTGCCGGCAGAATATTTGCCGAGAGAAGGGCAAAAGGTAAAATGATAGAAATAAGGGATCTGCTCATAGCTTCTATAGCTTTGCATAATGGATGTAAACTCCTTACTAATAACAGAGGACATTTTGAAGGAATAGAAGGATTGATCCTTCAGGATTAGAACGAAATAATATCAAATGGAGGATCTGGAAGATAAGCTCGTTGCAGAAATGAAGAAGCGTGGGCATCTCCCGAACGTTAGCACCTTTGCCTTTACCGCCACACCCAAGCCGAAGACACTTGAACTTTTCGGCACCAGGCGAGAGGATGGCAGATATGAAGCGTTCAGCCTGTACACTATGCTCCAGGACAATTGAAGAAAACTTTATCCTGGATGTGCTTGAGAACTATACAACTTATAAGACCTACTGGAGCCTTCTCAAAAAGATAGAAGATGACCCAAGATATGACCGCAAAAAAGCAACTTATCTCCTCAAATCATTCGTGGATTTGCACAAACACACCATAAACAGGAAAGTGGCGATCATGGTGGATCACTTCACCGGAAGCGTTGCACACAGGATCGGTGGCAAGGCAAAGGCAATGATCGTGACCCGCTAGCGCCTCCATGCTGTACGCTACAAGCAGGCTGTAGATAAGTACCTCAAGGAGAAGGGATACCCGTATCAAGCATTGGTCGCTTTTTCAGGTACTGTTAATGATGGTGGAAACCTATGCACAGAATCAAGTATGAATGGATATCCTGAAACTCAGACTGCCAATCTATTCAAGCGAGATGAATATCGCTTCCTTATTGTTGCAAACAAGTTCCAGACAGGATTTGACCAGCCGCTCCTCCATACTATGTATGTGGACAAGAAACTTGGCGGAGTCCATGCAGTACAAACCCTTTCACGCCTTAACCGCGTGCATCCGGGCAAAGAGGAAACAATGGTTCTGGATTTTGCAAATGAAGCTGATGATATCCAGAAAGCTTTTGAACCCTATTATGAAAAAACCCTGCTTAAGGAAGGCACAGACCCCAACCTGCTGTATGACCTCCAGACCCAGCTTGCAGATTTCCATTTTTATACAGAAGCAGAGACCAATAGCTTTGCACAAATATATTTTGATCCTAAGGCGGCACAGGACAAACTCCATGCAGCCCTGGCTCCAATTGTAAACCGCTATCTTTCAGCCGGGGAGAAGGAACGCATTGAGTTCCGGGGCAAGCTAACCGATTACATCCGCCTGTATGCTTTTCTCTCACAGGTGATCTCGTTCATAGATACGGACCTTGAAAAGCTTTACATCTTTGCAAGGTTGCTTGCCCGCAAACTCCCAGTTCCACGGGAAGAGCTTCCTCGCGAGATACAACAGAATATAAATATGGACTCTTACCGTGTTCAAAAAACCCGAAATGGAAAAATCAAGCTTGAACGAGGTATTGGAGAAATTAAACCAATAGGGCCGAAGGGAGGTTACGTACCCTCGCCTGAGGAAATCGAACAGCTTTCTCTGATAATACAGGAACTAAACCAGCGATTTGGAACGGACTTCACCGATGAAGACAGGGTCTTTATCAAGCAACTTGAAGAGAAGCTTGCAGGTGATTCTGCTTTGAAAGCCAGCGTACATGTTAATCCACCAGAGAATGCCAGGCTCACTTTTGATCATGTGGTTAATGACAGGCTTCAGGATATGATAGATTCCAACTTCAAGTTCTATAAGCAAGTAATGGACAATCGGGAGTTTTCAAAGACATTCCTGGATTGGCTATTTGAGCGCTATCTCCGATCCATGCAACCTCAAAGTGACGTAAACTCCATGAAAAAAAATTGAAACGGTGGTGTATATTTGCTAAATTCCTTACTTCAACTTTAAGACCCCTCCAGCTTGAAGCCATAAAAAACACACAAGCCCCCCAACTGATCCTCG
Source organism: Candidatus Methanoperedens sp. (assembly GCA_021409285.1). Classification (GTDB taxonomy): domain Archaea; phylum Halobacteriota; class Methanosarcinia; order Methanosarcinales; family Methanoperedenaceae; genus Methanoperedens. The sequence continues at coordinate 13,019 of JAGFND010000058.1, read as the reverse complement.
CAGGTGCAAGCACAGGCAAGACCACGACCATCACAGCTTATCGCATACATGGTCGAAAAGGAAAACATGGATCCCTCCCAGATCCTCGCACTCACTTTCTCCAAAGAAGCTGCAAGGAACATGCGCAAAAAGTCGAGAAGCTCCTCAGGGAAAAGAAGTGATTGTTAAAACTTTTCACTCATTCTGCGCCGACCTAATCAAGGATCATGTTGACAGATGCAAACTTCCCGGCAACTTCAGCCATATTCACGCCTTCCGTTTCTTTTTGCCAACCTTGCCTTTGTCCTCGGAAGGATAAGGGTCGGTGTAGGCATAGTTGCGTATCCAGACGACCATTGCATCGGCGATGCCAGGGAGAATATCAAACCCATGGCGTTTACACCGCGAGCGGAATTCGTTTATCACATTGGGATTTATTGTATCAAAAGGTGGCCGGGATAACAGATCATCACCAGACGAAACTATGAGCCATGCGTTTATTGCCTGTTCGAATCCAGTTCCATAGTTGATCTTCTTTTCGGCACATCGCACACGGAATCTTTGGTACAACTCGGCGTTCACATTCTGCAAGCCTACCAGTTCTATGTCTTCAGTTCCCTGATTCTCCATATCATGTTATATTTGTTAATCTTATATAACTATTACTAATGCAATACAATAGTAAGTCAGATTTAATATACGAACAGGACAATACCTTCTAACAGATGGCCGTATTCAACAATCCAGATGACCTGATCAAGCACGTAATAACAAAGACCTGGAATAATGGCGTATCTTATACGCCAAAGGAGTTGGGGTTCCCCAATAACACCCCGAATGCCAGCAAGAAAAAAACCGCGGCAAAATTCGCTTTTCGCGGTGAAGATAACCGATACTGACCGCAGGGAGAAATACGAACGCGGTATTGGTGGGGCAATCGTAGACAAGATAATAGATGATGCTCTGAAGAATGGGTTCACCATCAACATTATCAGTACATCGGAAGAACCGGAGAAGGCCCTTACAAAATCGCTCACCATGGTTTACAAAGAGAAGATAGAATTGGAACTTGGAATGGCACTAAAATGGGCACGGCTCTATGGGTATAACTTCTTACTGATGGGCAGGAAAGACGGGCAGGATCTTAACACACCGCTTTCAAACAAGAGCGCGAAGGTAGAGTACATAAAAGCGATCCCGCGGAACTGGATAACTGAAATCGTATGGAAGAAGATTACATAACAGGCAGCCCGAATGATACAATAGGCTGCTCTGTTCTTGACCGCCCCTTCAACGTCATATCAGTTATCGATCACATGCTATGGAGCGCAGGCCAAACCATGTGGCGCGTAGGTGGTGGATTACTGGGACTTGACCTGCCGCCTGATGCGACCCCGGAAGACAGGGATGCGGCACTCGACTCGCTGGGAGACATAAATGCAAAGACCGTACTGGCATTCCCTGATGGCTATAAAGCCAATGTGCTGAACACCGCCAGTGCTGTGCTAAACCTGGCGCCGTACTTTGAGAGCGCAATAGTCCAGCTGGCAGGAGTGATGGAATACCCGAAGTCCATCTTAAGAACTGGATCTCGAACTTTCTTGTGGAACTTCTAAAAGGCTTCACGAATGGCGACCTGAAAAACGAGTGGGAGCTGACCTGGAACAGCCCGTATGAGCACACAGAGAAAGAGAAACTTGAGATAAAAAAGATACAGTCGGAAATAGACTAAAACAGGGTGAATTCATACACGGAGACCCCGGATGAGATCCGGATGAGGGATGGCCGCCCGGCGCTGAGGCAAGAGCAGCTGGCCATATTGAAGTTCGTGCAGATAAAGGGAAAGGAAGGTACTGTGCCGGGGGCGGCGCGTCAATCGAGAGAGCCAAGAGAGGCGCCGTCAACGATTGTTCATCTGTCAACAACCACGATTTAGAAAAGCTTGACATCAATGAGGATGCTCATGGCATTAGTATTTTTTCTCTTCTAACCCCCAAGTAAAAATCGAATTATAAATGGATGATCCCTCCACTTAACCTTGAAAAATCTCAATCCATACGCTATCAATATCAACAGGAGCGATAAGGCAATATATAAAAGCAAGAATGTTTGAAAATTTACTTTTGACCAATTGGGAACAATGACGTATTCAATCAACGGTAAATGCAATATGTACATAAAAAGGGATGATTCACCCAATGCCTGCAAAGGATGATATGCAATAACTGAATGCTTATAATCAACTATAAAAAATAATAAAACAATCAGTCCAACAGCACTGATTATGTATCCAGGTGTTGGTGGATAAAAAACTTCACTGTATCCTGCACGTGTCAAGAACTTTCCAGGGTAGAAATACCAGATAACACTGCCAAATACTAATAAGAAAATTCCAGTTATGAAAAAAACACTTCCTCCAAATGTTTTATATTTCAAGCGTAAATTAGCAAGAATTACACCCAGTAAAGAAAATCCTAGCCACGGGAATATAGGAAACCAGCCATCTACCAGCCAATGGTTGAGTATGTTTGTTTGATTCCCAATAATAATAGTTAACCCACCCAAAGGAAAAAAGAATTCTGTAGGATAATCTGCGTACCCAAAAATATTTTGAAGGAATGGCGTAAAAAAGAAAATAGAAATTACAATAAGCCATTGGGACGAAGTATTCAACCGCTGAAAAAGGTATGCCAGAGGCAACGAGATGCCTGTCAGATAGAGCACATCAACCGTTGTGAAAGGATAAATTTTCCATATAAGCACATCAATAAGCGCCCCAACGGCTATAACCAACATTCCTCGAACTAAGAAGTAATTAAAATTATGGCCTTTTGTTTGAGTTGTGAGAGCAACCATCATTCCGGAAATGAGAATAAATAAAGGAGCTGCAAATGAACCATAAAAACGGAACAAGAATGGATGAGGTTCGCTTAAAACGGGACCAGCCATATTAGCTGCTACCATGGTGAAAATTGCCAAACCTCGTAGAATGTCGATTGTTTTATCTCTATTTACCATGGACGCACCACTCAATATTTATTGTATTTCATTTAATATAAAAGGCTGACCTTGAAATGTTTTAAAGGAAATCTGCAATTGTGCCCAGCTTCTGGATATTCTAAAGTTGCAATTCATAGTATTGCAACTATATTTGAAACTGTTTCGTCCTGATTTTACGTCAATACGCCTATATTATTTTAGATTTTATCGCTTTATACGAGTTTTATACGAGCATGAAACTTCCATCGTCTTCAGTGACCGTTACGCTCGCGCCTTGTACGGGGCTTCTCTTATATAGCAAATATCACTATTACAATACAATAGTAAGTTAGTGCTTAAATATAAACGATGTCTATTTTACCTTAATGGGCCCACAGACAAAAGCACTGAATCCACTCGAAGTGAGGTGGAGTTGTACATGATAACACTCAATAGCGCAGCGGAGCTTCTGGATAAACATGGGGTAAAGGAAGGTTTCATTGTGGGCGGAATGGCAGAGAAGGGATTCAGCAGCAATGACATCGACATTATTGCAGACACCGAATTGCCTGCACCATTTCATGTAATCACAGACTCAACATAGCCGCAGGGTCCTGCAATAGACATCAAAAAACTCAATGCAGTGAAAAAGTTCCTCGATACGCTGAAGTTCATGAAGCCCAAAAAGACCGCAGGCGCTTCCCAGGAATATTATAATTTACAGGATTTCAAGGATTTTAAAGGCTCGTATTATATTGAGCCCAAATGGGATGGGATCCGCGTCGCTGTTGCCAAGGTCGGTCCGGCTGTTCTTGTAAGAACCGACGAGGTTAACTTTATTGAAGATAAGCTCCCGAACATATCAGAGGACATAAGGAGAATACCGAACCTGATACATCTGCAGTATTAGAAAGGATGGCAGCATTCCGAAAAGCCCAAATAAACGCCGCTGATCCAAATCAGGAGACGGGAGCGCCTGTCCTGGAGGGGCCATTCGTGCTTCACGAACACTGGTGGGGAAAGAAGCATCACTTCGATCTAAGGTTCGAGAAGACAAATTCCGAAGGCAAGAAAGTGATGATAGGCTTCACGCTCTTCGCCAACAGCCTCGATGATTTCGAATCCAGACTCGCTGATGGTGAAAAGATCCTTGCAAAAGAGAAAGATTATCATGCTCCTGAGTGGCTCACATTCCATGGAGAGATCCCGCCGGGCCAGTCAGGCAACCCTACAAAGAACTTAGTAGCCCACATGGAAATCCGTGACACAGGGCATTATGCCTTCGCAAAGCGGGACAGGTATGACATTTTAGTAGACCCCAGTTCGGTGACTGTAGATATTTTTGACACTGACGGGAACAAGGTATCGACCGGTTCAGCCGCCAGAGAGTGTACGGGCAATTATTATTATACATACACTATCCCGACAACTGCGGTCAGCGGAAGTACGTACACCACAAGGGCGACAGTAATAAACAGTTCAGACTTCGTCACCATCAAGAGAGCGCGCTTTAAGGTGAGGTGCTAAAATGTATTCCACAGTTGATGAGATCAGGGAAGTATTCGAAGAGAATGACATTGGCAATGAAGCTGTGATAACCGATGCTGAAATAATCAAGATCATAACAGACGTAGATGCAGAGATCGATGCCTCCTTATACAGAAGATACACCGCACCGTTTGCTGACAGGCCGCAGCTAATACAGAAAATCAGCAAGTTCAAGAGCACGGCGCAGGCGATGCGGGATATACAGCGCGGTTCAAACGGCGCGCTCATAAAACCGGAAGTCATGGAATACTACGAGACGAAGGGAGAGGCGATACTTGAAGACCTGAGAACCGGGCGGCTTGAAATAGCAGGAAGCCGAAGATTGCAGATGGCAGCGACCACTCATTAAAGGAAAGAAGGTCATGTCACTGGAATTTAAATATTTCGAACTGAATGGAATAAATCTTGTGCAGTTCACGCACAGGATCACTGATTCTACGCAAGCCGATACTGGTACGATCTCCAAATTAGGGGATGAGAACAGGCAGTTTGCCAAAGACGACAGGGGCCTGAGGACAACTACCTGGGAAGGATACATCAGCAATGATGAGATATCCTGAACCTGAGAAAAGTGTTATTCGATAACAGAGAGAAGATCCTGAAACTCCATCCTGATAAGAAGATAACGCTGTTATCATTGGATTTCAAAAAGATACTGGATATAATAAAACCAGAAAATAGCAGGATGACAATAACAATGCTGGCGGCGGACACAAGGGAATATGGTATAGTATCGAATTCAGCCACAGTGGCAGTAATATCATCGCCAGCGGACATTCAGTTTGTGTCAGAAGGTCGGGCGCCAACGACGCCAGAATGGACGCTGACCGCTATCGGCGCTATCATAAATCCAGCGATAAGCAATGGGGTGGATATGATGGAGTGGTACGGGACACTTAGCCCTGGCGATGTCATGGTCGTATCGAAGGATGGCACGGTATCAATAAACGGCAGCAGAGCAGGCAGTATAAGCGGTACGGTGCCTGAAGCGGATGCCGGGAAGAATACGTTCGTTTACAGCGACGACCCGGGTTCGAGCCATAACTGTACGATTGATGTTAATCTGGAATGATGCTTATTACTGACGTTATTGCAAACGAAATGCGTTCTCATGCTCATATGAGCCTGTCTGGTCAATAAAACCGTGCCCATGATCCACATTATGTAATATCCCAGATGCTTAGCAAACCGACTGAAATGCAAAACCATCGACCATCCGGTAAACTGCACCATTATAGGGTATGACTTCGATGAATATTCATGATTTAGGAGGTGATGAACAGCATACTCTAATTATTATAATTCGACAGGGGCTACGGCAACCAAAAGGAGCTAAATGTCTTTGGAGGCGACCATAAACGCTAAGTAGAAGAAAATTTAACTAACTTTAAACTTTAGAAGGCCGGTTTAATCGGGACAATCAAAAACCTGAAATTACGAAACGAAAAACAGATATAAAAACGGACGTGAAGCACTAGAAAAAAAGGGAGAAAAATGAACACCCCGCGCATTAAACTATACTTGATTATAACTCTGGTCTTGAGCGGTCTTCTTCCGATTATTGGAAGTACATTTTTGCATCTGTTTCTATTAGACCAGTACTGGGCTGATATACCACTCCACTCAGTTGTCGAATCTTTGGGAAGTTTCACCGCATTGTCCCTCGCCATACTCATCTTGTTACTACAAAAGGATAAAAGAGTCCCCGGTTATTACATCTGGGTTTCGTTGGCTCTGATCAGTATGGGTCTACTCGATGGATTCCATGCTTTTAGCCCTCAAGGTGACTCTTTCGTCTGGATGCACGGCATGGCTGTCCTGGTCGGCGGTTTTTTGTTTGCAATGGTCTGGATGCCGGATCGCATTGCACGATCACGACCAACCGGAGCATTGCATATTGTGGTGGTTGTAGTGATCATTACTCTCAGCATATTCTCGGTTTATTCTCATATATTACCAACAATGATTAGCGAGGGCAATTTTACATCCGTTGCCAAAACAATCAATATGCTAGGAGGGTTTTTCTTTCTATCGGCAGCTGTGTTTTTTGTTATCCGTTATAAGTCCAACCATAGTCATGAGGATTTTTTATTCCTCAATTTCTGCCTGCTTAATGGTTGGGCAGGTCTGTTGTTCCAGTTTTCACAAATATGGGATGCAGATTGGTGGTTCTGGCACGTACTACGATTAGCAGCATATCTTACCGTACTTTCGTATATGTTCATCACTTTTCAACGGTATGGGGCTGAATTGACGCAGCACCGTGAGCACCTGAAGGAACTTGTTCAGAAACGAACCGGCGAACTAAAAATGACCAATGAACAACTTCAACAAGAAATCGTTGAAAGAAAACGTGCGCAAGAGAAACTGCATAAAGCGCATGATGAATTAGAAATACGAGTCCAGGAAAGGACAGAAGAGCTGGTAAAAGCTAATGAAACATTGGTGGAAGTTGAAGCGAGTTACAGGGAACTTGCCGAAAGCATCGGGGACATTTTTTATGCGTTAGACCAAGATTTGAGATATACATACTGGAATAATGCATCGGAAGCTCTTACAGGAATTTTGGCAAAAGATGTTGCTGGAAAATCTCTCTTCGAAATTTTCCCAGAACTAAAAGGGGCAAGAGCTGAGAAGCTATATACGGAAGTATTGAAAACGCAGCGACCTGTGCATTTCATTAATAAGTTCAGGGTTGGGGGCAAGGATCTCATTTTTGAAATTAATGCCTATCCTTCTAAGTCTGGCCTCTCAGTTATAGCCAAAGATATCACACAGCGAAAGCATGCCGAAGAAAATCTATCTAACCTTCTAAAGGAATTAGAAACAATCTTTGAAAATCTTCCCCTGGGAATTGCGTATCTTGATTCTGAATTCAAATTGTTAAATGCAAATAAGTTCTTTTACGAACTAACAGGCCTTAATGAAGATGATCTGATTGGGAGGCCTTGTTATGAGACTGTAGGAGAATACGCTGATTCTACAAAAAAGGGGCTGGAAAAAATTTGCAGTTTTTGTAAAAAAGATGAGTGTTTTAATACCAGGAGACCTACAATCATCGAAAGACCTTTGGGGAATTCGATTGTTAAAGTAACAACAATTCCTCAAGTGGACGATGATGGAAGTATTTTTCGTTTTCTGGAAATAGTTGAGAACATCACCCAGAGCAAGTTATCAGATGCGGCGCTGCGAGAAAGCGAGGGGCGCTATCGTAACCTTGTTGAGGCTTCCCCGGATACGATCGCCATTCACAGCGAGGGAAAGATTGTCTTTATAAACCCTGCCGGGGCAAAACTTCTGGGTGCAACAAACCCAGAACAACTCATTGGAAAAGAGATAATGGATTTCGTTCATCCCGACTATCGAGAGGCGGTCAAAGAGCGAGTTCAGCAGATGAAAGAAGAAAGAGAGGATGTACCCCTTATCGAAGAAAAATTTGTCAGGCTAGATGGATCTGTTATAGATGTGGAGGTAACTGCAACACCTTTCATCCACCAGGGCAAGCATGGGATGCAAATTATAGTCCGCGACATTACAGAAAAGAAGAAGTCTGAAACGCAGTTCCTACGTGCGCAAAGGCTGGAGAGCATAGGCACGCTTGCTAGCGGCATAGCACATGATATTAACAATATACTGACACCAATGATGCTGTCTCTGCAATTATTACAGGAAAAAATCACAGATAATGGAAGCCAGAAATTGCTTAATGCCCTCGAGCGAAGCACACAACGTGGAGCCAGCCTGGTAAAACAGATTCAATCGTTTGCAATCGGTGTGGAAGGTAAACGTACAGACCTTCAAGTATCACATCTTATATCTGAAATAACGCAGATAGCAAAAGAGACGTTCCCAAGATCCATTGAAATCAGAACCGATATGTCAAAAGACCTCTGGACGATCTGTGGAGATGCCACACAACTCCATCAGGTTCTGATGAACCTCTGCGTGAATGCCCGGGACGCAATGCCTGACGGGGGGATTCTCAGAATCTCTACTGAAAATATTTTCATTGATGAAAACTACTCCCGTATGAATATCGATGCCAAGGTTGATCAGTATATTGTCATCACCGTCTCTGACACAGGAACTGGTATTCCTCCTGAAATAATGGATAGAATTTTTGATCCCTTTTTCACGACAAAACAACATGGTAAAGGTACTGGTCTTGGTCTTTCTACCGCCCTTGGAATTGTGAAAAGCCACGGCGGATTTATGAATGTGTATAGCGAAGTTGGAAAAGGAACGGTATTTAAAGTCTATTTACCCGTTGTTATGACAATTGGGACAATTAAAGATCAAAAGGTGAAGATGGAACAACCTGAACTTCTCAGGGGGAAGGGGGAATCAATTCTCGTTGTTGATGACGAAAACATGATTCGTGAGATTACCTGTTCGATATTGGAAACGCATGGATATAAAGTGATCATGGCGAATGATGGAAAAGAGGCAACTGCACTATACTTCCAACATAAAGAAGAAATCAAACTTGTTCTTATAGATATGATGATGCCGATTATGGATGGCCCAGCCAGCATTAGAGAATTGCGTAAGGTTAATCCTGATATCAAGATAATAGGAGTCAGTGGATTAACCGAAAAAGATAAACTCGCGGAAGTTTCAGATATTCATTTGCATGCCTTTTTGACAAAGCCTTACACTGCTGAGAAATTATTGAAAAATATATACGTAATTCTAAGAGAGAAATAGGGGATCAGCAGCTACGCTTCTGGTTGCAGTTTTCTTATTTCTTTAAATTTTTGAACCACGCGTCAAATGGTTTACAGCAATAAAACACAGGATGTTAATCCAAGAACAAGAACCACACGACGAAACACTGGTTTTTCCAGCCTTAACGCAGCATAGTTAGCAATGGTATAATACAGCAACGAAGTAAAATTGGATATCTCAACCGCTCTTGTTAAACCCATAAAACGACAAAAATGGTCATAATCAGACCAAAGACCAGTATCGTGTTGTAAGGTATAGAACGCTTTGGATGGAGTTTCATGAAGAACTGGGGAAGATCCTGGTTTCTTGCCGTGGCGAATGAATGGGATAATCAAGTTTTTCATCCTTCGTGTATGAGGCTATGACTCATCAGAGTTTCATAGGAAAATTACAAAACATATTTATATAGTGTAATCTATGTTTATTTGATAGCAATACTATTAATAGCAGTGCTATACACACGAATAAGGGAGGTTCTTGTATCAGATGGGCAGTGTTGCGACTTAAGATTCCAAATAACTGGATGATTCAATTACTTCAGAATCATAATGTGGACATCAGAGTATTCGGCTGCAAACCCTATCAATCCAGAGGTGGAAGGGGTCTTGTCAGACTCAATTCAAATGAAAACATGGACGATATACTCAACGAGATACGGAGCCATAAAGACGTGGTAAGAGCAAGTTTCTCCCGTGAATCTGATCAGGCGGTGATGGGGGAAGTAATTATTGACAAATGCGCAGCCTGTAATGCCTTGAAGCAATCCGATTGCTTTATGTTCTCATCAAAGTCCGGGGGTGAGGGATGGCTTGAATGGGCAGTTGCGGCTGAAAGCAATAGCGCCATACATGACCTAGTTTATCTGCTTGGAAAAAACAAATGCGAAGTTCAGTTAACCCGGGTATCAGGGTCCTCGGGTGCATCCGGGCTAACCTTGAGACAGGAGGAAATCCTTCAGTTCGCATATAGTAATGGATATTATGAATATCCGAGGAGGGTTAACCTTAGCGCTCTCTCCCGGATATATGATGTATCCCCATCGACAATGTCTGAAATCCTTAGGGCAGGGCAGCGAAGGATTTTTTCTGAATATTTTGGTGTACAGCCATTGTAAAAGAGAAGAGACCATCTCTTTAAGGGAGAGTTTGTCTGCATTATCCGTTAAATTACTTAAATCCGTATGTAATACCACCGAAACATATCCCTAAATACCAGCTTGTCTGAACGATCATTTGTAGCATCTTTTATCAGTTCCTTCAAACCGTTAACATCAATCTCCATTTTAGGTATTGCAAACCCTCCGATGAGACAGCGTCAGGACATTTCAGTTAGATTCTGTTGTTACAGAGAGATGTTCACATGCAGGAATTTTAAGAACAACACAACTTAAGATTTTAACCCGTACATATGCGGGAAAAAATCTAATTCTAATCAATCTAATTTATCCTTCATGAAAAACTGAATCAGAATTCAAAAATGCAGAAACAAGAATGATAGGAGGATTAACAAATGAAAATATGCATACCAATAATAAGGCAAGATGGTTTGAATGATACGGTTGCCCAGCATTTCGGCATGAGAATACCTGCGGAGAACACAGAGGAGACTAATACATGAAGCCATTTATTGAAATAAAAAACCTTTGTGTTAGCTTTGATGGAGTTGATGTTCTTAAAAATCTTAACCTTGAAATCAAAGAAGGAGAAATTATCGGTATATTGGGAAAGAGCAGCGCAGGAAAATCCATTCTCATGCATATACTCAGAGGTGTGGATGGTTTTGATAATGTTTCAGGTAGTGTGATCTACCATCTTTCTCGATGCAGCAACGGATGCATTGAACTTCCAAGCAAAGTCGGGACTAGCTGCCCAATATGTCATACAACATTTAAGCCGTTCGATGCAGATTTCGTAAAATTGCCCATCCATGACATTTCAAGAAAAGAGATAACCAAAAGAATTGCTATTATGCTCCAGAGAACTTTTGCTTTGTATGGCGATGAGAGGGTTATCGTGAACGTGATGAATGCACTTCAGGAGATAGGCGAGCTTGGACCTGATGCAATAAACAAAGCCGCTGACCTTCTGGATCAGGTCAATCTTTCCAACAGGATGATGCATATAGCAAGAGAATTATCCGGAGGTGAGAAACAGCGCGTCGTATTAGCGAGACAGCTTGTGAAAAAACCCCTAATATTACTGGCAGATGAACCCACAGGGACACTTGACCCCAGGACCGCAGATATTGTTCATGAAACCATCCTGAGAGCGACCAAGGATTTCAATATGTCGCTTGTTATCACCTCCCACTGGCCCAAGGTTATCGAAGAGCTTTCACATAGAGCACTGTGGCTTGATGAAGGGAAGATTATAAAAATCGGTGATCCGCAGGATGTTTGCTCGGCGTTCATGGAAGAAGTAGGGAATATAGGCGACTTTGAAAAAGTTGATATTGGTAAACCCGTTGTTCGCACTCATGATCTGAACATGGCATACTTCTCTCTTGACAGAGGTATAGTGAGGGCAGTCGATAATGTAAGTTTTGAAGTAAATGAAGGTGAGATACTGGGGTTAATAGGAGTAAGCGGTGCAGGCAAAACCACGACATCCAAGATTATTTCGGGATTATTGAAGCCAACATCAGGTTCAATTGATGTCAGAATTGGGGATGAGTGGATAGATTTGACACAATTAGGTGCTGAAAAGAAAGGTAGAGCCACAAAATATATTGGAGTATTACATCAGGAATACAGTCTTTATCCTCACAGGAATATCATTGACAACCTGACAGAATCTATCGGTCTTGATTTGCCTTTTGAGCTGGGTGAAAGAAAAGCTATCCATACATTGAGGACCGCAGGTTTCACAGAGAAAAAAGCAAAGGAAATCCTTGCTAAAATGCCTGATGAACTGAGCGAGGGAGAAAGGCACAGGGTTGCGATGGCACAGGTATTTATCAAAGAACCGAGGATACTTGTTTTTGATGAACCTACAGGAACGATGGATCCTGTAACAAAAATAGAAGTTGCAAAGTCTATCATCCAAGCCAGAAAAACATTGGGAGAGACATTTGTCATTGTATCGCACGATATGGATTTTGTTGCTCATGTATGCGACAGGACAGCATTGATGCGTCTTGGTAAGATTGTGGATATTGGGGAGACAAATACTGTTTTATCAAAACTTTCGGAGCAAGAACGAGAGGAAGCCCTTTTGTCATGTCAAATATAAAGAGTAATCTGGAACAGTCGAGATAACTTTATTTTTTCTTTTGTCTGCTCATTAAGTTTTTGGAGGGTCATCTGCTTTTTTATTTGTCATACATCCCGAAGGCCAAGAACGGCACATACAGCGTCCAGCAGGCAATCCAGATGAAGGTATCAACAAAGACCATAGAGATAGCAGAGCTGGGCAACGATGCTGTGACCGTGGATGTAGTGCAAAGATCCGGAGCATTGAACATGGCGTTCGCGCAGGCAACAAACCACGACCTGATGAAGACACTAAATGATAAGCCACGAAAAGCTTAATATCTTAGAATTCTAACATCTAAGACATGAGCGAATTGGTAAAAGTGTCATCAAAGGGACTATTAACTCTTCCCAAGTCTATTCGGCAGCAATTGAATATTGACGTAGGTGATTATCTCGATGTGACCATAGAAACCGGGAAGATCATACTTCAAAAAGTGGATATACTGCCCAAAAAAATCGACTGGGAAAACGAAGACGATGCCTGGAAGGAATACGCAGCCAAAAGAATAAACCGTGATTAATACAAAATGTT
>JAGFND010000057.1 GCA_021409285.1 Candidatus Methanoperedens sp. | reverse complement strand
GACGTTTTCGTTCTGCCAGAGCATTATTATAAAGACGTCTGCATGTGATAAGAGTGCTATTCAGTTTAACCTCCTGGTTCTTGTTTGGGTATATCCTGAATTGATACGTTCTTTTCATGCAGCATTGACATTCTTCCATGAAGATATATCTTTTAGGATAGGGTGGCGTAAAAGTAATAATAATAAATACCAAGGGGTAAGATTCATCTGCGCCCTCGAAGGGCGCAGGGTTCTCTACCCCTTGACCCCAACGTCTAAAATATGTCTTTCCATTCGAAATGGCACATTTAATATGGCTATTTTTCCAGAGTTATGTAAGAGATTATCCTGTTGATATTGGAATTATGACCATTTTTAACCATTTTTCGAAAACAGGGTCATCCAGAACATAGCGACCCTTTTCTTCTTTTGAGACATACGCTTTTTCATTTAGATATGTCAAAAACCTATTAACATTCGAGATTTTATCTCCTATGGCCTTTGCTAATTCTTTTGGTGTATGGCATCCGTTTGCGATATTAATAATGATCAAGCGTTCCTTTGGACTCAGTGTATTGAATTCTTCTTTAAACAATATGTTTCCTTCCTCTGTCAAGAAATCCTTTTCTATCTTTTTAATTTGATCTAAAGTTTTTGTTTCACACCTTTCTAGCATTTTACCTATGAATTGAACATAGAAAGGTATTCCGGAGGAAAAATTGTAGATCTCCTCGATACCTTCATCTGTTATTTTAAGATTTTTCAATAACAATTCATAGACATGTTCTTTTTTGAGCGGTTTGACTTCCCTTACGATTAGCTGTCTGTAAAATGGAGAACTTGAAGCTAAAACCGCGAGGTCCATCGTGCTTCTTATTGAACCTGAAATACAAAGAGCAGTTAGCTCCCAATCTTCTGATATTGTTCTAATTTTTTTGAGAACAGCATCACCAACTTTTGTGTTATTGCTTTTCAAAACAATGATCGAGGGGAATTCGTCTATCATGAGAACGCATTTTAGTCCTGTATTTTTTGCAAGTTTTTCTGAAATATTAAATGCATGCTCAAGGAAAATTCCCTCCTCAGCATCTTTTTTTTTAGATAAAATAAATTCGATTTCATTATAAACTACTTTAAGCTCTGACCTGTCCAGGATTTTTCTTAACATTGTAAGGGGTGTTTGAATCAGCTCTATTGTTTTATATTTCAAACCAATATGGGGCCGGAATGCATCGATAATCTCTATGCTTAATCTCTGGCAGAATTCTGTTAAATTAGATTCGATTAGGTCCCAGACTGAAAAGTAGACGACAGCAATGCCCTCTTCTTTTTCAAGCCTCCTCTGAACTTCTTTCAGGACAGAAGTCTTTCCAATCCTTCTTTTTCCGTAAAGAGCATAACCTACAGTTGATTTTTTATCTTTTAATTCCGTGACCATCTCTTCCAACAGTTCATTCCTGTTTATGAATTTCTCGCCTTTCACTGGTTGCAATGTGAAGTTCATGATATCACTAACACATTTGTTAGTAACTAATTTGTTATAAATATTTCTATTAGTCTGGCATCTTTTTTCAAATATGAAAAGCAGCCCGTAACCTTACCATGAAATGGCTGGGGCAAGCAACCTCGTTGTTTCCGCCGTGGGGAGGGTTCAAGCTATAAAGCGATGAACATGGGGCAAGATTATGAAAGTACTGTTCTGAAAAATTGACAACAAGATAGGTTCAAGAATTAAAATAAATATCTGTGACCACAAGAAAAGTGACAGCGAACTTAAAGTATAGCATTTCTTTACGAAGACTATCGATAAGAAAGCCACAATAAATGCCATATACCTAACGTGAACGATTGACAGAAAAATATTAAAACAAGTGAAAGCTTAGAATGATTAAGTAACCGACTGCCGTTCTGAAGAGCGAAGCATCTCGGCGTTGACGCATGAGAGTTTATATTATTTATCGTTTTTTTTGGATCTTATAGTCAGATCAGAACTGGGTAAAACCGCACCTTGGAAAAGATCGAGTCCGGAAAAAGATTTTGACGATTCTTTAATATACAGCTCTGAGGTAATTCTATAGAATTCAAAGAGATGATAGAAATATTACTTCAAAAGACCCCAGAACCCTACCCTCATTGAATATCAAGAATCTTGGAGTGATTGTCAATCTGGCGGCAGGCTCTGGGGGGCATGCAATCGAGGATGTAACTCGCAGGGCTATTGAGATGTTCTGCGATTGCTGTATTATCCGTCCACATCTCGGAAGAAGAAGAGAGGCTACAATGACTGTTGCAGCCGAATTGTCCTCATTTGTTGATGTTATCCTGGTTGTAGGGGGCGATGGAACTATGTCAGATGTAGCATACAGCCTCTTCAAAGAAGGTGCAGATATACCCATCTTGGGTATTGGAGCAGGCAGTACCAATGCAGGCCCTCTCATCACGATAAAGGCTATGGAGTTTGATAAACTTGATTTGCACGCGCTCACTGTGCAGAAAGTTGGGGGTATACTCACAACCCTGAACAATGAGCAGGTTGGACTTGGCTTTAATGATGTTGTCCTGGGTGATACTGTCCTTACAACGCTTAAGGGGCGTGTTGTGCAGGTAAACGCAGTAGAATTTATGAAGGGTAAAAAGATACCTGCTTCTCCATTTAGAGTGGGGACCACGGATTCTGAGGTGTATATTGAGCGCTCAGCCGTGGAAGAAGTTGAAGTTACACTGGTTCATAAAGGAGTGTTCGGTCAGATGTTCGCTGCTCCTCTTGAAAAAAGGTATCTTGGTAAAGGACTTGCTGGCGGAACATCGCTTGCCGCAGCTCTGGGTCTGCCTGCAGGAATTGCAATAACCAGCGAGCCACTTATCAATTATAGTATCGGGCATGAGGAGTTGCTTGATATGGAACCCATTGTCACCAAAACTGCCAGCTTCAGGGAACACGACGAAGTGGTGGTCAGGTGCCTGAGGGAAGGGACCTGCCTGAACATTGATGGGACTCCTCTGGTCATCCTTGGGACAGGTGATGAGGTGCGGCTGTTTTATATTCCTGCTGCAGTGAGAATATTGAAGCTATAATTTCTAAGGTAATGTGATTTATCTGATAGAGATATTGCACGATCCAGCGGCGCATGTGAATAAGGACTCTTGAACGTATGCACCCTTTGGAACCGTTCTAAGAAGATGAGGCATTATCTGGTCAAGTACTGTAACTATGACCTTCCTGTCCAGTTGGCAACAATACCTTTTATATTTATCATATCATGATTACCGCACGATGGGCGAAGCTGTCTCATCGAACGGATTCTTCCGCATTGCGAGTGAGAAGAGATACGGGTAATTCTTCTTCAGGTATCTCATATAATCCAGCCATTGAAAAACCAGTTGCGTATAAACGCGCTGAATATCCCCGGCGAGATGGGCATAATCAGTCTCCGGCAAATAGTCCAGGTGATCCCTGCTCTGAAGCTCTTCAGTTAAGTGGAAAACTGCACGGAGGATGTCCGTGAATTCGGCGTGCTCGAGGAGAACCGGATTTTCCAATAGCCGTAACAGAAAGCTACGCTGCTGAATAAGGAACTCTCTTAGCGACATTAATTCAACCTTTTTGATATCCACTGTATATATATATTGCTTGAGCTTCCGATGCACGCGGCTGAAATCATCATCTTCCCAGCCATTGCTCACTATGAGGTGACCGCGAATTTGTTCAAGGTTGGGATCTAAATCCGAAAAATACACCAGAAGTTTTGTCCCGACCTCGCTGAAGAATGTTCCGATCACCATGTTCAGTTTTTCCATTCTCTCTTTCTTAGAACGTATGATCAGGAGCTGGTTCAGGATGAGGGTCACCAGGAGTACATTGAGTGGTAGAAAACCCAGCGCATTGAAGACATAAAAATAGGTATTTTCAGGGTCGCCAAGGAATAGAAATTTTATCTCATAGACTATGATAGAAAATAATACCAGTGCTATGCCGAGTTTAACCTCCCACGCATGGTTTTTCATATATTGCACAAGTTCTCAAACTCCCTTATATTTTTTCAAACATGTCTTTACCGACCCCGCACACAGGACATACCCAGTCATCAGGAAGGTCTTCAAAGGCAGTTCCGGGTTTGATTTTTGGGGCATCTCCAACCTCAGGGTCATAAATATAACTGCAGACAGTACATCGATATTTGATCATATGCTCACCTCTTTAACAGTCTATTCTTTTTGCTATTTAAAGTCATAGCACCAAGATCGCCATAGCTTTAGCGTGAGGTAGTTCACAGGCAATGCATTTTTGAGAAACGGTTAAAGAATGACCTATGGGTAGCTTTTCTTATTGATAAGTGAGGTTGCGAAGCCACGGCTCAAGACAGAGCATTAGTGGGGCTCGGTTTCAAGTAACCAGTACCAGAGAGGGACATATCGGATTTTTTTTCCATTAATTGTTTCTTCTTCGAACCGGTCAGATGTTATGACAGTCCCTTCCGGAACATCAAAAAATTCAAGTCCTGAAATAAGACCTTTTATCTCACGGGAACGAGTATCCGCATCTGATATATCTGAACAAACCTGGATAAATCGGTTGGCTTTTAGACCTTCTTTTATCACAAAATCCACTTCAAGACCCTTATCACCCTGCCAGTAGTATATTTCTTTAATTGACCTTAATAGCTGCAAAAATACAAGATTTTCATATAATTGCCCAATATTATTTGAAAACCTGAATGAAACCGCATTGATCATGCCAGTGTCAATGCAATATAATTTTTTAGGCTTGTTTATCTGCTTTTTTAAAGAGAAATCATAATGCTTTAAGCTGAACAATAAAAAGGCGTCTTCGAGATAGGACAGGTAATTGATTATTACATCGGTGCTCAATGAGGCGTAATTTGCAAATAATTTTTTTAATGAATTAAAGGTATATGGTTTTGCGATATTTGATATGCAGAATATGCTCAACTGCTTCATGGTTTGAGTGTTGCGCAGGTTGTGTCTTGATATTATATCCTTATGGATTATATCTTCAAAATAAGATTGCAGCAATTCTCTATGTTTTATCGATGGATAGAATATGACTTCAGGAAAACCGCCATTTTCCATGTATTCATTGAATTGTTTTTTAATTTCGATATTTGTTTTTGAAAATTGAAGGGTTTTAAAATCAACCAGAATATTATGAAAATCAAGGAATTCAGCAAAGCTGAATGGGAACATGCGTGTCGTTAAGTGCCTTCCAGTTAACAGGGTTGAAAGATCGTTTGACAGCAGCGATGCATTTGATCCGCTGATTACAATCTTGACACTCCTTTCTCTGTCATAAGTATTTTTTATCAACTTCTCCCATGCGGGCACATTCTGTATCTCATCAAGGAAAAGATATAACTTATGTTTTTCAGATATTTCGTAAAATTCTTTATAGATATCAACAAGCAATCGCAATTCATCGCCGTTTAGAGGCAGAAGCCTTTCATCATCGAGATTAATGTAGACTATGTTCGTTCTTGGTATGCCAGAATCAATCAATTGGGAGATAAGCTGATACATAAAAAATGTCTTGCCGGATCGCCTAACCCCCAATATATCTTCGATATGGGGCTTGTTAAGATCCAGAATTTTATGGCGTTTCTGGAATGTGGGCAGCTCCTGTTCCTGCCATTCCACAAAGACATATTTTAATTTTGTTTTTGTATCCATATGAGATATCAATGGCTTTCCATCGGTTTATATTTATCGTGTATACTCGACAAATTCAAGCGAATTTATTGTTTATAAACAACACTATTTAAAATATCACCCATATACCGGAAATGGTTGCGGTCATGCCCAGGACTAGTTCAAGAGTTATCTTCTCTTTTAATGCCAAAAGCGCTATCAAGCTTGAAAGAAAAGGTGTAATCGCACCAAGACTTGTGGCTTTTGCTGCTCCTATAGTCGTTAAACTTACGAAGAAAAAGTAGCTTCCGAATCCCATACCAGCAATGCCGCCAAGCCCGAGAATGATGTAAGCTTCTTTTTTGAATTTCAAGATAGCCGCTGTCCCCCGGTTCAAGGAATAAGCAATATATAACAGGGCAAGGGGAACAGGCATGCTTATAAGTACTGACTGGAACGGGTCAACATCGTTTATAGTTAAGAACCTAACATTTATAACTTATTGTCCATAAACTTTTCAATCCACCTCTTTGCAAAACTCAATTTTGATGAAAATTTCTGAAAACTGCCACGGATTATCTTTTTCATATGATCCAGATCAATGATGAAATCTTTTGAGATTATTTTCTTGATACTTTTCCAGATATATTCAATTGGATTCAGATCGGGTGAATATGGCGGCAAAAATACCAATTTGATTCCGATCTCATTTGCATAATCGATAGTTGACTTCGCTCTGTGTGAACTGAAATTATCAAGAATAACAATAATATTTTTAATCGGGTTTTTCTTTCTAATTTCACCCAAAAATTCACAAACACATTCTTTTTTTGAACGCTCTTTGAAGTCAATAACAGATTTCCCATTCAATGCATAAAACCCAAAGGAATTTGCCTTCAGCTTTGTAGTGTTTTTGTATATTGTAGGTTTTCTAAATGACCACAATCTTTGGGTATTTGCTGTCGTTTGAGGTGATGATTCATCAAGAAAACCAATGATTGTATCCCCATTCAGTTGTGGGATGTTTTTTTTAGGATATCTTCAGCATCTTCTGGTCTTCGGTAATCATGCTGAAAAGGTTTTGCAAGGTTCATACCAAATTTTCTTAAAATTATTCGTATTTGCTTTAGACTATATTCAACCTTATAATCTTTCGATATGAGTTTCCTTATTTCCTCTGTTGTCCAGTCATCTCGCATATCCAGAATTTCTTTTAATTGGTCTTTTTGATCCTCAGAAAGTTTCGATGGTTTACCTCCTGCAAATTTCGGTTTTAAGCCATCATATCCCTCTTTGTTCCATCTCTCTTGCCAGATATAAGCCACTGGTTTTGATATTTCCACACGCTCAGCAGCATTTTCAACAGTCACTCCTTCATAACGATATTTTATGAAATACAATCTCTGTAATACTTTTACATCTTTTTCCAGAGATTTTATTCTCTTAAGCAGTTCTTCGGTACTAATATGCCGTTCAATTGCGATATTTTCTGGTCTTGCCACATAAAATCATATTGATCTAATTAGTTATAAAAGTTACGTTTTTGACTATAAACCGGTCTTCGTGGCCACAACGGAAAAAGCATATAGAAATGCGGCAAGCACAGCAAATGAAACACCGAGTTTGATATTCTTCTCGCTTCCTGAATTATGCCCTTTGCTCAATATCCATACCCCGATGACTATTAAAACAGTCCCGATGACAACTGCCGGGCGGATTTTCTCATTCAGGAGCAGTGAGCTTAAAAGAATAGTAAGTAGCGGGAAAGTGAAAAGGATAGGTATGAACCGGGATACAGAGATATTTTCAAGACCTTTCATGTATGCCATACCTCCAAGAATGAGTCTTAACAGGCCACCGAGGTTCAGGAATAAAAATCCGGTGAGAGTAAAATTAAAACGTCCCCCGCGAAGGAATAGATATAGTATCAGGATAAAAAGCATGGCAAAAAAAGTGCGTATGAGCACGGCCGGTATTGCCCCCGCTCCTATGCCCTTCTTATAGAACACGGCTGCCACGGACCAGCAGACGGCTGCCGCAAGCGCATAAAGTTCACCTGTGACCATGAGGAGATATAGGGATGCAAGGGATATATTTTTTATCTGACGCTCATTTTGTATTAATATGATTCCTGGCAATGGTAATGATGAAATGAAGTTAATATATATATATCATTCAACTCCATTATTTATCATGCCGTTTAAAAGCATCACAAATGTGTTGTTCGATACATCGTTTCTATTAAAGGACTCACGCGATATTGATGAGATTATCAAGATACTGCGGAGAGACAGGATTTCATGTCACATTTCATTCACAGTCCAAACTGAACTCGATAATCTGTATTATTTTGGCCAGATCACAAGCCAGCAGTTCAACAGGGCTATGGCAAGATGCAGGAAGGCAAGGGCTGGGAATATCGAGAATACCCGCAATTATCTTGAGGAGAGCATTACGAAAGAATGCACCATCTCTATGAACATCGAGCACGGAGTGGGCGCCAAAGATGTGCATAACGACTGCAGTATCTTAACATCAAGCCTTAACAATCACATAGATCTTATTTTGTCAGAAGATTTCCATTTTACGTCGAATTATTCTGATAATGTCGTTAATACAGTATGCGAAAGGACATGTGATCGGTTCCAGAGGCTGTGTGAATGTGACATACTTGCATTAAACAAAGACACGTTCCTTGCAGCATATAAAGGAAATATGATAAATATTGATATCGTAAAAGGGAATAAACATAATATCAGGAAAAATCTTAAAAGAATTACCTAACTTCTTGGCTTGGAACGAGGGCTCTTTTGCGTTAAATATATTAGTTCTTGATTCAATCTTCTGCGTCATATCTATCTTCAGAAAATATCCAAACAAGATCATCGCTCTTGCCAGGTGTCATGTAAGGCTGAAACAATACGGTAATAAGATGTGTTTCTGCTGAAATAGCAGGAGCTATCCAGCTTGTCTGAAGTTAGTTTGTATTAACAAGGAGGTGCCATCAAATGTCTTCAGGTTTGGAAATGGCTACAGAAAAAGTATTCAAGATAGGTCTGTTCATGTCCACCTTGAGCATACTGGGAGCTCCTACTCTTAACATGATGATGGCAACCTTTATGATGGGACAGGCCACAACGTTTCAGGACTCGATTGTGAACGAGGCCGATCTGGTCTATGCGGGGAAGCTGAAGTCGATAAATCAAAATCTTGTCCTGCCAAAAAATACTTCAATAAATCTCTTTGGTAATGATGGCGGCGCCGAAAGTATCACCATAAATGTAACGACACCGCTTGGTAGTTCTGGTGAAATCAAAAAAAGTTTCCCCACAAAAATCTATCGGGAAGGAGGAGACGCTCCGTTTTTATCTGAATCTGAAACGCAATGCTTCACGATGGAAACATGGCGCGATAAAGCTTATGCGTTTATCAAGGTAAAATTCACTAAAAAAACATGTTAGGTGATAACATATGGGAGACGCAATAACATTCAGCACAAGCCAGGTCGGAGTCATTGGCCTGATGATGATCGGAATCAGTTTTTCAGGGATAGTAGCTACAGAGATTATTAGCTCAGATAGTTTTCAGAGCCTTGCCGGCCAGTTCAGTTCCATGAGGTTGGGCATAGAGATGGCAGGCACCAGTAAGGAGCCTGCGAACATGGCGTTTATCGGGGGGCTTTTCAACGGTAAAGAATATACTATTGAGAGCGATGGGGGGCATCTACTTACGCTGACTATTTTGGATAAAGAGGATCATGTTTATGATTCAACTTCTATGGCTACAAACACGAAGCTTGCGTATTTTAAGATAGATTCGAGAGATTTCGATGCCAGGTTCCAGGTGAATATTATTCCAGGTCCTGAGGGTGTAATCTTATCGGCGCCTAAGGAGGAAGAAAATAATGGCTCTTGATGCTATTGAGAGCTCGCTCAGCTCAGCAATCACATTGCTGGCATTATCACTTTGGGCGATAATGATGGCAACGTTTTTCGTCTCCCTCCATCTGCCTCAGGATGAGATCACTCAAACTCAAATCCTGGCGCAGGCTACCGTTATGGATAACGAATTAAATTACATCGATCCAGTGTCCGGAAACAGATATCTTATTAATTCAGGAATTGACAATTCAACCGACAATAATAAAGCCGGAAAATTACCGGCAAACTACTCAAATTATATGGTTCTGCCAACCTCTCTTATTACCACAAATGGGCCTAATGAGAACTTTTCTGTAAATATCCACTATATCATTCGCTCGGTGCCGTTGATTTTGAATGAAAGTGGAGTGATAAGATTCCAGTCATGGACGGTTCAGGCTGGATATGATAGCTTCAAGCGACCGGAACAACTGGAGTAGTAACTTGGACGAATACGGCACTGCGGCATCCATAGATGGAATGCTTAGTGTGATGATTATTGTTACTGGCCTGGCATTTATATTTGCATTACCAGGATTGATAGGTTTTTCATCAGACATGCAGCAGGGATTCCAAATAACCGCTAAGTCAATTCAGGCTATGGACATTGGAAAAGCAATTATATTCAGCGAGGAAGGACAAAAGGCTGCATTTGCATATGCAAAGGAGCCGCCGGCGGATGATGGAAAGACAAAGGCTGAAGGGAAGTTTGAGGATAGGACGGCAGAGGATTGGCTAGAGACACTTGGGATAAATTTAGCATCCAACGATTTTGACGTTTACATGAAATTGGAAAATATGAAAAAATTTACGCCGGTTTTGGAAGTGCATACCAGCATAGGAGATATATTGAATGCAAATGAAAAGCCTGAATTCCTTAAGAATTGGATAAAGAAGACTATTTACAATCTTATGTATGATTTTTTTGTAGGGGGCGAAAGATTGCACGGCAAGTTCAATACACAGATTACAACAGATTATGGCAAAGTCATTATTATAGTGGAAAAAGGGTCAGAGGAATCAGACCCTAACGTAAATGTGGGAGTTTGATCGATTTGGTATATGGAGACTTTGGAGGGCAGGGCTACCTTTTGAAAAAATCGAGTATCTAACCAATTAAGAACGGTCTTGTGAATTGGCAATATCTTATTGGAAGGATAGAGGGTTCGTATTAATAATGCCTATGGGATGCTCGCTCTTTACCTCTTCTCCATGACAATTGGTCGAATCATCTTTGAAGGCATACGGGTGATCTCCCCTTGCTAACCCAGTTAGTCTTACTCATAGAAGGAGTTATGCTGGTTTGCAAATTACGGGCGCTGGGCTGCCATCGTTGGAATCAATGGTATTCTGATCTGATGCTTCCATTGCCGTCTCTTATTCTTAAAGTTTACAGGCCAGCATCATATAAGCGATGCGATATCGATTTTAACCTCCACTTATTTTGCTTGATTTCAGTGATTTCACTGTTTTCAGTCTATTGAAATCAACAGATTCATTATCGATTGCAGTCTTGGATTCATCATTTCTTTATTAATTTAAAACGGATTTCATCTATGATTTCATTGAGTTCAGATAGAAACTATTCTTGATTTCCTTGATTTCACTTCAAAATTAAAAGGTGAGAGGGGGTTCGCCCTCTCGCAACACATTATGTTCAATTTAAAACATATTCACTCAGGAGGAACACGACAAGATAAACTAACGCCACATAGATTATTGTGACGAGTGATAGTTTCTTTCTCATTATCATATTTAATCCTCCTCTTTTTGTTTGCTGGAACAGATTGGACATGTGCACCTGCTATGCTGCTGTTCATTGCCACGTATCTGATCGGGTTGAAGCTCCAACCACAAGTTAATCATGTCGCCTTCCAGGGCTCTGAGACCAAGCTCAAAAAGAAGTGTTGAGAGCATCTCAGCACCTCCCCTGTCTGTGCACCAGGCAGCCCATGCATATCGCAGGAGTTGTATATCTTGGTTGTGGACCTGCACATGGTTTTGGCGCCGACTTATTGGGTGGGCACCAGAGATCGTCGCTATATGGCAACCTGTATGCTGATAACTGAGCGTCCAGCCAAGCAGTGACCATCTTCTGGTCACGGTTGTTGTCAAGATTTTGCAGTCCTTTAGCTTCTCTATATTTCTGCAGGAACCAGGAAAGCTGCTTCACCGCATTTTTCTTCTGAGTGCGCGAAGCACTTTGAAGAATATTGCTCACCTGATTTTCCACCATCCGATTTGTTCCGAACCACCCTATACTGTCTAAGTCAATTAGCTGACTTTTGATAGCATCCAGATGGACCTCCCACATGAATGGCGCCGGCAACACCTCCCATGGTAGGATCCCAGCTTTCACCTGAAGTATGTATTCTTTGACCAAATGGTCCAGGAAATTACTCCGGTACTGGTTGCGGCAGAACTGCAAAGTTGCCTTTGCGTCTGTCACAACCTGGTCTGGGGTTCTGATCAGAATGTTTGCGTTCATCATGTTTACATCCTGTGTCTTCCTGGATGGCCAGATATTATCACCAACATTACGCCACTTGGCGCAAAGGTTGCATCTGCGATCTTTGCCATTGAGTTCCGGGTATCTGAGAGCCACGAACCAGCCGCACTGGTGGAATCCCTGTGCCTGGCTGGCTTCGGCTTTTGTTGCCGCCAGAGCCTCTGCAAGTACCGCTTCCTCTTCCGGAGATAAAATTTCTCTCATTTCCTTCCGGGAAATCAACACTGCAAGAGGCGTATGGTTCGCTTTGAGCTTTTCCAGCTTTTTGCGAACGGCTTCTTTTTGGAGAGTTTCTTGCTGAAGCATTCTGCGCTCCAACTCGAAGAAGTCCAGTTTTTCGCCGGATGCAAAAAGGCTGATAACTCTTGGCTCTTCTGATTCGCTCTCCTCTTCGCCAGTAACATAACCATAGTCCCCGATTCGAGCCTGATAATCCTGCTCCTGCTCTGCAGGAATTTGATTATCCCGCCAGTCGAGATCGCCGATCTCAGATTCGAAATCTTCACGCATCATGGGCGCCAGTTTTCTGGAACCCAATGCTGCAGCTTTGTGGCATCCGATCGGTGTCACTACCAGATTGTGTGAGTCTTGTTTGCGGATGCAGGCTCCTTCACATTTTTGACAGAGCGAGTGATTCCGGATTCGCTCGGTGTTCCAAAACTCATACGCCCCCATTCGTTGAGAACCGTAGATTTTGGCCACCATGCAACCGCCGTTCAAGACGTGCGGCAAGACCTCCTCTTCAGCAGAGTTGATGGTCATAAAGCCGGATCCATTTGCAGTAGCAAAGTTCTTCATTGCCTTTAGAGTGCTGAAAAAACTTCTGCCAAGGGCTTCCCTTGAAGACTGCTTGAAAAAGATCGTACCCTGTGTCACCATAAGGATTCCTTTCTTAGCAAGCTCCTCCACAAGCTCGCTACCCTTTCCGCTACATAGTAATTACGGGAGTTTTGAGCCTGTGTGATACGGGAGTTGAGGCGTTAGCCATTTACAACCACCCCGGTAGCCAGTGAACTAGGAATGATTTCTGCACAACACACAGCTCTACTGACATGAACTGGACAGCATTGCCGTATCTTTTTGCGATGTAATCATCTATTTCGATGATAGCTTCCGCAAATATTCTTTTTCCAGCTATACCGACCTTATTTCTAAGGTCACCTAACACATTGTTTACTTTCGACATTACTTTATAC
This sequence comes from Candidatus Methanoperedens sp., assembly GCA_021409285.1. Classification (GTDB taxonomy): domain Archaea; phylum Halobacteriota; class Methanosarcinia; order Methanosarcinales; family Methanoperedenaceae; genus Methanoperedens. The sequence continues at coordinate 3,735 of JAGFND010000057.1, read as the reverse complement.
CTCCTTAATTTATTCCACCTTTGTCAGCCAAAAAGGTGCGAGCACCAATGCGGTTAGACAGAAATGAAATATTGAACAAACAATTGCTATCTCTTTAAGAATTAAATACTTTGCTTTTTAAATCTTAAAATTGGAAAATAAGTTGGAGCCTGCGAGGGGCACCCCGCAGGATTGGTATAAAGTAATGTGTTACTTTGCAACACATTTTACAGGTTGTTCAGACCTGCAATCTTAGTATTATTTCTTGTATAATTTAAAAGTTACCCTCAGCAGGTTGCTGTCTGAAAGTGCAACATTTTTTGTTATCCACCCAGTAATTTCTTTTTTTGAGATAGATTATCAGGAACTCTTTATCTTTGTGCATGTATAGTCTTCAGAATTTATAACAATGTTGCGGTTTATGTTTGCATATTTATATAGTACCGGCGCAGCATCTCTCTATATTTTTAATCAGCCATGGTCCTGGGAAGTATATGTATTCACAGTACTTGTGTATTGCTGGTTGAATTGAGCAACATCAGTCTATATTCCGAACATATCATCAAACCACATCAACTTTGAAACTTTTCTTAACTTCTTTAACCATGAGGAAATGCTTATCTTTTGTAACAAGTCTTAACTTATTGTTTACAGCAAACCGCTGCAATTACCGAATACACAGCAGGGATAGGCTTGCCTATCTTTATAAGGTCAGTAGAAATGATTAAAGCCAGTTGGTAGTCAGACTTGGATGGGAATAATACCCTGAGGTCTAACTCTATCGCTTTTGGAAACTCTATTAGGTTCAATATGGTAATATTCAGCATTAATATAGTAACAAATTTGATATGTCATATCATTAAAATGTCGATGCATAACCCTTCTTAAATTCCTTTACTTTTCCTGTCATTGCATCTAAAATAAATATCGCCAAGGTATACAATTCTATGCACCATTCTTCTCTTTGAACTCCAAATTCCAGTAATGTATCAATCCCACAAGGGGTGGACGTCAAACAAGCCTGGCAGGTATTATGTGATCGTGAATGTCGATGTATCAATCCCACAAGGGGTGGACGTCAAACATCTTTACCTTTAAGCTCTGGATACAGTAGCGCGTATCAATCCCACAGGGGGTGGACGTCAAACTTTTCAGCAAACCAACATTGACATGGCTCCGATTGTGTATCAATCCCACAAGGGGTGGACGTCAAACGATGAACTCCCTTTGGATACGCATCTATCGAAATATGTATCAATCCCACAAGGGGTGGACGTCAAACTTGAATCTTCGCCTTTGATCCAATCTTGAAGAATAAGTATCAATCCCACAAGGGGTGGACGTCAAACTTCTGCAATCAGCGGTCTTCCGGTCCTCTTCATCTTGTATCAATCCCACAAGGGGTGGACGTCAAACAAAAGCCTGCCAGATTTGGTTTATGGTCGTGCTCATGTATCAATCCCACAAGGGGTGGACGTCAAACTACATCGATGCGGTCTCATATAAAGGAATTACAATGTATCAATCCCACAAGGGGTGGACGTCAAACAAGTTACTTATGGATGCACATACTGTGATTGTGTGTATCAATCCCACAAGGGGTGGACGTCAAACTTGTATTCGTTATACTATCAGTGAAATGACATGATGTATCAATCCCACAAGGGGTGGACGTCAAACTGGTATACCGGCGCAAAAACAGCGACAGCATATTAGTATCAATCCCACAAGGGGTGGACGTCAAACTTGAAAACCGCAAGTTCAGCATCGAGTAATCGATGTATCAATCCCACAAGGGGTGGACGTCAAACAAGGCACAACAAGCACGGTACCGTTCTTCATGAAAAACCTACCAAACAAAACGTTTATATTCAACTCGGTTTCGTATATTAAGTTTCTGGTTGTTACTGGGGGGTCAGATAAAGTTTGATTTCTCTGAGGCACTATCTCCAATAGCTGTCAATTGTAAGAATTTTTTATCTTCAACTGTCCATATACGAACATTTTCCTCATCTATTACCATATCTTCCAGAGTATCTTTGAGTATTGTAAATTGTGTTGGCTTAAGTTCTCCTTCAAAAACACTATTTTGGACCCATGTGAGATATTGCCTGCAGAAGCTCTTGAAAAGATTTGTCCTATTGAACTGGACATCATAAGCCAGCACAACATACAATTTTAATCACCATCCGGTATTTTTATAGGATCATATTTCTCTATTCCTTCGATATGTTTTGCATATTTATGCATCTCAAGCACAAGTAAATGCCTGTGAGAGACTTTTCTCTTCAACTTTTTATGAAAAATCGTATGTACCAGCCATTTATCCCAATATTCCATGAAAATTTTTTTCCCGTTTTCATTCAATAATATTCCCCCACCAACCTCATTGAAATGAACTTGATTTGGCTGTAATATGCCCTGTTTCACAATTTGATACAGGAATCTATCTACAATACCTGGTTTGAATACCTCAGACAAATCCAGAGATAGAGCAAACCTTCCTGCTGCAGGTTCATGATAGAATGGAATTGTAATATTTACAGAAGTCTTCCTTGCTGCTGTAATTATTAATGTATATAGCAAAGTATTCCCGAACGAGATCAGACTATTCCCAAAATTGCTTGGAGGTCGTATTTCCCTTCGGTCTATCTTGAATCCATCAGGCAGCATCGCATCAAAACGATTGTAGTAATCCTTGCGCATGCGTGCTTCGATCAACATCATATCTTGAATGGATTTTACATCATTTAAATCGTTATCTTTCAAAAAAGGCATGCTATCGCCCTCTATATGACCCAGGAATGCACGCATATTATTCTCAACACCTTTAACTAATATTCGGGCCAGCTCCAATCGTTTTTGAATATCTGAATAAACAAGGCTTTGCTTAATAGTTAGATCTCCACTGAAATAATGTTCTTTCGGCCAGTATGTACCCATGTAATTTGCATAATAATCGAAAATATGGATTGGAATATTATGTTTTCCCGCCAGCATAAATGCCCCACTTGAAACATTGCACCCGCCGTGTAATTCGAAAGACATAACCTGCTCAACAGGTATTGGAACGGATATTTCTGCGTTCTTAAAATAAAATGTGCCCTCTTTTACGTACAGGTCGCCATCCTTGAAAATATAAAAAACCTTACTCATGCCCAGCACATCTCTTCATATCTGCATCCACGACATATCGGTATGCGTGAAAGTTTCGGACAGCTTTCTCCAAGAATGTTCTTAATTTTTTCTATATCTGCCATAACGCTCTCCTGATCTCTTTTTACTTCCAGGGTTTTCCTCACCACAGGATAGTGTATTACTCCTGTGGCTTCTTTTCCTGTCATCTCATAAAAAAGTTCAATATAGTAACGCACCTGTGCAATATGCGGTTCAGGATGCTCGCCTTTACCTTTTTTTACCTCATGTATCTCCATTCCGTTTGGTGTTTTAATAAAATCGATCGCTGCATATCCATGGAATGTCATTTCTTTACGTTCCTGTTTGAATGTTGTTTCATCAATATGTTTACCTAACAGGATGTGCTCATTATCCTTTCCAGCATCGATGTTTTTATGTGATAACCATAATCTTGTGGGGCAGGAATACAGGTCATAAAAAAACAAGCCCCCCAACCGTCCCAGATGGATTGATGTTTCATCAGATAAAATTGTCAATGACATCAACTCCGATAGGTTTCAAGAGATCCACGTGTACTGTTCGTACTATGTTCTTAGTGAACAGTTCCACAAACTTCTG
>JAGFND010000056.1 GCA_021409285.1 Candidatus Methanoperedens sp. | reverse complement strand
TGAAAACGGAAGATGAATTGAAAGACCTGATTCAAGCTAATTTTAAAACTTTTTCGAAGAGTTTAAGCTTTGCATTAGGTTGGATAGGATTGTTCTTGTTTGGTACTAATTATTACCATATGTTATGCGGGTAACTATAATTGCCGGATTGTTTGCATATCTGTTCTCAGGATTATGGTTCTTCATATGGATTCCAGCAGCAGTCTCTATTACTCATATTTTGATTGATGGTATAAAAATTAAGTATAAAGATAATGTTCGCTCGTTCCTGATAGACCAGGCAGGGCATTTCTTAGTTCTTTTTTTTATCTGGTTATGGATAATCAATCCGGAATCAGAAGATATAAACTTTTTAGCGCACTTTTTACTGCCGGGATTAAAATTATGGGTTATAATAGTCGCCTATATTGTTATAATCTGGCCGTCCAGTGTTCTGATCAATAAAATTACAGAAAAATGGAGGCTGAACATATCCGGCGATGAAAGTTTAGAAAATGCTGGAAAATGGATTGGCATATTGGAACGTTTTTTGATCCTTACTTTTGTTCTGCTGCAGCAATATTCAGCAATAGGTCTGCTGGTAGCAGCTAAATCTATTTTCAGATTCAGCGAGATACGAAAAGTGGGAGAATATGTCTTGATCGGAACGTTACTGAGCTTTACTGTAGCAATTATAGTGGGGTTGAGTGCAGGATGGTTTTTCTGACACCTTGTGGAAATTAGGAAATACGTTTATACCTTACTGTACCTTTAGCAGGCGAATGAAGGAAAGCTGGCATGCGGAAAAAGCAGGTAAATGGACAAGCTACTGGAAGGATGAGGTGCATGATCCTTGCGCTCCATATATTTTGACAAAGTGCGTGGAAATTTCCGCAGATGTGCGAAAAAAACTTGAACTGGATGTTGTGGAAGAAGAAAGCATAAAGATCATGCTGGACGGGCGGCACCTTGTCACTCTTCTTGCCCTTCCAGGAGAGCTTCGCGAACTTGCTGCGGGATTTCTTATATGCGAAGGCGTCCTTAAGGGAATAGGGGACATTCGTTCGATATCTGTGCAGGATGATACCGTTTTTTGCCAAAGTTCACTCGATGACAGTGAACTTGAACTGTGGACGGAGGTCAGGAGTTCAGGATGCATTGGAATAAAATCTTCATGGGAAGGAATAGAAACTATCACCTCAAGCGTTCGGATGGAAAAAGAAGTGCTGCTGAATGCTATCGAGCAGATAAAAGAGAAAGGGAAGATCTGGAGGCGGACAGGCGGCACTCATTCCTCGCTTATTTGCACCAGTGAAGGTGATATCGTATCGTTTTGCGAGGATGTCAGCAGGGCATGTTCTGTGGACAAAGCTGCCGGAGCAGCGCTGCTCTCGGGAAGAGACATTTCAAACTGTGCCCTTGTCACAACAGGAAGGCTTTCAGGGGGGATGGTGGCAAAAGTAGCGCGTGCAGGGATCCCGATCGTGGTGAGCAAGGCTGCACCGTTGAGCACAGGAGTTATGCTTTCAAAAATGGTCGGGATGACACTTGTGGCATTTGTGAGAAACCCGAATTTATATGTATATTCCGGTGAAGAGAGGATAATATAAACAATATTATAATAAATTATAAAAAATAGGAGGTAAAGCCGTGCTTGATGGAAAACTATTGATCGGGGGAAAATGGAAAACTTGCGAGAAGACGTTCGAATCTTTGAATCCTGCAACAGGCGATATTATCGGAAGAGCATGTCTGGCAGGAAGTGAAGAAGTAATAGAAGCAGTAAAGAAAGCGAAATTAGCCCAGAAAACCTGGAACAAAATTGATATAAGTGACAGAGTAAAAATTTTTACAAGGATCCGGGATGAACTTCTAAAAAGATCGCAGGACATAAGCAACCTCATAACAATGGAAATGGGTCGTCCGCTGTTTGAATCAAATATCGAAGTGCACTTAACCTCTGAAATGATAAATTATTTTGTAAATGAGGGTAAAACATTCCTGGAAGGGGATGCGATCCAAATTAATTCTCATAACTTCAGTTTTACCAGATTTGAACCTGTTGGTGTGGTGGGTATTATCAAGCCCTGGAACTATCCTTTATTACTTCCTTTCTGGGCTATAGCTCCCGCACTTATTGCGGGCAACACTGTTGTTTTGAAACCCTCAGACCTGACCCCTTTCGTCGGAATAGAGATCGGGAAAATATGCCAGGATGCCGGGATCCCGGATGGCGTCATTAATGTTGTAACCGGTGATGTTTTCACGGGTAAAAGTCTTGTCAGTTCAGATATAGATATGGTCTCCTTTACAGGAAGTTCAGCTACTGGCAAGAATATCATGAAAAACTCTGCTGATAAATTGCACCGGATATCTCTTGAACTGGGGGGAAGCGATGCTTTTATTGTTTTCAAGGATGCCGACATTGAGGAAGCGATTAACGGAGCGGTCTGGGGAAGATTCATGAACTGCGGGCAGGTTTGCATTTCTCCAAAAAGGATATTTGTTGAAGATGATATAGCAGATAGTTTCATTGAAGGATTTGTAAAGAAGACCGGGGATCTCGTTATTGGAAATGGTTTAGATCCAGAAACAGATATAGGCCCGATGGTGAATATGGAACAGCGAGAGAAGCTCAAATTGCAGGTGGAAGATGCTATCAGGAAAGGTGCGGTAGTTGAATTAGGTGGAAAAATACCATTATCGCTGCAGGATGGATTTTACTATGAACCTACGGTTCTTACAGGAGTTACTCCTAAAATGAATGTAATGAATGAAGAAGTGTTCGGACCTGTTGCAGCTATTTCAGTTTTTGAAAATATGGATGAAGCCATTGCTCTTGCAAATAGAACCATATATGGATTGGGAGCATCTGTCTGGACTAAGAACCTGGATACCGCAATGAGCATGTCCTCGCAGCTTGAGTGCGGAATGGTCTGGGTAAATGAAATATGCACACTGCACCCGCAATGTCCATGGTGCGGTATAAAGCATAGCGGGATGGGGAAAGACTTAGCTAAATACGGTATCAGGGAATTCGTCAGCATCAAGCATGTAAATATTAACACAGGAACTGAGAAAACACGATCCTGGTGGTTCCCGTATGGGGGAAGATAAATAAGGTCAAAGCAGCCCGCTGCAAACATTTTTTAAAAAATGAATATCATGGACGGTTTATACAAAAATGAATTCCCTAATAACACTCACAGAAGCACTTGAAAAAATAAAGAAGCTTAAAAGGACATATTACTTCAGGCGCGAATCAGAAAATGTTTCACTTAACGATTCTGTGGGAAGAGAGCTCAGTGAAGATATTATTGCAGATTCGATTTCCCCTGCATTCGATATTGCTGCCATGGATGGGTTTGCTGTCCGAAGCCATGACCATTACCCCCTAAAAATTTCAGGAAGTGTATATGCCGGCGATAGTATTGTAAAGATAAACAGCGGTGAAGTTATAGCGATCGCAACTGGCGCAATTCTTCCGGAAGGCGCTGATGCTGTGCTGAAAATGGAGGATGCTGAGGTTAAGAAAGACCTCCTGTTTGGAAAAGCTCTCATGAAATGGGAAAACGTATTCAGAAAAGGCTCAGATTACCAGGTGGGTGACAGGATATTTGAGAGAAATCACCGCATAATGCCCCAGAGCGCTGCGCTTTTATACAGCCTTGGTGTCGAAAAAGTCCCGGTATTTAAAAAGATCAGAGCTGGCATAATATCCACTGGCACGGAAATTTTTAACGGCATGATCAAAAATACCAGTGCTGTGCTGATACAGGGATTTATAAAGGAAATGGGCTGTGAATCCACATTTATCGGCGCTGTCCAGGATGATTATAATAAAACAAAGATCATATTGCTCGAAGCCTGCGAAAAATACGATGTAGTATTTACAACAGGCGGGGTTTCGGTAGGGGAACGCGATTTTGTTGCAGATGTCATAGCTGATACAGGAAAACTCTTATTCCACAGGGTAGCCATCAGACCGGGAAAACCCCTTGCCGTCGGTATTGTGAACAATATTCCTGTATTTGCGCTCCCGGGCAAACCAACCGGGGCTTTGACTGCTCTTGAGATAATAGTGCGAACCTATTTTACGGATATACCAAGAGCAAGGCAGGAGCTTACGATAAATGAGGATGTTATGTTCCCGGAAAAAGATTTTGAATACATCCTTTTCGTGAAGATAGTGAATAATACAGCAAGTGCCGTGGGCAGACAAATGAAGTTGTTTGATAGGGAATATAATACAGCGATCATCTCAGCATCTCCCCGTTCTGCGGTTGTTGAAGGGTATGTAATAACAAACAGTGATATTGAAAAAGGTGAACTGGTGAATGTATATCTTTTCAATTGATGGAAATATGAATAAGAAAGAAGAGGCTGGACATGAGCAGCGCTGAGTTTCTTGTTCAGGGTTTCATCAAAGCGTTTGAATTGATATTCAGTTTAAACCCTTATATCGTGAGTATAACCGGAGTATCCGTAAGAGTTTCAGGCACTGCAACTCTCCTTGCTACCCTTACAGCAATACCCCTGGCATTTGCCATATCCTTCATACATTTTCGGGGCAAACAGGCACTCATTACACTTGTTAATACTGGCATGGGGCTGCCGCCTGTTTTTGTTGGTCTTTTTGTTTTTTTAATGATCGTGCCCGTAGGACCATTCGGTTTCCTGAATATAGTTTATACAAAGGAAGCAATGATACTTGCCCAGTATATTCTTATAACACCAATAATTACTGGCATTTCTCTTGCAGCAATAAAAGCGGTTCCTAAATTAATAATTGAGACTGTATATACTCTGGGTGGCACTGAAAAAGATGCAGCTGTTGCAACATTAAAAGAAGCAAGATTTGGCATCATCACAGCAGTACTTGCAGGATTTGGAAGGGCGCTGGCAGAAGTGGGAGCCATTCTAATTGTAGGCGGCAACATTGCTCATACAGGAAGTGTGGGCGGAATAGGTGAAGGACTTTCTGAAACCCGTACACTCACGACTGCGATCACATCGGAAACGAGTAAAGGCGAAATCTCAACCTCGATTGCTCTTGGTATTATTCTGATCTCCCTTGTACTCTCTGTGAATATTATGGCCAACTATTTCCAGAGGAGGGATTGAATTGAAGGAAATGTTCAGAATTGAAAACTTGAGCAAATCCTTTGGAAATAAAAAAGTATTACAAAATATCAATCTTAAGATTTTCACAGGTGAAATATTTGCTTTCATGGGGCCGAGTGGAGTTGGGAAAACCACAATGCTGCGATTATTGAATTTGTTGGAGATGCCCACGACCGGCAAACTTATTTTTAACGGGAATGATACCGCAATCCTGCAAAAAAATAACGTCATGAGCAGGATGTCAATGCTCTTTCAAAGACCTGCGATATTTAATACATCGGTTTTCAACAATATTGCTTATAGCCTTGTGATCCGCAGGGTGGATAAGAAAACAATAGAAAAAAAAGTGATCGATGCTCTGGATCTTGTGGGACTTGCAGGTTGTGAGAAACAGAAGTCTCTTACCCTTTCAGGAGGTGAGGCCCAGCGTATGGCTTTTGCGAGGGCGATAGTCTTTAAACCTGACGTCCTTCTTCTTGATGAGCCAACTGCCAATCTTGATCCAGCCAATGTCGCAAAGATAGAAGAGATCATAAGAAAGATCAGAAGCGAGCTTGGCACCACGATTATTATGGCATCCCATAATATTCACCAGGTGCGGCGCATAGCCGATAGGGTAGGAATTCTTCTGAACGGAGAATTGATAGAAGTAAACAGTAAAGAGCAAATATTCACACACCCGTTTGATGCAAGGTCGTATGCATTTATTAATGGAGAGTTTATATATTGATGAAACTTGCTTAAAATCAAGGTCGTAATGGAACGCACACAGGTTAAAACAAAATTATGGCTTGTAAATAACAAAGATGAGCCCATAATGGGTGAGGGAAGGGTATCTTTACTTGAAGCAATTAAAGAGGTGGGTTCACTTAATAAAGCATGCAAAAAAGTTAACATCTCCTATAAACATGCATGGTTACTTCTGAGAGAAATTGAAGAAAGCGTGGGAGAGCCTGTAATAATAAAAAGACGGGGTGGAAAAGACCAGGGCACATTTTTGACCGAAAAGGCAATAAACTTAATAGATGAATATATTATATATCAAAATATCCTTACTCAAACAATCTATGATAAAACTTTCTGGGAGGTGATTGGATTGAAAATATCTGCAAGAAATCAGATCAAAGGGAAAGTACTGGAAATCGAAAAGGGGGACCTCGTGTCAAAGGTTAAGATCCAGATAGAACCTGCAACGATAACCGCGGTTATCACAACTGAAGCTGTTGAATCCCTCGATATCAAAAAGAATGATAAAGTGATGGCTATCGTAAAAGCAACAGAAGTCATGATCGGAAAAGATTGATTTGGAAAATATACTTTGTTAAGTATTTTCAAAAAATTTATGAGCTCATAAACTAAACTGTATTTTGAGAAAATGGAGATAATAAAATGAGATTTCTTTTCGGGGATTCGACAGAATTTCAGATGCAAATAGATTTCCTGAGACTTCTGAACAATTTTTTAGAAATAAGTGTTAAGACAATAAAACTTGAAAATGCTGTTTTTAATCTCAAAGAAACGATAATAGATCGAAGGAGGGTTACTAATTCAGTCACTGATGAGATGGATAATTTTATCCTGACTGTTGAGAACGCTATTGATGGAGCCGTTGCCAGAAGCAAAGAGCAGGAGACTATCGTTAAATATGCAGAAAAGAGCAAAGAATTCATAAAAAAGCATATTGAAGATGGTAAAACAAAGATTACAGAGGAGATATTACAGGAAATCACGCAATTTGAAAGAAAAATAGAGGAGGCAGATGAGGAGAACAGGAAATTATTGGAGTCCTTCTTTATATACGATCCCATACCGGTGATCGGGAAAAAATATACCATCAAAGCAATAGAAAAAGGCTATTCGGCAAAAGTACAGGTGAATTGCAAAGGTGGCATTTCTTGCCTTTTTGACCTTACATCATTCGAATCGCCTTTCTGGAAAGGCCATGTAAGGACCCGTGATTTTGTAAAAGGTGTCGAGATCCCCGCCAGGATGAAGAAACCATTTCTTAAAAAGGAACTGGTGCCTGATATTGTAAGCATGGATGATTTCCTTCTTAGCGACCTCATTCTTTCTGATAGAGAGCTGGAAGTTGTTTTTTGGAGAAGACCGGATATTAAAGCTGAACAATTCAGATTGAAAATGACATTTAATGACGAATTCTCAGTAAATGTGTCCCATGCAGAAGAGAATGATGTAGAAAAGAACATTATTGTTGTTCCGGAATTGAAAAATGAATTAAATATATTAAGATTGCAGGAACTGGGAAGAAAGATAGTGGAGCAAACAAATAATCTCTATCCCAAGAAACAAAGATTAGACACTATATTGCTGGAAGGTAAGGATGTTTTTGGGGAGAACCTTGTTTTCTTGCTCATGCAAAAAGTTGCAGAAATTTTTGCACCAACTGTAGCAGAGATAAAAAAACATAGTCCTTCAGGCGAAGAATTGTCTCTTAAATCGGAAGATGAACATGGGACAAGACATGAAATATATCTTAAGAAATCTGAGGTCAGGGAGAAGCTCGATACAATAGAGGAAAAAGGCGGGAAGTTGTTTGAACTTCTTGGCATAAAGTAACAATGATGTGAAAGAGCCTCCTGCTGAAATTGCCGGGGCTGTCATGAATATTGCTGATGATTTGTTGAACGGCAGAGAACCGGTTTTGAAGGCTGGGGATTATATATCACTACCACCCAGATTCTTTTGCTTATACTCGTAGCTTTTCCAGTGGTACAACTGGGATCAAACTTTGCTTCTATAAGATCAACAAAATGAACTCAGTCTAATTATGATCCCCACTCTTTTATTTTATTTACACTCCAGGTATGAATAAAGCATGTAGCGGATATACTTCCATATCTGGTTGTGTCTCTGTTAATTTTCCAGTCACGGGCATAAGTCTTTCTCTGGCGTAGTTATTAAAATCTTCTTCAGATTCCCATATATCACTAACTCTTATACCTTTGTCATTGAATGTGACAATATGCAGTACTAACCCTTTAGGGACATCGCCTTCAAAATCGACTTGTTTTCTCGTCTCTTCATACATATCTTTTGTAAATCCTTCCCATTTTACGATCAAAACTATGCACGTATCCAGGTCTTCTTCTCCTTGTTCAGGAATGAATAAATTGTGCAGTGGATGTACTTCTATATCCGGTTCCGTATCTATTAGTTCTTTAGTCACAGGCATTAGTCTATTTTGGACGAAGTTATTGAGGTCCGCCTCAGATTTCCAAACATCAGTAACTCTTATTCCTTTGTCGTCAAATGTTGCAATATGAAGTACTGCTCCTTCTGGGACTTCCCCTTCCCAGTTTACTTCTTCTCTTACCTTTTCATAGAGTTCTTTTGTAACTCCTGTCCATTGCATAAGCATAACTACGCGCTTTTCTTCGACTCTCTTAGCCATATTAAGCCTCCTTTTAATTTTTTATCACCGGGATTACACAGATACCTTTTCAACTTCTTCTAAGAAGTACACATCCGGCTTATCAATAACACCAGCCCGTTGCATAGTCTTTTTCAAATCCTCGGACTGGGCGAATTTTTTCGCCTTTTCAAGACTATCCCACTCAAATATGATCACCATCTCATCAGGGTTATCAGCATTGCGAAAAAGACGTCCCCCTTTGGAACCGCCGGTCTTTCGGGTAGCACTGTGCTCATCGAATAACGTCTTCCACTTTTCATAGTCTTTGACTTTATGCCTTACAAGTAAGTATGTCATAATATTTCCTCCTTTATGTTCCATTCACCTATTTCCATTCCCAGAGTGTTGCATGCGTATTTCCATTCTCATCCAATTCGAATTCAAAAATAACAGCAACATTTCCAAGATGTTCCAGCTTCTTAGAATTCGTCTGGAAGAATAGAGACCCCCGAAAGCTGACCGCAGTTCCAATCCCTGTGAACCTTCCAGCTCCCTGTGCTGTGTAAGTCAATGCATTTCCTTCATCAGTCATTTGTATTCCATTCGCTTCCCCATATAGTCCTCCCCCGGCTCGCATTACAGACCAATATGTTACATTATCAGTCGTATCCACTCCAAGAAGCTTGCCCCTTTGCTGGACTGATGTTTCGATACTCGGATCAGGTCCATCGGATGGGAGCACTCTCTGGCTGGTTACTTTACCCCAGAATTCACCTATCATTTCACCTAACATTTAATTCACCTCTATTCCTTCAGATATTTGTATGAAGACACTTTTTTCAATGTGCATGGACTCTATCAAATACTTTGCCATAATTTTTTCCTCCACTCTTTCATTCAATAGAGATATATTGCTGAATCTCACAATTTAGTAAGACTTTTTAGTATTTATAATTTGGGTTGAATCGTATCTGAGTTTATCGAAGAAGCCGAACGAAATAATATCCGTACTCTTTACATAATACCCTTGGCATCCAAAAATTGATGTATAATTAATAACTATAATAAATCAACGTAAATTATGAGGTGCGTGGAAAAGTGTCAGTTGTGATAACAAATGCCTGAAGAAGTTGTTATATTAAGCGGTGTAAGAACGGCTGTAGGCAAGTTCGGCCGGGCATTTAAGGATGTACCAGCCCAAGAGCTGGGCGCCAGGGTCATAAAAGAAGCTGTAAATAGATCTTGCATTCAGATGCATGAAGTTGAGGAAGTTATCATGGGCAATGTGATTTCAGCAGGTCTGGGACAGAATCCTGCACGTCAGGCGGCGATATATGCAGGACTTCCGGCTGAAATCGGTTCTTTCACTATGAACAAAGTTTGCGGCTCAGGACTCAAAGCAGTCATGCTCGCGGCACAATCCATTAAAGCTGGCGATACCAACATAATTGTCGCTGGGGGTATGGAGAATATGAGTTCAGCCCCGCATTTGATCAGAAGCCTTCGATGGGGTATGAAGTTTGGAGATGTATCAATTACAGATACGATGGTGTATGACGGCTTATGGGATGTATATAATAACTATCACATGGGGATTACCGGAGAAAGAATAGCAGAGAAATATGGCATAACGAGAGAAGAGGCAGATGAATTCGCTCTTGGAAGCCATCAAAAGGCCAAACGCGCAATCGATAGCGGAAAATTCAAAGAGGAGATAATCCCTTTTGAAGTCCAGGGCGAGGCGATTGATAAGGACGAGGGTGTGAGGGATGACACCTCTCTTGAGAAACTTGCCAAACTCCCGCCTGTTTTTAAAAAAGACGGGATTCTCACTGCTGGCAACAGTTCCCAGATCAGCGATGGCGCTGCCGCTCTTGTGGTGACATCAAAGAGAAAAGCTGATGGGATGGGGGTAAAACCTCTTGCCAGAATAATAGGTTACGCAACTGGAGGAACAAAACCAGAGGATGTGATGGAAGCCCCAATACCCACGGTGAAAAAACTGTTCTCAATGACCGGCTTTACAATGGATGACATTGACCTTGTCGAGCATAACGAAGCCTATGCCTCTGCTTCTATTACGATAATGCGAGAATTGAACATTACCCCGGAAAGATTCAATGTAAATGGAGGGGCTATAGCACTGGGACATCCTATAGGATGCAGCGGCGCAAGGATACTTATAACGCTGCTATATGCTATGAAGGAAAGAGGACTTAGAAGGGGACTGGCTACCCTCTGTCTTGGCGGAGGGAATGCCGTGGCAATGATCGTGGAGAGGTGAAAATGTATTATATAAAAGATATGAAAAACGTAATGGAGATGCTCTTTGCTGATGCCGGGGAATATAATTTGATACTTGGATCCACAGGTGATTTCGCAGAGAGGGAAATAATGCCATCTGCAAAAAAGATAGATCAGGAAGAAATATTCCCTGGACAGAATTTAGAAAAAGTAGCCAGACAGGGAATCATGGCCATTCCTTTTCCGCAGGAGTACAATGGTTTAGGGCTCCCATATCCTGTATACATCGCAGCACTGGAAATGTTGGCAAAAGCCTGTGCAAATACAGCCCTGCAGGTTTCTATACAGGGAATGGTGTGTGAAGGCATAAGGCTCTTTGGGGATGTTAAACAGAAGAAAGAATTCCTTAAAGAAAACGGTCTGGCTGAGGGAAGAAGCCTGGCAGCTTTCGCACTCACTGAACCCTGCTGCGGTTCGGATGCAAATTCAATCCAGACAAGAGCTCAACTTTCGGGAAATAATTATATCTTAAATGGCACCAAGACATTAATAACAAGTCCGAGAGAAGCAGATTTTATTTTATTATTTGCAAGAACTGAAAAAGGGATCTCATCGTTCCTTGTTTCTGGTAAAACCTCAGGTTTTAATGTGGCAAAAGTCATCCCGAAACTCGGGTTTCGGGGTCACAGGTTGTCTGAGGTATATCTTGACAACTGCACAGTTCCAAAAGAAGACCTTCTTGGAGAAGAGGGTAAAGGACTTGAATATGCAAAACATATCCTGAATTCAGGGAGGGTTACGATCGCTGCAATCGCTATTGGGATAGCGCAGGCAGCTTATGAAAAAGCTCTTTCATACAGCAAGGACCGATCAGCCTTTGGAAATAGCATTTCAGAGTACCAGCTCGTACAGGAGAAACTGGCTGACATGGTAACCGGGATCAATGCCGCAAGGCTTCTCACCTATTTTGCAGCCCATTTGAAAGATAAAGGAAAAAATATTGTTTCTGAAGCTACGCAGGCCAAGCTCTTTTCTACGGAGATGGCATTGAGAGTATGCGATAAGGCGATACAGATCCATGGAGGTTATGGGTATACGGACGAATATGATATACACCGACACTGGAGAGATGCAAGACTGCTAACCATCGGTGAGGGGACTTCTGATATTTTAAGGCTTTTAATTGCCCATTTATCATTAAAATGAGGTACTCATGGAAATTAAAAAAATAGGGGTAATAGGTTCCGGGACCATGGGAGGCGGAATAGCTCAGGCAGCTGGGCAGAGCGGCTATGAAGTCATTATGGAAGATGTGAGCGAAGAATATGTGAGAGCTGGATTTGCCAGAATAAAAGAAAGACTGGAAACGCGGGTTGTCGAAGGGAAGCTTGACCACATCGAGAAAGATAGGATCCTTTCGAATATCAGGACTTCTGCAAACCTGGAAGATTGTAAAGATGCTGACCTTATAATCGAGGCTGTTGCAGAAAAAGAGGATGTAAAAAAGCAGATTTTCAAAGAATTGGATACAATATGCGCAAAAGGAACTATTTTCACTTCAAATACCTCTTCCATATCGATCACACGGCTTGCCCAGGTTACAGAAAGAAAAGAGAAGTTCGCCGGTATGCATTTCATGAACCCGGCGTACATGATGAAGCTCGTAGAAGTGGTTCGTGGTCTTCGTACATCGCGGGAAACCGTTGAGATGATTATAGCGATTGCCGAAAAAATGGAGAAGAGGGCTGTTGTTGTCGATGATTCGCCGGGATTTGTTTCAAACCGTGTACTGATGCCAATGATAAACGATGCCATCTATTGCCTTCATGAAAGGATTGCATCACGGGAAAGTATTGACAGTATCATGAAACTGGGGGCTAACCATCCGATGGGGCCTCTGGAACTTGCAGACCTGGTGGGTCTGGATATCTGTCTTGATATACTCGAGGTTCTTCAAGCCGATTTAGGTGAGAAGTACAGGCCATGTCCACTGCTTCGAAAAATGGTCGCAGGTGGAAAGCTTGGGAGAAAAACCGGAGACGGATTCTATGACTACCAGAAATGAACACATATACGTAGAAAAGAAAAATGAAGTGGGCATTATTACGCTGAAATCCGGGGGTCTTAACATCCTTGATTCAACAATGCTGCATGACCTGGAAGATTGTCTCAAGGAACTTGGGAAGGACGATCAGATACGGGCTTTAATTATCACCGGAGATAAAAATTTCAGCGCTGGCGCGAATGTTAAGGAGATGAAAGAGTTTACTGCAAAAGAGGCGAAGGCTTTTTCTGATTATGGTAACAGGTTGTTCGACCAGCTGGAGAATCTGGAGGAGCCGGTTATTGCAGCGATCAGCGGCTATGCTTTTGGGGGGGGATGTGAATTAGCTCTTGCCTGCGATATAAGGATAGCAGGGGAGAATGCGAAATTCGGTCAGCCCGAAGTGAATCTTGGGCTCATCCCGGGATTTGGAGCTACGGGACGACTCACCAGACTGGTGGGTATGGGAAAGGCCAAGGAAATGATTCTGACAGGAAAAATCGTGGATGCAAAAGAGGCAGAAGCTATCGGCCTTGTGAATAAAGTAGTAAAGGAGGGGGAACTGATGGAGAAAGCTCTGGAGATGGCAGATATCATTGCCCACAGGGGGCCGGTTGCTGTTAAGCTGGCAAAAAAACTGATCAATGAAAATCAGATGATTAAAGAAATGCTTGAGAGAGAAGCAGTTTCTTTTTCAGAGTGTTTTAATACCCAGGATATTCGTGAAGGCATAAACGCTTTTCTTGAGAAAAGAAAGCCTGTGTTTAAAGGTATATGATTTTCAGGATATGACCGAAAAATTCGACGCTATAATCGTAGGAGCAGGCCCGGGAGGTTCTGCAGCCGCCTATTCACTTGCAAAGATGGGTTTTAACGCGCTGATAGTGGAGAGGGGCAAGTACCCGGGAGCCAAGAATGTGATGGGCGGGAGAATGTACGCGCATGCCTTAAACCGTTTTATGCCGGGCTTCTGGAAAGAGGCTCCCATAGAGAGGATGGTTACTCGGGAAAAACTCACATTCCTGTGCAATGAAGCCTCTGTTAGCCTTGATTTTCAGGATGGGGAGTTTCGGGAACCACCGAACAGCTTCACCATACTCAGGGCGAACTTTGATCAATGGTTCGCGAACAAGGCCGTGGAAGCAGGAGCCACGCTCGTGCCGAACATCAGAGTTGATGACCTGCTATGGAGAGAAAAAAAAGTCGCAGGCATAATTGCAGGTGGGGATAAAATTGAAGCGAATGTGGTTATAGCTGCGGACGGGGGGGTATCCCTTATGGCAGAGAAAGCGGGGTTAAAGAAATTTGAAGTAAAACAATTCGCACTCGGCATGAAAGAGATAATAGAACTGCCAGAGAAAACCATTGAAGACAGGTTCAATCTTGCACATGAAGAAGGTGCAGCGCAGCTTTTTATCGGCCAGTGCACAAAGGAGATCCCGGGAGGAGGCTTCATTTATACCAACAAAACAAGCCTTTCTGTGGGAATAGTGGTGTATATCGACCGGCTCATTGAAAAGAAAATAGATTCACACGAGATAATAAGAGAGTTCAACGAGAATCCGGTTGTCTCAAAACTGATAGAAGGTGGCAAAATACTGGAATATTCTGCGCATGTCATCCCTGAGACCTCACGCAGCAGGCTTTTCACTGATGGAATGCTTGTTGTAGGGGATGCTGGCGGCCTCGTGGTAAATAGCGGTATTACGCTACGGGGAATGGATATGGCCATTGCTTCCGGAGCTGCTGCTGCTGAAGCAGTGAAAAATGCCATGGGAAAAAATGATTTTTCAAAGGAATGCCTTTCATATTATGAAGACCTGCTGAGAAAGGATTTCGTACTCAAAGATATCGCTACATTTAATAAAGCACCTGAATTTTTGCAGAATGATAGGCTGTACACATTGTATCCAGAGATAGCATGCAGGCTTTTCCATAAACTCTGGGCTGTGGATGGAGCAAAGAAACGAGCATTTGATGAACTCCTGGAAGGAACTAAAGGTAATAGGACGAATATGATACTTGATTTATTAAAAGGTTTGAGAGCGTTATGAATATTAGTATTGAAGAGCGGCTCGGGCTTGTTAGCTTTGAGGTTGACAAGGAACGGCATATCAAAGTAGATACCAGTTTATGTAGCGAGTGCGATGAAAAAACATGCCTTTATTTCTGTCCTGCGAAAAGGTTTACCCTTGAAGACGGAAAGATAAAACATGATTATGAGGGATGTATCGAGTGTGGAAGCTGCAAGTTCGCCTGTCCAAAAGGCGTGGTGGATTTCAATTATCCAAGAGGGGGGTATGGGGTATATTATAAGTATGGTTGATCGTATTAACTTTTTTTCTTCAAAATTTCCGTCAATCTCGGCACTATATCATAAAGGTCCCCCACAATCCCGTAGTCGCATGACTTAAAAATTGGCGCATTGGGGTCCTTATTTATCGCAATAATGGTCCTGGCATCCCTTATTCCTGCGATGTGCTGCACCTGACCCGAGATGCCAATCGCAATGTAGAGCCTGGGATTTACCTTATGGCCAGATAAGCCGATCCAGTGTTCTTCAGGCAGCCATTTAAGGTCGGCAGCAATGGATCTCGAGCATCC
Organism: Candidatus Methanoperedens sp.; assembly: GCA_021409285.1. Lineage (GTDB taxonomy): Archaea > Halobacteriota > Methanosarcinia > Methanosarcinales > Methanoperedenaceae > Methanoperedens. The sequence continues at coordinate 1,689 of JAGFND010000056.1, read as the reverse complement.
CATAGCACCCCCAAGGACATTCGCGAGAGCTTCTATGAGCTTGAGATCTTCTTTTTTCTTTAGCCCTCTGCCTGCAGAAACGATGATATTAGCCTCCTCTATTTTCATTTCCTGTGGTACTTTCTTCTTTGTCTCCATCACCTGTACTCTTGTCTTTGCAGGTTTAAAAGAGATTTTGATTATTTCACCTTTCCTGGATTTATTTATATTTTTCTCAAATCTCCCGGGGGGCACGGTGGCAATCTGGGGTTTACGTAAGAATCTTTGCGTTGTGATAAATCTACCGCCAAGCACCAGACGTTTTACTGTCAAATTCTCATTATCTTTCGAAAAATCTATGCAATCCGTGGCACAGCCAGCTCCAAAACGCTGTCCAATTCCTGGAGCCACTTCCCTGCCAAACTTTGTACTCCCTATCAGGAGTGTTTCCGGTTTGTATTGATCAATAAGTACAGAGATACCTTCCACGACGGAGTCTTCATGCGGTTCAATATTAATGGAGAAGACTATGTCCGCTCCGCAGGCAATATAATCATCCTCAGTGCCTCCAAATGAAATAGCTGCGATCTTCGATTTTGAAGAATCTGCAAGCTTATTCGCTTCTGAAAGAATCTCAAAAGCGGTTTCATTATCCTCAGAGAATACAAAAATCATTTTAACTCCTATTTTTCTGCCATGATAATTTTAGCCAAATTCTCCACATCTTTTAGTATTACTTCCTTCCTTTTCATCTCAATGGCTATAATGCTCAAAGTCTCGACGCCAGCGTCTGGTTTAGATGGACTTAATTCTGTGATTTTTTTCTTTGATGCGCCGAGTATCTGAATGAGCGTGGGGATTCTTGGTTCGTTTATTTCTTTTGTGACTGTTACAAGAGCTGGAAGTTTTGTTTTAACTATTTCATATACTTTTTCAAGATCTCTCTCCACAATAACATCGCCATCTTGCAGCTCGATTTTTCTTGCGTACGTCAGTGCAGGAATCCCAAGAGCATGCGCCAGCCTTGGACCTGTCTGAAAAGAATATTCGTCAATGGAAGCCTCTCCACATAGAATGAGGTCGTACTTCATCTTCTGGATAAGACCTGCAAGCATATACGCTGTGCCAAGAGAATCAGTGTCTACATTATAAACAATTGCTTCATCCGCGCCCATTGACAGAGCTTCTTTAGCAGCATCCTTCGTGCCTTTAATTACAGCAGAAACGTTCCCACCATGTTTTTCCTTAATTCTTACTGCTTCTTCAAGGGCGTTCCTGTCAAAGTCACTGAGCTTTCTTGCTATCCCTTCTGTTACCGGACGTTTGGAAGTATCTATCTTTATTTGGGCAAGATCATATATCTGCTTGATGCATACAATTATTTCCACGGTCATTTCTCCAATTCTTTTGAATTAAAAAACCAAAATGATTCATATATTTTCCTCCCATTTAATAGTTTATGATAAACCGGTTGGAAACTCTTAAAAATATTTTCAAGAATAAAACCAACCTAAACGTTCCCACATTTGTTTATCATATTTATTCTTTTTACCAATAATAAATCTTGTGGTATAGGAACAACCTGGATACGTTAAAATAGAATAACATCCAATTAAATATCTGTGTGAAGTGTTTGAAGGAATATCATGTTAAAGAAGGAACCATGAAACATATCACCCGGAGCAGGCGTACCGAAAAAGCAATAAGAGG
>JAGFND010000055.1 GCA_021409285.1 Candidatus Methanoperedens sp. | reverse complement strand
TGGAACAGAAGCGATTCTATGCTGAGCGAAGGGGGAGGATAATCAAGTTCAAGCATGATGATTCTGAGCTTTTCGAGATTATTGGACAGGGGATGGATAATCTGGAGAGTCAATCCAACGGTTTATTGACGCCATAGTTATTGCACCACATTATTATAGTAAGGTTTATGTTTAAGATAGGGCTATGTAAAAACATTAATGAACATTATGGTCATGCTGAATAAATACGGTTTAGATTGGAAAAAATGTTTTTTGATAGCATTGCTTGCAGGTATATTATTCCTTTTTCTATCAGCAGTATATTATTCACGCAACGAATATACTAAATGGGAGATTATAAGAAATGATGCAGATTCATCGCTTCTTAAAGCCGGTTATTTACAGAAGGAGGGGTCGTTTTTGGAAGCAAGGGATGAATACGAGGGCATTCTCAAAAATATCTCATCCAATAGATTTCCTGATGAATATACAATAACACAGAACAATCTCGGATATATATACCAGAATTTAGCTAAAACGCAGGATGAAGAGGCAAACATCAAGAAAGCCATTAAAGCTTTCAGTGAATCATTAAAGATATCGACTAAAGATCGCAATATTATAGATTATGCACAGACCTATAATGACCTCGGAGATGCATACAGGACTCTGGCTGAGATAAGTGATAAAAAAGCTAACCTGGAAAAAGCCATAAGTGCTTACCAGGAAACATTGAAGTTAAGACCTGCTGATGACTATCCAATACCTTATGCTAATACCCAGAATAATCTTGGAATTTCATACAGAATGCTGGCTGAAATAATAGATGAGGAACAGAATCTTAAGAAAGCTTTTAACGCTCATTATGAAGCACTAATAATCTATAATGATGAAAAAGATACAATAGGTTATGCTGCCACCCAGAATGATCTTGGGAATACGTACATGGTGCTGGCCGAAATAAAAAATAAAGATTCCAACATTGAGAATGCTATCGATGCTTTCAATGAGGCACTGATCATAAGAACTATTGAAACCTATCCTGAAGAACATGCAATTACTCAGGAAAACCTGGGCAATGCATATAGAATGCTGGCTGAAGATAAGGATAAAGATTCCAACATTAATAAATCTCTCAATGCTTACCAGGCAGCACTTGTGATTTTTACCGAAGAGAAATATCCAAAAAAATACCAAGAAATTATATCAAAAATGCAAAAATAAAAAAAAAATATTGCAGAAGTTTATTGTTTGCTTCTGCCCATAATCAATATCATGCTTACTATTCCAAATCCGGTAAGTGCAATTGTGGATAACTCCGGGACTGGTGCAGGCGGTCTCTCAAATTGATCAGTTGAACTGGATAAACTGCTTTGAGAACCATCATAACTGCTGGAACCGCCGCGACTTACACAAGGGGGTACCTGCAACATCAACTCTTCTCCTTTATCAGAAACAAGTCTTAATGAAGAAATCCCGGAAGGAAGATTAAGGTCTTTCCTTATTATCTGACCCGGCAATAGCTCTATTGTTGAGTTTAATGGATAAATGTTTATTGATAGATCATCCAGATCAAGATTACTCAGTTTGAGGTCGATGACTTGCCCAATATCCGTTTTATTGGTACAGGTAAGAACCTCTCCTGAGAATTTCAACCCTGCTCCCTGGGCCTCCGTAAGTACCTGTGTTCTCATGGTATCTGTTCCAGGATCTGCATTAGCCGACGGAATATCTTCCGTCATTTGTTTTTCAGTGCCGGGGATATTAATACCTCCAGCTGGCGCAATTCCTGTCATGATGATGACACCTGCCAAACCAAGCAAAGAAATTAAAAGCAGTATTATTAACATGGGTTTGTAATTCATACTTTCAATTACGTTCCTTATTCTATATATATTATTCTTATACAATTATATATATTATTATGATAAGTATAACGTAAGGAGAGATTATAAATATTTTACAATTATGATCATTATTACGAGCATCATAATGTATAAGTAGATGAGTAATCATTGAGAATTAATGAAAAAGATGGAGATTTTGATTCCACCAGAATTTGTAAGGAAGGTGAATATATGAGACACACTGTAGGAGATAATGTAAGATTCAAACTTGAATCGGGCGAAGTACAGCATGGAAATATCCAGTTTATCGAAAAGAGCAAATATGAAGAAATATTTTATATAAATAGTTCCAACAGATGGGCTTACAAAATTTCTAAAAAAAATATTATATCATAAAAATAAAGTTAGTGTACATGCCTCTCCGACTGATTTAATGGATGTTTTTATATCATATCATATCCATTTATAATCCGATCATCCAATAACCTGAGGCGATAATATCAATATACGTTTCTTAGGCGGAGCTTCTGAAGTCGGAAGATCCGCATTTTTAATAAATGAAGAACTGCTTCTTGATTATGGCATAAAGCCAACAGAACCGCCATCATATCCGCAAAATGGCATGCGCCCGAAAAGCATAATCATCTCGCATGGGCATCTTGACCATTGCGGCCTTATTCCTAACCTGGTAGACCTTGAGCCAGAAATATATTCAACGGTCATGACTTCAAGATTGACCGGACTACTGGCAAAGGACACATTAAAAATAGCCCAATATAGAGGTCATGTTATTCCTTATTATAATGACGAAATTCAGGAATTCGAGCGAAAAGTAAATCATGTGAATTACAGGAAAGAATTCGAAACAAACGGCTATTTTGTGTGCTTTTTTGACGCGGGACATATCCCGGGCTCTTCCATGATCCATCTTGAAAAAGATAAAAAAAGTCTGTTTTACACTGGCGACGTTAACTTAATTCCGACAGAACTTCAAAACGGCGCTGATAAAGAATTGCCTGAGGCAGATGTACTGATGATCGAAAGTACTTATTTCGGAAAAGACCATACTCCAAGGAAGCTACTTGAAGAGCGGTTTATCGAATCTGTAAAAGAGACAGTCGATAGTGGAGGATGTGCCCTTATCCCTGTATTTAGCATAGGCAGGACGCAAGAGATAATGATGATATTGAAAAAATATGGGCTAAATGCACATGTAGACGGAATGGGTGTGGATGTCTATAATCTCATGAAACGATCGCCAGAATTCGTGAAAGACCCAAAAATGCTTGATAAGGCATTTACAGGTTCAAATATAGTTGATCCTGAAGAGAGAAAAAGAATATTGAAGAATCCTTCGATAATTGTCACAAGCGCAGGCATGCTAAATGGGGGCCCTGTGCTTTATTATATCCGTGAAATATACGATGACCCGAAATCAAAGATACATCTCACAGGTTACCAGGCACAAGATACTAATGGAAGAAAATTACTGGAAAGCGGATATATCGAGGACAAAAACGATAGGATCCACCTTAATTGCAGGGCAGAACTCTATGATTTTTCAGCACACAGCGGGGATGTGCAATTAAGAAGAATGGTCCGGGAATTCTGTGATAGCGGTACGGAAATAGTTTTCACGGTACATGGAGATAATACTGAAGGCTTTGCAGAATGGATAAGGGAAGAACTGGGTGTTGAATCAAAGGCGCCTGTAAATGGTGAAACGATCTACATTTAATTATGAGAATAGTAATATTAAGACTCGGCCATCGAATTCAAAGAGACCAGCGAATTACGACTCATGTCGGCCTGACTGCACGCGCTATGGGCGCTGAGGGAATGCTTCTTGATTCAGAAGACAGCGGTATTGAGAAAAGCTTAAATGAAGCCGCAATAAGGTGGGGTGGTTCATTCTATGTTAAAAGGATCACAGGCTGGAGGAATGAGATAAGAAATTGGAAAGATTCAGGAGGGAAAATGATGCATCTTACCATGTATGGAGCCAATCTGCCTGATGTAATTAATGAAATATCACCGGAAAAGCTGATGATCGTTGTGGGCGCTGAAAAAGTCCCGCCTGAGATATATGATCTCGCTGACTGGAACGTAGCTGTCGGAAATCAACCGCATTCTGAGGTCGCAGCTCTCGCTGTGGTTCTTGACCGTCTTCAAACAACAAGGGGAAAAGACCCGCTAAAAACTAATTTTACAGGCGGTAAGCTTGAGATCGTCCCGAATATGCGGCATAAAGAGGTAAAGAATAAATGAGAGTCCTTGTTATCGGCAACAGTACCCGAAGTATCGTTTGCTCTGCAAAAAAAGCCGGACATACTGTTTATTCTCTTGATAATTTTTGCGACATAGATACGTTAAAATGTGCTGACAAAACGGCATCAATAGAAGGTTTGTCCGATGAAAAAATTTATGAGCGGGCTCATTTGTTCGGCGATGTGGATGCTGTTATTCTTGGACCGGGCTTTACGAAACTCAAATTCAATAATATACTGAATAACTTGCCAGATGTCCAGGAAAAGGTTAACGATAAACTGGAAATCGCAGAAAAATTTCATAAATTAGACATACCCCATCCTCCGACAGAACCATTAACAAAGGCTTCAGCGCTTGATTTTCCTCTGATGATCAAACCAAGATCCGGTTCAGGAGGCATGAAAAATATTCTTGTAAATACTGAAAATCAACTGGCCGACTATGCAAATCGATCTGATGCGGATGAATACATCGCTCAAGAATTCGTAGAAGGCATACCATTCAGCGCATCATTGATCGGGAACGGGGATGAGGCGGTGGTGGTGGCTCTTAACGAACAATTGATCGGCATTTCATGGCTTACATGTCTTCCATTTGCCTATTGCGGGAATATTACGCCTTTTTCAACAAGATTGGATAATGAGATTAGAGACTTTGCGGAAAGGATCGCGCTGGAGTTCAGACTTCTGGGCTCAAACGGCGTGGATTTTATGTTGACGGACAGGGGTGTTGTGGCAATTGAAGTCAATCCGCGATTCCAGGGCAGTCTTGATACTGTTGAACTTTCCATGGGAATAAACATATTTGATGCTCACATAAGATCATTCTCAGGTGAAATGCCGCAATTAAAAGAACCGGTATGTTTTGCTGCAAAAACAATTGAATATGCGAAAAACAATTTGAAAATAAACAAAAAAATAGAAAAACATCTGAGAATCTTCATGGATAGGGGCGAAGCTGCGGATATTCCGAAGTTGGGGAGGATCATTTTTCCCGATGAACCGATAGCAACTTTTATCGGCACAGGAAAAACACGAGAAATAGCTCTTGGAAATGCTGGAAGATCTGCACTTTATTTAAGATATATGACGGAAGTTTAAAGCCCAATAAAAACAATATTAGCATGGTGAAATTTTTGGTCGATTTAAATGATCCAGTTATTAAAGGCTATCTATCAAGGCTTGTTGGTGATGAGGGATTTAAGGTCGTCCTGAATATGCCTGAAGGAGAAGTAACTGATGAGCAGATAGCTCAGGCCACAGGCGTATTGTTGAATATCGTGAGACGTACACTTTTCATATTATATGAGAATCATCTTGCTTCTTATCGAAGGGTGCGAGATACTGACAGCGGCTGGCTTACATATTTATGGAAACTTGACCTTAATAACCTTGACAGGCAGCTTGAAATGGAATCTAAAAAACTCCTTAAAAACTTAAAGACAAAGCTTGAGTTTGAGGAAGGAAAAGTACTTTATGCATGCAAGAAAAAGTGTGTCAGGTTAGGATTTGAAACTGCGGCAGAGCTTGAGTTCATATGTCCGGAATGCGCTGAGGATCTTGAGTTTGAGGATAATGAGAAATTGACAAAAAACCTGAAACAAAGGATAGTGGATCTCGAAGAAGTGACATCTGGTGCTTCCGGTTGAATGAAAAGGAAATTCTCGCGCTGCTCAATGAAAGTGGTTGTTCATTAAATGTTATCGAACACTGCAGGGCAGTGGCTGGTCTTGCAGGAAAAATCGCGCTTGATATCAGTAAGGCCTCTGAAATAAAAGGAATTCCATTAAATATTGACATCAACGATGTTTATTCAGGTGCTCTCCTGCATGATATAGGACGGTCAAGAACACACGGGATAGCCCACGCGGTGGAAGGTGCAAGGATCGCCCGCGAAAAAGGACTGGAAAAAAGTCTTGTGAATATAATAGAGCGCCACATTGGTGCTGGCATCACGAAAGAAGAAGCAGCAAATATTGGCCTTCCCATAAAGGATTATTTACCGCAGACTCTGGAGGAGAAAATTGTGGCTCATGCAGATAATCTTATTTTTGGAAAAAATATCGGGACGATCGAAGAGTGTGTCGTGAATTTGAGAAAAAAAGGACTTGGTGAGGCAGCAATACAGAGAATTATCAGATTGAATGATGAAATATCTGAAATGAGCCGTTAACTTACAGTGGCTGTTTTGTCCAGTGTGCTCTTAATTATATCTACGTATTCTTCTTTCAGAGAGTAAAGTGTAGGTGTCTTATACGATTCTTTGTTCGCATGGAGAATACCGAGCTTTGAATGAATATAACCCAATGTTGAAGCCACGGCGCTGTATGAAACTTTAAATCTCTTATTGATCTCAATATATAGCATATCTACTGTGACTATCTTTAATTCCAGCAATAAATTCATAATGAATTTACGTATCCCATCGATATCCAGTTCTATGTATATCTCAATACGTCTCTTTATCCTGAGTTTAAGCAGCTCCATCTTTCCTCCGAATATTTAAGACTTACTTTCATAATATATATACTTTCCTACATAATCGGCGCAACCTTCAAATGCTTGAAAGACATAAAAGGCGATCATGGCAAAAAAGAAAGAAGGCAGCGGCCTGATGTCATCAGCAGGTCTAATGAGATATTATGATTCTGAGGAAACGGCGGTATTGATAGAGCCTGAAATGGTTGTTTCGATAGCAGTAGTTGCAGGTATTCTGATTCTGATCCTCAATGCATACTATGGCATCTGGCCAAAATAATCTATCCCCTGTTTCTCAGTTCATCCATATGATGGATCCTTTTCAGGATCAGTTGATCTGAACCTATATCAGGCCTGCTGAAAAGTTTTCCCTTCAGACCTGAAAGTCCTGCCTGCGCCTTCCTTTCAGCATCTCTTATGGTTTCGGCCATACCCAGGACTGCAAGTGCTCTGGAACCTGTCGTATACACTATCCCATGTTTTTCATAAACGCTTGAATAGAAAAGAAGCGCATCATTAATATCTCCGATAATTACTTCGGAATCCCATACCGGATCATCCGGATATCCCTCAGGGACGGCATATTTACATACTGTCGCCTGCCTCCTGAATGTGACTTTTAATCTACCAAGCGTTCCATTTACGATAGCCACACAAACTTCAAGAAAATCATTTTCAAGAAGCGGAAGGACATTCATGGCCTCAGGATCTCCGAATCGCGCATTAAATTCAATAACCGAGATGCCTTTTCTTGTTGCCATGAACTGACCGTAAAGAATTCCCTGGTACGGTATGCCTGTTTCTTTCTTTATGGCTCTAACAGCATCTGTCATTATCTTTTTTGCTTCAATTAAATCAGAATCCTTCATGAAAGGCAGGACATCTTTTGAATCACTGTATGATCCCATTCCGCCTGTATTTGGTCCTTTATCGTCCTCAAAGGCTCTCTTATGATCCTGAACTGCAGGGGCAAATGCAAGGGCGCTGCCATCCACAAAAGCCTGCACCGTGAATTCTTCACCTATCAATCTTTCTTCAATGACAAGGTTATCATTTTTCAGCACTTCTTTAGCGTATTCTTTAGCGCCTTCAATCTCAAAATGGTCTCCCATGACGCGAACGCCTTTGCCTCCCGTCAAACCGGCTGGTTTTATGACTACATCTTTAATTTCATCGATATATTCATCTGTCCCGCTCTCTCCCTTTCTGAATACCCTGAATTCTGGAAGGCCGGAAATATTATATTTTTTCATGAAAATACGGGTCCATGCTTTATCGAATTCGAGCTGAGCCGCAAGCCTGCGCGGGCCGACTACGGGGATACCTGCATTCCACAGCATATCAGAAATGCCTGCTGCAAGCGGGGCTTCAGGACCAATGACGGCAAGTTCTATGCCCTTTGTTTTTGCATAATCAACGATCATAGGGTCTGTCTCTTTTATAAGCAGGAAATCCGTGCAAAGTTTTGCGATCGCAGGGTTCTTCTTATTCATTGCCGCATAAAGCTGCGGGTTCTTTTTGCTTCGAGAAATAGCAGCGGCAATGGCATGTTCCCGTCCGCCGCCTCCTATCAATAGTACTTTCATATTTCATCCAGAATGTCTGGCATAATAATAAAATGTTCTGGTTTTAATAACAGGAAAGTCCAAGTAGGTACCGTGCAGTTCCGAAAGGTAATACACGTTTCAGGAGCAATTTTACCTTTAGTAGCTGAAAACTTCGGGAAAACTCAAACCCTGACACTGGTATTTCTTTGTTTGATCCTTTACCTGTTCGTTGAAATTCTAAAAACAAAAATAAGCAAGAATCTCCTTTCCATGGTGTATCGGGAAAATGAATTAAGTGGTTTTTCCATAGAACCATTATCATATTTTATTTCTGTGATCTTGCTCATTTATCTTTCATTTTTCATTAATGAGAAGATCTGTTATGCTGCGATCGCTATCCTTGCAGCAGGCGATGGGTTTGCCGGAATAATGGGGCGAAGATATGGGAAGCATCGTTTCCCGTTCAATAAAAATAAGTCATGGGAAGGCTCAGTTTCCGGTTTTATCGCAGCTTCGATAACCGGATATTATTATGCAGGTTTTATCGCGATAGTGGGAAGTGTTTTTGGGATGGCGGCCGGTGCCATCAATAAATATGATAATATTTCAGTCCCGTTGGTAGCAGCAATAGCTATGATAATCTTTCAATGTTACTTTTAAGGTAAGGTCAAGACATAAGGAGGCAAATCTATATGAAATTCGCAGCAAGCGATGCAATGCTCGCTTATTTCAATACCCTAGAAACCGAACTCAACCGCGCCATCGAACTTGCAAACAGTGCGCGCGCAAATGGCGCCGATCCGACACCGTATGTTGAAATACCGATAGCAAAAGACCTTGCAGACAGGGTTGAGAAACTTCTTAACATAGAAGGCGTGGCAAAAAAGCTCAGGGAGCTTGAAACTACGATGTCGCGAGAAGAAGCTGCTCTCCAGGTGGCTATTTCAGTGGCGAAGGAAGAGATCGTGCATTTTGAGTCAAAAAGAGATGCTATCGAAGCGGCCGTAAGAGTTGCGATGGCAGTCCTCACAGAAGGTGTGGTAGCCGCACCTATTGAGGGTATTGCCAGGATCGACCTTGCAAAGAACGATGATGGCACGGATTATATTCGCATTTATTACGCTGGCCCTATAAGAAGCGCAGGAGGCACAGCGCAGGCGCTATCTGTTCTTGCCGCGGATTATGTGCGGGCGAACCTCGGGATCGCACGTTTTGTGCCAAGACCTGAAGAGGTGGAGAGGTACGTTGAAGAGATCATAGCTTATAGGCGCGTTGCCAATTTGCAGTACCTTCCATCTGAAGATGAAATACGCCTGATCGTGCGGAACTGCCCGGTTTGCATTGATGGTGAACCGACGGAGGAAGCTGAAGTCGAAGGCCGTCGCGATCTCGCAAGGATAGATACGAATAGAATAAGGGGGGGCATGGCGCTTGTGATCGCAGAAGGCATCGCGCTCAAAGCCCCAAAAGTGAAAAAACATGTGGATAAACTCAAGCTTACTGGATGGGACTGGCTTGACAGATTCGTGGTAACTGTTAAAACAGATGATCCATCCGCGCAGCTTAAACCAAAGGATAAGTATTTGCAGGATCTCATTGCAGGACGGCCTGTTTTTTCATACCCTTCAAGACCTGGAGGATTCAGGTTGAGGTATGGCAGGGGGCGGAATACAAGTTTTGCGGCTGCTGGCATAAGTCCGGCGACGATGGTAATGATGGATGACTTCATAGCCGCAGGTACACAGATTAAGGTGGAGCGGCCAGGAAAAGCCGCTGGCATCGGCCCTGTTGACACGATTGAGGGGCCGACTGTCCGGTTGTTCAATGGCGATGTAATGCGTGTGGATACAGCGGGAGAAGCGCAGAGGATAAGACCATCTGTGCAGAAAATTCTTGACATTGGCGAGATCTTAATAAATTTCGGAGATTTCCTGGAGAATAACCATCCACTCGTTCCGTCATCGTATTGTTATGAATGGTGGGTACAGGAGCTTGCTGCAAGAACATCAATGAAAGAGCTCGGAGACATCAGGAATCCGGATCAATTGACAGCTCTTGCCCTTTCTGATTCATATGGAGTCCCCCTTCACCCCAAATATACGTATCTATGGCATGATATTTCTCTTGATGAATATACCGCGCTCTCTGAATATATCCAGAAGAATGGAAAACTTATTGAAAATAAAATCACATTTCCCAATCAAGAATTAATTAAAGTAATTCTTGAGAATCTTCTTATTCCTCATATAGTCCGTGAGAAACTGATTATTATTGCAGAGCCTATGCCACTTTTGCGGTGCCTCGGACTTGATCCCGACCTTAAATATACCTTGAAATCCCGGGAAGCAGACATCATGACCATGGTCTCAAAAGCAAGCGGTATCACCATCAGAAAGCGCGCTCCGATACGTATCGGTGGAAGGATGGGGCGTCCTGAAAAATCCGATAAACGGGAAATGAAACCTGCTCCACATGTGCTTTTTCCAATAGGTGAAGCTGGCGGTAAACGCCGATCACTTATGGATGCAAAAGATTACGTGGATGATGAAGATGATAAAGAGGAAAATAATGAGTTCAAGAATACTGAGTTCAAAACCGGACTCATTTATCAGAAAGGAAAAGTCGGGACAATAAATGTACAGATAGGTTTGCGCATCTGTCCGTCATGCAAGACACGAACTTTCAAGAACAGGTGCACCTGTGGAAAATTCACGTATCCCTTTCTTAAATGCCCATCATGCGGCATAGAGATCAACAAGCCAATATGCCCCAAATGCAATAAAGAAACTACATCGGTCGCGGAAATTAATATTGATTTCATATCCGAATATCTGCAGGCTCTTGATAATCTTGGAGAAAGGGATATTTTCAAACCCAGGGGAGTGCTTGGTCTAATGTCAAAAAATAAAACCCCGGAACCGCTTGAGAAAGGAGTGCTGCGGGCGAAACATGACATTGTTATGTTCAAGGATGGAACAGTGAGATATGACCTTTCAGACATGCCTCTAACTCATATCAGGCCAAAAGAATTAGGCGTTCCTGCAGCGAGATTGCGAGAACTTGGGTATGTGAATGACATCTATGGAAATCCAATCATTGATGATAACCAGATCCTTGAGCTTAAAGTTCAGGATATCGTTGTTTCAAAAGACTGTGCAGGATACCTGTTAAAAACAGCAAGATTCATCGATGACCTGCTTGTAAAATATTATAAAGTCAATCCATATTATAATGTTGAAAACACCGATGAGCTCATTGGCAAATTGGTGATCGGGCTTGCTCCGCATACATCAGCTGGGGTGCTTGGCCGACTTATCGGGTTCACCGGGGCATCTGTCGGATATGCGCATCCATTTTTCCATGCCGCAAAGCGCCGCAACTGTGACGGTGATGAGGACTGCGTAATGCTTTTGATGGATGGTCTGCTTAATTTCTCGCGTTCATATCTTCCGGATAAGCGCGGAGGGCAGATGGATGCACCACTTGTCCTTACCTCACGCATCGATCCGAATGAAGTAGATAAGGAAGCCCATAATGTTGACGTACTTTTCCAGTATCCTCTTGAATTCTATGAGGCTACACTCGGTTTCAAGAACCCGAAAGATTTCGTTAAGATCATGGATACTGTGAGTGGAAGGCTTGGAACTCCTTCGCAGTATGAGGGGTTCGGTTTTACACATGATACTTTAAATATAGCCGCAGGTCCAAAGAACAGTGCCTACAAGACGATCGGGACGATGATCGAGAAGATGGATGCGCAGCTTGAACTTGCCCGAAAAATAAAAGCTGTTGACCCGATAGACGTAGCTGAGAGAGTGATAAATTCTCATTTCCTGCCTGACCTGATTGGAAACCTCCGCTCTTTCTCGAAACAGAAGGTAAGATGTACGAAATGCGGCGCCAAATACAGGCGTCCGCCACTGCGTGGAAGCTGCCCGAAGTGCGGAGGGAATATTGTGCTGACCGTGCATGAGGGTTCAGTGAGGAAGTATCTTGAGACGAGCCTCAGGATAGCAAACGAGTATAATGTCAGTTATTATACGAAGCAGCGGCTGGATTTGCTTGCCCTTGAGATGGATTCTCTTTTCGAGAGTGATAAGGTGAGGCAAAAAGGATTAGCTGATTTTATGTAAATTAAAAATCCTCAGTATTATTAATTGTCAGATAGTTTTATATTTATAGAAATAGTATTTGATAATAAGGAGACAAGGAATAAAATGGAGAGCATAGATTCAATCCAATAAAATCTTTTATATTGAATATGATTGGAGAACAAAAAATTAAGGATGAGGGTCCACAGAAATCAGATAAATATTTGTCGGATTTCATGAACAAAGTAGTTGTCTGCTATACTTTGAGCGGCAAAACAATAACCGGGATATTGACCGGATATGACAAGTATGAACTTATTCTGGTGGAAACTAAAGATATAAAATCTAAAAATCCGAAGAAAATCGTTATCTATAAACATGGTCTGGTCAGCATCCAGGAAATGGCCTAATTACTGCCCATTCTATATTAATCCCATCATCGGAAAAATAAATATATCTATTATTTAATGGTAATATTTATATAGTATTGAACATCCGATATATCAATATAAAGGAATAAATCTTTCCGTATCTCCAGGAGAAATGGATTGAGACATGAAATGAACATAAATTGGAGAGATCATAGTGCTTAAGAATATTAAAATACAATTGGAAAAATTAACAAAACCCAAATTAAACCTTACGAAAGATGAAACTCTTCCAGGTGAGATAAAAGCTGTGATCCCACCATATGATGTGAATTCTCATGGTGATATAGTAACTTTCGAAGGAATCCCTGGTTATGTGGAATTAGAGCGATATTGGGTAAATGAACCATTCTCTTTCATCTCAATCCAGTTCAATAAAATTAATGACGATTACATATATAATGTAGTTGAACCGGTACTAACACCTTTTGAGGCGACACTTCTTAGTGATGTCTACGAGAGATCACGCGATTTACTTTCATATGAAGACATTATTGGAGGCGTCAATAAGAAAGATATCCTGACGAGAACAGTAAAGGAAATTATTGATAAATATATCAAGAACTTTGATGTCAGATCTTTCCACAAAATCCTCTATTTTATGATACGTAACAACATCGGATTCGGACGTATCGACTCTTTGCTTAAGGATGATAGGATCGAAGATATATCGTGTAGTGGGCCAAATATTCCGATCTATCTCTATCATAAGACATATGAGAACATTAAAACGAACTTAGTTTTTGAAGAAGAAGAGTTAAATTCATTCATATTTCTTCTGGCTCAGCGAAGTGGAAAGAATATCTCAGTGGCTAAACCTTATCTTGATGCCACACTTTCCGATGGCTCTCGCCTTCAGGAAACGCTTGGGAGAGAGATCACTACTAAAGGTAGTTCGTTTACGATAAGGAAGTTCATAGAAACACCCATAACCCCGATCGACCTGATCAAATGGGGAACTTTTAGTATTGATATGATGGCATATATGTGGCTTGCCATCGAGAATAACAAAAGTCTTATTCTGGCAGGGGGCACAGCATCAGGAAAAACAACCTCACTTAACGCTATTTCACTTTTTATCCCGATCAAGTCAAAGATAGTTACACTTGAGGATACACGAGAACTCAAACTTTATCATGAAAACTGGGTCGCTGGTTTAACAAGGGATTCATTCACAGCTGAGGGGAAAGGAGCTGTTGACATGTATGAATTGCTGCGCCAGGGATTGAGGCAGCGTCCGGAATACCTGATCGTAGGAGAAGTGAGAGGAAAAGAAGCGCTCACTCTATTCCAGGCAATGAGTACCGGACATACGACCTATTCAACGATGCATGCAGGAAGTGTGCAGTCTGCCATAAACCGGCTTGAGAATGAACCTATAAACGTGCCAAGAGTCATGATATCGGCGCTGGATATTCTCTGCGTTCAGGGTGCCATCTATATGAAAGGAAAAAGAGTGAGACGTGTACTCAATGTGATTGAAATCCTGGATATTGACCCTGAGAACAAGAGTCTTAATACTCTTGAAATTTTTACATGGAATCCCATTAGCGATAATCATAATTTGCTGAGAGAGTCTCAGGTAATGGAGGCGATAAAAGAAAAGAGAGGCTGGAGCAAAAAACAGTTAGAAATTGCATTAGACAGACGCAAGAAGGTCCTTACGTATTTGGTGGACAAGAATATCAGGGACTATGATTCTGTGGTAAATATTATTAAAGATTTCCAGATCAACCAGGAAAGGCTAATGAAAAAATTAATGATAGAGGAGTCCACCGAATGAATTTTAACCGTGTATCGTTATCAACGTTCGGGAATTACGTAAAAAGGCATGACGGATACCTCGAAATGAGGAAAAAGCTCAGAAGGGCGCATATATTCAAGCCTTATGAAGAATATGTTTCTGAAGCAATTGCGATCTCATTTATTATAGGTATCCTTGGTCTGATATTGGGTATCATGATCGGGATCCTTGTACAAGTTAAAGGAATATTTACATTAGCAATAATCTGTGTCTTATTTTTTTTCATTCCTGGAATTTTAACATACCTATCATTCATAATATATCCTTCTTTTAAATCCAGCATACGGAAAGTAAATATCGATACTCAACTTCCGCATGCAGTTATGTATATGTATGCGATGAGCCGTGGGGAAACAAATATTATTGAAATAATTCGTTCTGTTGCTGAATTATCAAACGTATATGGGGAAATCTCAAAAGAATGCGCAATAATGATGCGTGATATGGAACTCCTTGGGATAGATTTCATGACTGCGCTGCGGCATGCCCAGGATGAAACACCGTCAGAGGATTTCAACCAGTTACTCGGGAATCTTATAAACCTTATCGATAACGGTGGAGATATCAGTGAGTTCTTCTCCGTGCAGATCGAAAATTTCCGGATAAAGACTGAATCAGACCAATCGCTTTTCCTGGATATGCTGGGTATGATCGCTGAAGGCTATGTCTCAGGTTTTGTGGCAGGCCCTCTCTTTTTGATAATCGTCGCGGTGACGCTTGGCTCTATGAAAGGTTCTATGACATGGCTGCTAATGGGGATGACATTCGCTGTACTGCCATTTGGCTCGATCGGATTTATTTTTCTTATCGACCTCATGCTTCCCAAGGATGAGCAGATCATAAGTTCTTTGAAATTACGAAAGGTCAGAGAATTTATTGGGATACGAACTAAAGAAGTGGAAGAAAATTCTGAAAAAGACCTTTTTAATGAATACGAGAGTTCAAAAAAAAGGATACATATTCTGGAAATAATTAAAGACCCCTTCCGTTCTTTCTTCGATGAACCGGCTCTTAGCTTATATGTTACTATTCCTATTGCAATCATAATTTTTACTTTAGTAGTTTTTTCTAATCCGAAAGTAATTCTGGAAGGATATGTCAAAGCATCAGTATATCTTACCAATTATTTTTTATTGTGTCTTTTTATAGTGATTGTACCGTTTGTGGTGTTCTTTGATACTCGCTCGAAAAAATTATGGAAGATAGAGGCTGCAATTCCGCAGTTCTTGAAAAACCTGTCTATTCTGAACGAAACCGGACTTTCTCTTGCAGAATCGCTTCGAATTATGCTAAGGACGGAAAGAGGAGCACTGAGACAATATATTGCAAAAATGTACACCGATATCGTATGGGGTTCAAGCATTACCCAGGCATTCGTACGTTTTGCAAACAAAGTGAAGATCAATTCGCTTTCCAGGATGGTGGCGCTTATCACAAAGGCAAGTGAATCAAGCGGTGATATCAGGCAGGTCCTTGATATTGCTGCCCAGGATACGAAAACGAATATTCAGTTAAAGAAGGATAAGTCCATGAATATGCTGATATATGTGATTATTATCTATATCTCCTTCCTGGTATTCCTGTATGTTATATATTCTCTTACTTCAACATTTCTCCCACCAATGGCCAAAGGCGCCCAGGCTGGAGGGGGAGGGTTTATAAGGAACTTTAACCTTGAATTTTATAAAGTATATTTCTATCACACCGCACTGATACAGGCATTCTTCTCTGGCCTCATGGCCGGGGTTATGGGGGAAGGCGACTTCCGCGCAGGCTTAAAGCACTCTGCTATTATGCTCACGATAGCATTTTTGGTGTTTACATTTATGGTATAGTCATGAAAAAAATAGGTATGATAAAATCTGAAAAAGCGGTGTCAGAAGTCCTGGGAATGGTCATGATATTATCAATAATGATGGTAGTTATAGGAGCTATCCTTCTTGTGGGTGTTCCGATGATAGAGTCGGGCAAATCCAGAGCAAGGATGGACGTTTCCATGAATTCTTTCTTATCCATGCAAAACGGCATCGAAGAAGTAGTGCGTGGACCGATCTGGATTCCTGATAGCGATGTAACAGGGCCTGGTCCCTCGCGAGAGATGCAGTTTGAATTGATGGGAGGTATGCTCAGTGTTCTTCCTTACAAACAGGAATTTGAAGTTAAGGATTCAAAGAACATAACAATCCATCCCAGCAACATAACATATGCCGCAGGTGAGGAGAGAATCATTTATGAAAACGGGGCAGTTATCAGAAAATATGAGGATGGCGTGGCTATGATGGTATCAAATCCATTGATAAGCATCTATAAAACCGATGATATTAATATTACTGTGTCAATCCATGCCATAAGTTTGAATGGTACACTTTCTTCGTCAGGTGGAGAAGGAAAGGCATTTGTAGAGACAAGATTATTGAATTATACTCCGATCATAGAGCGTTCAAACTCAGGCCAGATAAATATTAATTTAACCAGTGAGCATCCTGAAGCCTGGGAAGCGTTCTTTGACACCAAACTAAAGAATATGGGGCTTCTGCGCCATGATACAATCAATACAACTGGTTACTATATCAGCAATGGACCAACGCAATTGCAGGTACAGGTATATGGAACCTCGACTGGTGTAAATGACATTTTCCTTTCTGTGGTCGAGTCAAAACTTGATATAAATATCAGGTAGGTGTTCCAGAGGTGCCTTCATTCATTTCCGATGAAAATGCAGTGAATATCCAGATAGGATATAT
>JAGFND010000054.1 GCA_021409285.1 Candidatus Methanoperedens sp. | reverse complement strand
GAATCAAGGTCGGATAAATTCAAAGCTGGCCAAAGGGTTTTTGTGAGTCATCATGTCCCATGCAATGAATGCAAGTATTGTATTTCAGGCGATCATACTGCCTGTGAGACTTTGCATAAAGGCAATTATGATCCGGGCGGATTCAGTGAATTTGTAAGGATCCCGGAAATAAATGTGGAGAATGGGACATACTTCCTGCCTCCAAATATATCTTTTGAAGAAGGGACTATGATCGAGCCCCTGGCGTGCGTGGTCAGAGCACAAAGAATAATCGACGTAAAGGAAGGCCAGATTGTTCTTGTTATGGGCTCAGGGATTTCTGGTCTGCTGAACATACAGATGGCCAAATTCAGAAAAGCAAAGGTTATCGCAACTGATATAAACGAATATAGATTGGACAGGGCGAGAGAATTCGGGGCAGATGAAGTGTTCAATGCAAAGGAAGAACCGATTATAAAAGCTGACAGGATAATAATGTGTACAGGGGCGATGTCTGCTTTTGAAGCTGCATTCAGGTTTATAGACAGAAAAGGAATAATAATGCTGTTTGCCATTCCGGATAAAAATATCTTTATCCCTGTAGAAGATTTCTGGAGAAATGAACTGGCAGTTGTATCAAGCTATGGCGCTGCACCTGTTGATCTGGAAGAGGCTCTTGAATTGATCAGGATTGGGGCGATAAAAGTCAGGGATATGATAACTGACAGGGTAGGGCTGGAAGATATACAGGAGGGATTCAAGATTGCGAAAGAAGCAAGAGAGTCATTGAAGGTTGTGGTTGTTCCTTAATCATTCATACCCAACAAACCTTGGTTCCGTCAGCTTCCTGTGGAATTCCAGTCTGCTGATAACATCATTCACAGCATTGGCTGCTTCCAATCCTTCTTTCACCGGCAACCCCCAGATATTTCGTCCATAAATACCTCCTTCCGCTCCTGCTTTCATCACAATTTCAGTTTGTTTTATCAGGCTCTCAGTTGGATTGCCGGGATGCTTTGGACCGCCGGAAAAGATAACGATTGAATGAGGGGCTGACTGAACAACAATGCTTGCCCTGAATATTTCCTGGTCTGCTGTCAATGTGGTCTGTGCATCTCTCGGTTCAAGATATTTGTAGGCTATCATGCTTGAGTTCTTTTTTTCGAGACCTTCAATATATGAATTGTATGCTCTCCGATTGTCGAGCTTTACCTTTGCCGGATATTTTGTTTTAACGATATCTGCTCCCAGCAATCCGGATGCTATCGAAACAGCATAATGTGTCCAGTAAAGGCTGTCCGACTGGGTCACACCCTGGAATTCTCCCTCTTTATCCTTAAATTTGGCTTTTTCATCAAGTCCCTGCCCTCTTGCATAGGCCCAGACAACAGCTACAAGACCGACATCATGAGCCTTCCGGATGATATCTGCAGCCCTCTCAAGATCGGCTTTTATGTGCTCGCCGCCCGGATAAATCGTCAAACCGATCGCAGAAGCACCGTACTTATGTGCTTCTTCGATTGTGCCCACGGTTGACATAAATCCAGCGCTCTGGGGCTGTGATATATGACCATCGATTTTGTATATTAAAGGAATATCAGGTCTGAAAAGATGTTTGAACTGCCTCACATTTCCGGGGTGCAGGACATACCCTGAGAAATTGCCGGAGTTCACTAATTCCGCTATTGCCCGCATATCTGCTGAACCTTTTCCTCTGGCGTTTATTTCATCAGCGATCTCGTCCTTTTCCCACAGGAACTCATGCCCCGGCCCATGCTCTGAACTTTTCTGGTCAAAAGGCATGAAAAGAGCAGTACCGTTCCCCGGACCGTGAGTATAGAGCATTGCATAAAGATTTGCTTCAACCCCCGGTTCAAGAAATCGCATTTTTTCAAACCCTGGCCGCACCGCCAGATTTTTTTCAATATCGATTTCCAGATCAACTTCATCAATATGTTTCTTTGAATTCATTAATGTCTGAACAAAAGCCATAATAATTCCCTCATTTTTTTTATAAATCTTTCGTTCTCTTTATTAAATGTTTCGATAGAGACCGTTACAATTCGTTCTCATTGATCTATAATGAAAATGCTCAGGGTTAAATATATATACTCATGAATTAACATGAAAAGCTCCAGACCTACGAAATCTGGAAAAAATCGTGTTGATAGGTCCTTGCGTAAGAACGGCATAGCCAGATCGATGAACGTACAGACAACCCCAACGCGATACACGCGAAAAAGCCTGACACAAGGGTTACGGCGACGACAGCGGCTAAAGCCACAGGATGAAGTTCCGCGTTAGTGTCAGGCGACAGCAAAAGCTCATTAGGAAATAATGACCCCAAAAGTTCTAGTCCTTACAGGTTACGGAATAAACTGCGACATAGAAACGCAGCATGCATTCAGGGTTGCCGGCGCAGATGCAGATAGAGTGCATCTTAAAGATTTGATCGATGGCACAAAAAAACTCTCGGAGTATCATATACTGGCATTCCCCGGAGGGTTCTCATTCGGAGATGATATCGCTTCTGGCAAAGTACTGGCAAATATGATAAAATACAATCTGTATGACCAGGTACTGGAATTTATAGATGCCGGAAAGTTAATTATTGGCATATGCAATGGTTTTCAAGCGATGGTAAAAATGGGTTTGCTACCCGCATTCAAAGGCGATTTTAAGAAACAAGAGGTCACGCTGACATTCAATGATTCCGGGAGATTTGAGGACAGATGGGTCCATCTAAAAAGTAATCCGGATTCAAAATGCGTTTTCACAAAAGGAGTCAAAAATATTTATCTGCCGGTACGCCACGGTGAGGGAAAGTTCGTTATAAAGGACGATGAAATCCTCACACAACTGAAAAAAGGCAATCATATCGTTTTCCAGTATGTTGACATGGAAGGAAAGTTCGCAGGATATCCCCATAACCCCAATGGCTCAATTGAAAATATAGCAGGCATAAGCGATGAAACAGGCCGTGTCTTTGGTATGATGCCCCACCCTGAAGCTTTCCAGCACCGAACGAACCATCCTGCGTGGACACGCGAGAAATTACCTGAAGAAGGAGCGGGCATTGCAATATTTCGGAATTCGATAAATTACGTGCTAGAAGATTTCTAATATTGAATTCATGAATTGAATCTGATTGTCATTTTTTCATCGAGTATAGAAACCATTTGCTGTAATTCCTTTTTCTTCTGGTCTAATTCAAGATCAAAAGCTGCAAGATGTTTCTTTGACAGATCAAGTTCCTTTTCCATGACAGCCAATTTATTCTGAAAAGAAACTGATCTCTTATTCAAGTACTCTTCGTCGGCTGCAATGTTCATTCCCGATATCTCGATCTTTTTCTTTTCGATATCCTGCATTAGAGTTTGATATCGTTTTTTATAATCTTCAAATGATGATTCAACGAACCCTATCTGATCAAGTATCTTATCCTTTCTGTCTGATGGAAGAGAAAGAGCCCCGCTTTCCACTATTTTCCGTAATTCAACGAAAAACCCGCTATCAACGCATTTTGGGTCCGTGAAACAAAAAGAAAGGCATTCTTTTATTTCAGGTGAAAGGGTATGTCTTCCGCTTTCACTTAATTGCTTAAGCCTGGTGAGAGCTTTATTCAGAGGCAGGATCAGTCCACATATATCGTCCTCCTGCTCTTTCAATTTATTCTCAAGTACGGAAAGTTCCTTATTATGATCCTGGAATTTTATCCAGTCCGGACTATTTCTTATCCTATCAAGATTTTCTTTTGTCTTTTCGAGTTCTTTTTTCAAAGAACCGGTCTCATCTTCTTTTTCATTCACTGTTTTTTTCTCTTTTTCGATGTCAGAATAGAGTTTTCTGATCATTTTTATGGTATTCCTGGCATTGCCAAGAGCATCAAGTATTTTCTTATTTTGAGTGACAGGATCAATCAGTTCATTCAGATATCTTCCAAGCGCGTTCACATCCGCTATCACAAGTTTTGATTCCTCAGCAAATACCAATTTAGTATATTGATAGCTCTTTAGCATGTTGTCAAGGCAAACATTAAGTGTTTGCATTGCTTTATCATGAAAATCCTGAATGGTTCTGACATCCGTATATGGAGGGACGTTAATATTCTCGATTAGCATGCTCACCTGTTTGACCATATTATCCCTGTTACTTTCTGCTATCTTGATCATTTTGAGATGGAATCTCCCTTCAGGAATTGCCTCTTTAAGAATACCTGTATGTTTTTTGATCTTTGTTAACGCATGTTCGATGTCAGGATAAAGAGCGTCCGCTTCGCTCCCGACTTTTTCGGAAATTGATCTTGATATCTCTTCAAGCCATCCTTCCGTTTCATCAAAACCAATATCTGATACTGATTGTTGTTTTTGTCCAAAAAGTCTTTTGATCCAGTTCAATTTAAACCCTCAGACTCTCAATAGACGTAATCTCTTCCTTCGTCAACGAGATCTTCGCAATGATCTCCTTGAATTCCGGGATACCTTTGCCTCCCGTGACATCCGAAACAAGAGCATTTGACCAGGGACTGTTAACCATGAAAGCGACGCCTCCAGGTTCCTCTTTTTTTGATTCTTTGACATCGACCACAACACTTCCATATTTATTGGAGATAAGCACTCTATCACGATCTTTTATACCCATTTTCTGCATATCGTTCTTACCAATAACTATGCATGCAGACAGCTTTCTGTAATCCTCCCCAAACCTATCCCGCTCGAGCGCCTCTATCTGGAAAATATCCCGGTAGGTGGTGATCTTTATTTCATGCTCCGGGCTCTTGAGGAATTTACCTATATCCATCCCCATCAAATTACCTCCAGTAATCGTTTAAGAACGTTTTCATCATCAGGATAATTGCTTGCCATAGCCTTTTTAAGTTCCACAACTTTACCATCCATTCTTATCGCTGTCCCGCTGGATTCTATTCCAGATACTGCGCATGGAATATTCACAATTGCTATTTTTGATGTCATGGTAACACACGGGTCAATGCATATTACAGGTATCGAAGCAAGATGGGATATTATAGATCTTGGAAGGCTTGATACCGGATCAGAACCGACAACGAGGAGCGCATCCACAGTATTTTCCTTCAGCGCTTCAACAATTGAATACTTATCATCATGAATGGTTTTTCCCTCACTGAATTTGACCCTGTTCACAAAACCTGTTTCATTAAACAGGTTCTCGTTAAATCCGCGCATATTATAATGACCTACCATGGGCATGATATGGAAATTCGGAAGCTTATCAGATAGAGCAACAAGAATATCAATATCATCTTTTATCGAATATGTCAGGCCAATTCCTGCAAATATCACCCCGAATTCGGCTTTCTTCAATATGGCCGCAAGTTCAAGCATCTTTTTCGGATCATAGGTGGGCACCTTTCCAGAAAGCGCATCCATGAGTGCCAGGATAAATTCTCTGTCACCTTTTAAGGGTATCCTGTAAAAATGCCCTTTGCATATCTTTGCTGTATTAGATTCGCGAACATCTATCGCGATAGCAAGCCTGTCTTCTTCATAGCCGCGCTGGCGCAATTCACCCCTCGGGAAATACGAGAACCTTGAAAGATGCCGCGGTTGGGAGTCCTGCGCATCCGAGCCCCAGTAAACAAGCACGTCAGCTTTATTCCTTATCTCATCAAGAGAGCATGTCCTGAATTTATTATGAAGGACTTTTTCGATAAGATGCCCCTGGCAAAACGAAGATGTGTCATCTAACGCTGCATTTATTTTCTTGGCAAGCTGGATCGCTTTTTTCTGGGCTTCGTTTGTTGAGTTTCCAAAACCAAAAAGCATAGGTGCTTTTGCGTTCTTGAGGATTTGTATTGCTTTCTTCAAAGAGATGTCAATATCGACCGGTTTCTGGTCAATTGACGGGACCATCCTGTTCACGCACCCCTTTATCCTTGCAGCTCCTCGCCTGCATGCGTTCCTGGTTTCCTTTACACTGTTATTTTCAATTATCACTTCAATATCTTCGCAAAGAAGTGCGCATCCTGTGCATGTTATCATCAAAACCACCTAAACAAATTCAATGGCCCCTGTCGGACACGGGTCAATACAGGCATAACAGAGTACTCTGTTTTTTCCAAACCGCCGGCACTCCTTGATATTTGATGCCAGTACTTTCCCATCCACGACCTTAAATATCACTTTTTCATTTGTTGGAGCACATCCCACTGCTGCTCCTTTCGGGTCATTTGCAACATCCACCGGGCATGCTACGACGCAATTGCCGCAGCCTGTGCATAATTCATGGTGTACCATCATGCCCGTCTCCTCGGCCCCGGCCGTGGGCAAAAGAAGAGATTCAAGCTTATCTTTCTGTTTCTTGAAAGATGTTTCAAGGATCGGTGGACATTCAGATATTTTCTTTTTCCTTGACAATATTGCTACTGCAAAAGCCATGCATGTGGATTCACCGCATTTTTTGCAGTTTGTTTTTGGCAAGAACTGATAAAGCTCCATTACTGAAGGCATGAACGGAAGAATTAATTTTATAACGGATAAATGTTATTATTTCGGAATATGAAATCAATTGTTTTACTTTCATCAGGACTTGACTCAACGGTGGCATTCAAGGAAGCATATGACAGAAGCGATGAGATCTTATGTGTGACTTTTGATTATGGCCAGAGAGCAAGAAAAAAAGAATTGGAGTCTGCAAAGGCAATTTGTGAACGCTTCAGGGCGGGACATATGGTGATCAGCCTGCCGTGGTTCAGAACGTTTCGCGGAGCGCTGACTGGAAGTGAAAATCTGCCAAAAATAACAATGGATGAATTAGATGATAGTACTGTTACCCAAAGATCAGCAGAACAGGTATGGGTGCCTGCAAGGAATGTGGTCTTCCTTTCAATTGGCGCATCTCTTGCAGAGAATTACAGATATGATACGATAGTGACGGGATTTGATGCTGAAGAAGCCGCAACCTTCCCTGACAACACATTTGAATTTGTGGATAAGTTCAACGATATGCTGAAAACCGGCACTCTTACGCATCCTGAGATATATGCGCCTCTAATATCCCTGGACAAGGTCCAGATCATAAAAAGGGGCATCGAGATAGACGCACCGCTTGATCTTTCATGGTCTTGCTACGAAGGAAAGGCCGCTCCATGCAATACATGTGAATCATGCCTCAGGCGTAAGAGAGCTTTTGAGAAGGCAGAAAAAGAAGATCCGCTGTTTGAGCGGTTGAAATAATAAGGAACACAAAACATTTGTATTCAATAAAACTATTATAGAAATTAATGTGGAGTGTAATCCAGGAAAAGTTCAAAAACCATCCGGCACAGGAAAAAGTCATAAGACTCTTATTGGAAAGAGGATTCCAGATAAACGAAAAAGGGCGTGTTGTATCAGGAAAGATCGAAATAGCACATACCCAGATCGCGCATGAGATTGGTGTGGATAGGCGTGTCGTTGATTCTACATGCGAGACCATCCTTGAAGATGAGAGGCTTATGCAGATTTTCAGGAAAGTGCGCACGATTCCCTTCTTGAGGGATGTTGCACCCCAGCTCGGTCTGGGTGTCATAATCATAATGCCGGATAATGCAGCCCGCAAAGGACTGCTGGGAAATATAGCTACGGCGGTGGCAGAACATGGTATTTCCATAAGACAGGCAGTTTCTGACGACCCAATTATTTCAGAAAATCCAAGACTGACAATAATAACCGACAGCAAAGTGAGTGGTGAACTTGTGAACACACTGACAAAAACAAAAGGCGTGCAGAGTGTCACAGTTTATTGATTATGACTTAAACATCTTCGAGCATCAAGAACCCATAAAATAACTTTTTTTCAATATCATCAAGCATTTCAAGGTCATCACATTCTACGGTAACTCCATTTTCTGCGACCATGTTCCCATCGATCTTTGAACTCTCATGGACGATTATTGAATCAGCCGTGATCTTTCCAAGTATCCGGCAGTTCCTGCTGACTGTGACTTTATCCTTAGAGTCAATATTTCCATGGATTATACAGCCCCTTCCGGTCTTGATAGCCCCTGTTGTTCGGATGCTTCCGAATAACGTTACATGATTTCCCATGGACGCTGAACGGGCACGGATATTTCCAAGAAGTCTGCAGTGGTTACCAATAAAAGCGTGCGATGCGGTTCTTATGGTTTCAAGGTCTATCTTTGACCTGTTGGGTATCGACATGACCTTTGTACTTGCGGTTTCGTCTGTGAACAACTCATCAAGTGCTCTGTCAACTTCCTCTTCATTGCCAAGGCGCAGCAAGGCCATCATATAAAAGAATATAAACATGATAACAGGGAGAGGATTGCGGATCTCAATCCATCCCTTAACGTCATAACCCTCGCTTATCTGTACGTTATTTCCAACATTAAGATTACCCGCTGTCAATTTTCCGTTTATTTTTGCGAATTCTCCAAGATATGCATTTGCTTTAGCCCTTACCTCTCCTGTTACCTCTGACCACATATCTATCCGCACATCATTCTCTGAAAGGATATTGCCATTTATTTTAACATGCTCCCCTGCCACGACGGTTTTTGCTATTAATCCGAAACCAAGATCTACATAATTACCAACAAGGATGTCACCATCCACTACGATGGAACGTTCCTCCATAACAGTATTGTCCGGTATGATAAGTCCTTTTAGCTCGGCAATAGTAAATTCTCCACTCCACTATAGATGCAGGGTATGATAAATCTTAATATCTTTAAAACAGAATTAACGGTCATGTGCGAACTTAAAGTGGTTTTCAAAGGAAAAATTATAATTGAAGATGCGGTACGGATAACGGTAGATAGAAAGAATATAACGATCAATGGATTGCTGGGTGACACAAAAACAATCCAGGGAAAGATCATCGATATCAATGTCACAAAACAGGAAGTTATAATAGAAGGCTAAAATTATATAGGTACGATACAGATGAAGACAAAAGTCGCGATCAATGGTTATGGAACGATAGGAAAACGTGTTGCAGATGCAGTATGTGCCCAGGAAGATATGGAAATTGTCGGAATTGTTAAGACAAGACCCAGTTTTGAAGCGCGTATCGCCCTTGAGAAGGGATTTGACATCTTCACAGCCTCAAAAGAAAATATAGAGGAATTCAAGAAATCTAAAATTGAAGTCAGCGGCACACTGGAGGACCTCCTGAAAAATGCTGATATCGTTGTAGATGCCACACCTGGCGATACAGGTGAAGAGTATAAGAAGCTCTATGAAAAACATGGTGTCAAAGGGATCTGGCAGGGCGGGGAAGAGCATGAACTGACAGGATTTTCATTCAATTCTGAAGCTAATTACAATGAGGCTCTTGGCAGGGATTTCGCAAGAGTGGTCTCATGCAATACAACAGGACTTGTAAGGGTACTATATTCACTGGATAACGCTTTTGGTGTGAAGAAAGCAAGGGTGACTTTGATGAGGCGTTCGGCAGACCCGAACGATATAAAAACTGGTCCGATCAACGCTCTTATACCAGACCCGATAAAACTTCCATCACATCACGGCCCCGATGTGAATTCGATTTTACCGGATATTGACATCACGACCATGGCAGTAAAGACATCGACCACTCTCATGCATCTTCATGCATTGAACGTTGAATTAAAAAAAACATGCACTGAAGATGAGATAATAAATGTTTTTGAAAAAAGGCCGCGTATAAGGCTCGTTAGCAGTAAAGACAGGATAAAATCAACCGCTGAAGCGATGGAACTTGCAAAAGACCTTGGAAGACCGCGCGGCGATATGTGGGAGAATGTAGTATGGAAAGATTCGATAGTGATCAACAAGGGTGAGTTGTATTTCTTCCAGGCGATACATCAGGAATCGGATGTAGTCCCTGAAAATGTGGATGCGATAAGGGCAATGGTTGAGCTTGAGAAAAATGGTGAAAGATCCATTCTTAAGACAAACAGGGCACTTGGATTACATGTGAATTAATATGATTTTAATTGCAGGGATATTAAAAGAAAGATAGTTTCCCTCATTTGCGCCCGGAAATGTGCTTCACATTTATGAGACTAAAACCGTCCGAGTCCGTCACCATTGTATCAAACCGGACGATATTTTCTTTCGTCAGGTGAGGCATAAGTCCCCTGAATTTTTTTATAATCATTGTCTGATGCCTCATGAAATCCTCCTGCATCCAATCAAATATAAGGACTCCATCACTTATATCCATCAGTTCCTCTTCCTTCATGCTCCCGAATATATTCTTTCCTATCAATATATATATGAGCCCGTCCCATTTCTTGGATCTTTGCTGAAGGTCTTCAAGGAAAAAAATAAGTTCATTCCATTCCGTCGAACCTGTGCATATCCGGATGAGATTGGTCAACGAATCAATTATGACAAGGCTATTTGCGGCATGTTCCTCAATGACCATGACCAGTTCTTTGAACACCTCTACTACCTCACTGCTTTTCTGGATATTGATCTTGAAGAACATATTCTGTGACATCAATGTGGCGAATTCTGGAGGAAAAGATAGCTCCAGTTCGCTCAGGATATCTTCTTTTTCACGCATCATGGAAATGTAGCAGATGTTTTCCGGGATCTTCAAAATATCTTTTTCGGTTAGAAGGGAGCTCAGCTGATTCTTCACGTTATTATTTTTTGCCGGGTCGCTTCTTAGCATTGAAAGCATAACTGCTGATGTATATGCGAATTCTACGTTTCCTGCACCAACATCTCCGATCAGCAAAACCATGCTTCCTGAAGGGAATCCACCCCGTATTATGGTGTCCAGAGATGGAATTCCTGTGGGGATCCTGCTTAATTTGATTCAAATCACCTTGTAGAAATAACTCACTTTTGCTTTTTCATATCACTATTTTCTTTCTCAAGGTCTGCAATTATCTTTTTAAGTTCAATCATTCGCAGTTCTCGACCTACAAAGAGCTTGTTTAAACGTTGAAGTTCAGCATTTGCCATTTCCAGTTCGGCTGTCCGTTCTTTGACCCTTTCTTCAAGATGGTTTTTGTGCTTGCTCAACTCCTCTTCCGCGCGCTTGCGCTCGGTGATGTCTGTGAACATTCCAAAAGAACCGGTGAATTGATCATTATCATCAAAAAGCGGTGTTGCCGATATGCTGCACCAGATCGTTCTATTATCTTTACGTCGAATAAGGCCTTCGTAATTAATTGCTTTTTCATTCTGGTGTTTTTGCATCTCGTTCTGATGCTGGTCTCTCTCCCTGGCCACTAAGAATTCATCCATTTTCCGCCCCATTATTTCATTAGCAGTATAACCCAGCATATCCAGTAAGTGCTGGTTAACAAAGGTGGTTTTGCGTTCTTGATCAATCATCCATATCCCCTCGTTTGTGGTCTCGACTATGCATCGATATTTTTCCCTCATATCCTTTAATTCCTTTTCCAGATTATGATTATAAATCGCAATCTCAATAACAGAACGCAATTCTCTCTCTTCGAAGGGTTTCAGTATATAACCAAATGGTTTTGTGATCTTCGCTCTTGATAATGTTTCATCATCTGCATATGCAGTAAGAAATATTATAGGAATATCAATTCGCTTATGGATGTGCCCCGCTGCTTCTATACCGTCCATCCCCTCACCCAACATGATATCCATGAGAATGAGATCCGGGCAGGTTTCATCCGCTTTTTTAATAGCCTCCTCACCTGAAGAGGCGATCGCAGGAATAGTATATCCAAGATGTTCTAACCGATTTTTAATATCTAATGCAACAATTGCTTCATCTTCAACAACCAGTATTTTTAGACTTGTCATTACTTAATCCCTTTTCCTGTCCTCTGTTCTTTAAATTCAATTTTAAATTCAGTTCCCCCTCTTTTATCAAGCTCAATTGTTCCGTCAAGCTGACCTACCAGGCTTGTCACCAATTGTAAACCCAGAGTAGTTGTCTTTCGGAAATCAATATCTTCTGGAAAACCAATGCCGTTGTCGGATATGATCATCGTATACTTTTCATTATTAACCGAAAAAAACCGGATATGAACATCTCCTTTACGGTCTGCGGGAAAAGCGTGTTTGAAGGCATTGGAAACAAGTTCAGTTACGATCAAACCACATGGAGTTGCTGTATCCAGATTCAATATTACTTCATCGATATCAATCTTCAAATTGATCCGGCCAGGATTTACTCCATATGAATGGAGCAGATTGTATGTAAGATCATGAATATATTCCTTGAAATTGATCCCCGCCAGGTCCCTGGAATTATATAATTTCTCATGGATCAGTGCCATTGATCTGATACGATTTTGGCTATCTCTGAAAATTTCGATTACATTTTTATCATTGGTTTTCTGGGATTGCAGGTTCAGAAGACTTATTACGATCTGCAAATTGTTTTTAACTCTATGATATATCTCCTTTAGAAGCAACTGTTTTTTCTCGGCTTCATCTGCCTTCTCTAACTCTTCAAGCATGCGGTTGATTTCTTTGGCCATGTTTGATAATTCATCATTACCGATCATAGATACGCGCATAGAGTGGTCACCAGATGTTCCAATGGCACTCATATTGGAATTAAGAAGAGCCAATCTTGATAATACGTTTTTCTCCAAAAGGAAAATAGTTACCAGGCCAAATACAAGACCGACTCCAATGATTGAAAGCACGAGATATCTCATTGTGTTCTCGCCTTGCTTATGGATTTCTCTTGGCATCTTTGTTTCTATAACAACAGCCGGTGTTCCTCCAATATCATTCAGGAGAAGATATCCTGCAATTATGTCATTGCTCAAGGGTTGAATGAGCATTGGTTTTTCTTTTGACAAGATTTGAATCGCTGATCGAAAATCTGAAGTGTCTGGATCATTGAAAAGACTTAAAGATAGTGACGAATTAGTAATCCTGGATAAACGCTCAATTTCCGCAGAATCAAGGAAGTTCAACATGATGATCGTCCCTTTGACAGGGCCCTGGTGTTCGCTTTTAAGGATTGGCTTTGAGGAAATTAGCATTGGACCTTCAGGAAGTATGATAATTCCGCTAATACTGCTATTTATATCGGAATGATTTAAAATTATATTATTCGGAGAAAGGTCTGGTTGAAAAAAACCTGGAATTTGGATTATCTGTTCTTTCTCAATATCAGCACCTGAACCATGAACTAAATGTCCAGAGGTATTATAAAATAAAACATAATTAACCTTGAGATTGGCCAGAGTTGAAGGATCCAGATTTGATCTGATATAAGCTTCATTGCCATTCTGAATGAAATTGTAGGTCTCATCCCATGATGCCCAATCACCCGCAACACTGTCTAACCTATTTATGTTATCTAAAAGTGCATTTTTTGCTCTTTCGATATTTCTTTGAGTGCTTTGTTGCTCCAACTGGGTGAAACTTCCCATCAAAATGATTTGTGAGAAAGCATATAACAGGACGATAAGACCAAGAAGTGTCAAACCAATGATCGCTATGGTTTTTTTGCGAAGTTTCATTTGCTCAACCTCCAGAATTCATATAGGAAGGCATAATCTATTCATCAAAATAAATTACCTTCCCGGTACTCTTCGATTTTATCATAATTATTATTATGAATAATTGTATAAATACTTTTTTGCTTTTTAAAATATTCGAGATTTTGTTTGAACATGTTTTCAAGTTTTTCGAGTTCTTCTTTTTGTAGTTTAATTTCTTTGAAAAATACCTCTGTATCAAATTCCTTCAAAAATCCAAGTACTTTTTCAGCATCATTTTTTTTGGACAATTATTATGCTTCTTATTGGATTTATGAGAATGTTGGGTATTTCGTCCAGTAGCCATTTTGTTTCATAGACATATTTTCCCTTCTGGCTATATCTTTTTATAGTTAAAAGATCAAATGGTTATTAGTGGAGGTCAAATATGCAATTTAGAATGATGGACGGTTACGGTTATGGTATGGGCTACGGAATGGGAATTCTTGGGCTGATATTCTGGATACTGGTAATCATCGGGCTTGTTCTTCTTATCAAATACATGTGGCAAGGTGGCCAATGGAGAAGAGAACAGGAATCGGCACTTGAAATCCTGAAGAAAAAGTACGCAAGGGGAGAGATAAGTAAAGAAGAATTTGAAGAGAAAAAGAAAGATCTGTTATAAAAGGAGAAAGGGGTAAAATTAAAATGTACGTCTACAAAAGATCCATTCCATTGGATTATGTGGATGCAGTTGCAAAAGTAAGGGATGAATTGAAAAAGGAAGGTTTCGGGGTACTCACAGAAATTGATGTCAAACAAACTCTTAAGACCAAACTTAATGCAGATTTTGAGGATTACATAATCCTGGGAGCATGTAATCCAGCACTGGCATACCAGGCACTAACGGCTGAAATAGATATCGGAGTCTTACTTCCCTGCAATGTCATTGTTTATGTTCAGGGTGGAAAAACCTTTGTCAGTGCAGTCTTGCCTACCGTGCAACTTGGAAAAGTGGGGAATCCAGAGCTTTTACCGATTGCAGAGAAGGTTGAGAATAAGCTTAAAAAAGTTGTGGATGCTGCAATTAATTAATCCCGTAAAATATATAACACTTGCACCACGTAGATGCATAATGGTCTCCAAACATGAAATTCTTAGCTTGATGGAGCGTTATGATAAGGATGCTCTGGCAATTACTACCGTCTGCTCCCACAGTAGCCTCCAGATATTTGACGGGGCTCGAAAAGAAGGTTTCAGGACTATCGGGATCTGCATAGGAACGCCGCCAAAGTTCTATGATGCATTTCCGAAGGCAAAACCTGATGAATTTTTAATTGTGAAAGATTATAAGGAAATCCTGTCAAAAACCCGTGAACTTGCAACGAAAAACGCCATAATAATCCCGCATGGTTCCTTTGTGGAATATCTAGGTGTTGGGAATTTCCAGAAGTTAAAACTTCCCACTTACGGGAACCGCAATGTTCTGGAATGGGAATCCGACCGCGACATGAGCAGGAAATGGCTCGAAGCTGCTGGCATAAAAATGCCCCGGCAAATAAAGAACCCCGAAGATATCCGTTCACCAATGATGGTGAAATATTACGGCGCAAAAGGCGGGATGGGCTTTTTTGTTGTTAAGAATTATTCCGACTTCCAGAAGAGGATCAACCGCACTGAAAAATACACGATACAGGAATTCGTTCTTGGAACGAGGTATTATATGCATTATTTTTATTCACCGATCAAACATGATGGCTATTCATTAAGTAAAGGCTCACTTGAACTTCTGGGTATAGACAGGCGCGTTGAGTCAAATGCTGATGAGATCTTCAGGATCGGCTCTCCTACAGAGCTTTCTGAGGCAGGCATATATCCAACGTTTGTAGTGACCGGCAATTTACCTCTCATGGTGCGGGAATCACTTCTTCCCCGGATATTTGAGATGGGTGAAATGGTAGTTGAAAAATCGCTTGAACTTTTTGGCGGTATGATCGGGCCGTTCTGCCTTGAAACTGTTGTAACTGATTCACTTGAGTTGAAGGTATTTGAGATCTCTGCGCGTATCGTTGCAGGCACGAACCTTTTTATCTCAGGTTCGCCTTATTCTGACCTCGTTGATGAAAAACTTTCAATGGGCAGGCGCATTGCCCGCGAAATAAAGATGGCGAATGAGACCGGAATGCTCTCAGATATAATATCATGACGCAAACGAAAGAATATGACGTAATAATTGTTGGAGCAGGGCCTGCAGGTATGTTCGCGGCAGATGAACTTGCTAATAAAATGAAGGTCATTATCATAGACCAGGGGCGTGATATCAATGAACGCGAATGTAAAATGAAGCGGCGCGGCATCTGCACACATTGCGACCCATGCGATATCATGTGTGGATCAGGAGGCGCAGGGACATTTTCTGACGGGACATTAAACCTGCGGCCAGATGTAGGAGGGGATCTTGCAGAGCAGACAGGGGATGTGGATTACTCCTGGAAGCTTGTTGAGCATGTCGATAAGATTTTCCTCAAATATGGTGCTCCTGAACAACTTTATGTTCCGAAAGGGGATGAAGTGGAACAACTAAAGCGAAGAGCGGCATCTGTGGGAGCACGGTTCATTGAGATCATCCAGCGGCATATAGGATCTGACAATGCACCCCGTATAATTGATAACTTTGAAAATGACCTGAAAGATAGAGGTATTGAGTTCCTGTTCGGAACCAAAGTATCAGACCTCATGATTGAAAATGGAACCTGCACAGGAGTGATATTGCAGGATGGGACAGAAATCAATTCAAAATTCACGATCATAGCGCCGGGAAGGGTCGGAGCCACATGGATCGATGAGGTTGTCAAAAAACACGGTATCGGGGCTAAATATGCTCCTATCGATGTTGGTGTCAGGGTGGAAGTTCCATCCATCATTATGGATCCAATAACCAAGATAAACCGCGACCCGAAATTCCATATCCAGACAAAGACCTATGATGATTTTGTAAGGACTTTCTGTACCAACGAGCACGGTTTTGTTGTAAAGGAAGAGTATGAAGGATTCATTGGAACAAACGGCCATTCTATGAGAAATATGGAATCAGAGAACACTAATTTTGCTTTTATCGTAAGAGTTGAACTTACAGAGCCAATGGAAAATACTGTGCGATATGGCAGGTCGATCGCCAAACTTGCCACCACGATAGGGGGGGGAAAACCTCTGGTCCAGAGAATGGGAGACCTGAGGCGTGGGCGGCGCACCACGGAAAAAAGACTCAAAAAGAACCAGGTGCAGAATACTCTGCAGGATATAACGCCTGGAGATATCTCGATGGCACTGCCGCATCGCATTGTCACTGATATAAGAGAAGGACTTGATGTATTGAACGAAATAATCCCTGGAGTGGCTTCGGATTCTACGCTTTTATATGCCCCTGAGATCAAGTTCTATTCAATGCAGGTGCTGGTTGACAGGGACATGGAGTCAAATGTTAAGAATCTTTTTGCAGCAGGGGACGGTGCGGGGCTTTCGAGGGATATTGTGAATGCAGCGGCGACTGGCGTAATTGCAGGACGGGGGATATTGAAGAAGGCGTGCATCTGAATAAATTGGATATTTTGATTATTATATTTTTGTTAATTATATAAATGCTGAATAATTTATTCCACCGTCTTAATCACGGAAACAATATGACATAGACAATGAATCAAGAAATGTTCTGCTAAGAAATAAACAGATTATTTTTCATAATTCAGATAGCGGATAATTACTTTCAAACCGGTTCATGTACAAAAAACGATTACTTTCACCCCACGCATGGCTATACCATAAATACTCTCAGAGTTATTTCTGATTGAGGTGAACTAATATGGATTT
>JAGFND010000053.1 GCA_021409285.1 Candidatus Methanoperedens sp. | reverse complement strand
GATTCTGCAAAGAATGATAGCGACGGGAGAGCATCAGCAGTGTTTACCGAATCATTAATGGGAGCTACATCGGATTCACATAATTATACATATGTTACGGGTAACATTACGACAAATGGGACAATAACCTCCTTTATGAATATGCGCAATGGCACCGACAGAGGGGCTTTCGCCAGCCTGACGGAATACGCTGGTCCCTTAACAGGAACTATATATAAATGGGCATTTTTGGCAAACCAGGAATCCTGGACAAGTACCACCAGCGGGGGAGGTACCAGGACCGCAGGATGGGTATCCAATGATGGCAATCCTCAGGGGAGTATTTATTCAAAAATGACCGCAACCTCTACCCAAACGGCAACCATGACCTGGACGTCCCCAAATTTTACGTGGACGAATGGAACTCCAGTGTCTGTCCGTCTTGATTTTGATTGGCATGTTCAAACTTATACTTCGGCAAATCCAGGGACGTATTACGTCCAGCTGGTTAAACCAAATGGTTCTGTTGTCCAGATATATCCGGCTACTGGCTATAGTGCAATTTCAGGATGGTCAAGCAGGTCGAACACTTCACTTTTGACGAATGATTTTTCGCAATCAGGGAACTATCGCCTTAATTTAGTTGCCGTATTGAATACAGTATCCGGTAGCGGAACTGTTGAGGTCAGATGGGACAATCCGGCCATTACCCTAAATTCTACCAATTATAGCCTGAACCTCACCATGGACACGACTGCTGTTCCTGCCGATACAAATTACTTCCTTGAAATAAATTACAGCCGGGATATCAACGATACATACAATATTTATGTCTGGAACGGCACTTTCTGGAATAACAGGGGAGGGCTGACCTCATCTGCATGGACTTTATTCAATACATCGTTGAACGATCAGGAATATAATAGCGGAACCCCTCGAGTCAGATATATTGATAGCAATATGGGTGGAAATACGCAGGGCAACCTGTATATTGATTACCAGCGCATCCATGGATATACCCCGGGTCTTCCCGGAGGTTACAGGCTGGATGTCATTGCGAACACAACAGACATTCCCAACTCATCGATGCACACGTTGCAGATCGGTTATAATATATCGCCTGGAGGAGACAATTTCACGCTCCAGATATGGAACGGTTCATCCTGGAACAACAGGACAACACTTAATGAGACATCTTACTCTTACCGCAATGTCACACTGCAAGCCGATGAGATCATCTCTTCGGGAACATTGATCGGGAACACAAACAACCTGAATATGTATTATGTACTTGTCCGGTATATGGATATGACTGCAAGCCCCTCACAGCAGGGCAGGCTTTATCTTGATTACCAGAAAGTGTATTCCACATAGATATTTCAGGTTTTCTTTTTTTCTAATGGCAGCATGAACGTGAACGTGGTCCCCACACCATATTCGGTTTCCACCCAG
Organism: Candidatus Methanoperedens sp.; assembly: GCA_021409285.1. Classification (GTDB taxonomy): domain Archaea; phylum Halobacteriota; class Methanosarcinia; order Methanosarcinales; family Methanoperedenaceae; genus Methanoperedens. Next base: position 16,154 of record JAGFND010000053.1, on the reverse strand, counting down.
ATCTTTCCGCCATGAAGCTTCACAAGTTCCTCTGAGATCGCAAGACCAAGTCCTGTTCCTCTATTCTTTCTGGATAAATCACATCCAACCTGCTGGAATTTTGTAAATATTTTCTTTATGTCTTCTTTCTTGATCCCTATACCGGTGTCTTCTATAGAAATCTGTGCCATATTCCCCACCTTTTTGGTCCTTATGGTCACTATCCCTTTCCCTTCTTTGCTGAATTTCATAGCATTTCCAAGAAGATTGAACAATATCTGCTTGAACCTTTGCCTGTCTCCTTCGATGAACTCAAGTTCAGGATCAAAATCTTTTTTCAGGATAATATTCTGTGATCTTGAGCTCTTAACTTTAATGAGAACAATTACATCATTTATGGCTTTGGCAACATTAAACTTCTCATATGTCAGATCGACCTTACCAGCTTCTATTTTAGACAGGTCAAGAATATTATTTATGAGTTCAAGAAGAAATTTGCTGCTTGCATGGATATTTTCTATATAACGCTCCTGTTTTCTGTTCAATTCTCCGGCTGATTTTTGCCTGAGAAGTTCTGAAAAGCCAAGTATCGAATTTAGAGGCGTCCGGAGGTCATGGCTTACATTTGCCAGGAAATCCGATTTTGCATTTTTCTTTTTATTATCTGAGATCAGCCACTGGAAAGCCTCTTTCCCCTGAAGGATATAAGGGATTTCTAAGATCTCCAATTCCCTGATCTTACCATCGGCCCTGACAAATATCTTATTCAGTTTTCCTTTCTTCTTATCTTCATGTATGAACTCATCTATTGATTTTCCGACAAGTTCTTCCGGGTTTTCTGCACCAAGAAGCATCGCGCAAGACTTATTGGCAAGAATGATCCTTCCTTCACTATGAACGACTATTGCAGTGGTTACATGTTGGGCAAGCTGGCGATAATTTTCTTTATCAGACAATAAAAATCAACCTCTTTACGTTTTTTCTCTTAGAACGAATACAAGATTTATCTGGCGTTTATCCTTGACTATTGGTGAGCATTTGATACTCATCTTGAATTTCAAGCCATGCTTATTTACACCTATCATGTTTCCCTTCCATTCATGCCTGGGATCCTGCATGAGGCTTTCTTTATCAAGTGAAAGTGTGCTCTCCGGATGATTTATAAGACCTATGTGTTTACCGCCTATTTCTGAAAGAATGTAGCCGAATTTCTGTTCGAACGCGGGATTGGCATATTTTATATCACCACCTATGTTAGTTATTATTACGCAGTCATCCATGCTATCAAGCGCGGATTTGAAAACAATGAGCTTTTCCTGTTCTTCTGTCAGGGCATTAAAATATTGTCTTATCCGAAGAAGAGATCTCACTCTTGCCTTCAATTCATTGATATCCACGGGTTTACTCAAGAAATCATCGGCTCCAGCCTCGATAGCTTTTATCTTGTCCTCCCTTTCATTAAGAGCAGTCACCATTACGACAGGTATCGACAAGGTTTTTTCATTTTGTTTCAATCTCTTGCATACTTCATAACCATTTATTCCTGGCATCATGACATCAAGGAGGACAATATCTGGATAACTTTTTTCGACTATGACCATGGCTTCGTTTCCATCATAAGCTGCAACCACATCATATTCCTTAGAAAGCATACCCTCAAGCAACTCAACATTCAATTGTTCATCATCTACGACAAGGATCTTTGGTTTATTCATTCGGCACTGTATTTCTCGATCTGTTTTATGAATTCAGAAACATCAATTGGTTTTGCGATATAATCATCGAATCCGCCAGCAATAAGCTTCTCTTTATCCCCTTTCATGGCAAATGCCGTAAGAGCTATCACAGGCACGTCTTTATATTCAGGCCTGGTCCTTATGATTTTCGTGGCTTCAGCTCCATCAATCCCGGGCAGGGCTATGTCCATGAAAATTATGTCATATACTATTTTTTCCGTTTTTCTGATTGCTTCCTCTCCATCCTCAGCTTTATCTGCTTCTATACCATGGGACTTGAGAATCTCCAGAATAAGTTCCATATTGAGGGGAGTGTCTTCTACCACAAGAACTTTTGTCATCCTATATCACCAATTTACATTGCTATATTCTTTCATATAGAAAAATCTTCTATTATAATTCTGATTATTAGTATGATGAATTATATATAGGCTTTTCTCCCATAAAGTTTTCTGAAAGGAGCGTTTTATATTTGTATAAAATAATACAATAGTGATGATGATTATGAAAGAAAACTTTTTTAAAATGCTTTCAATAAACAAGAAAGCTGAAGCCACTTTAAAATCAATTAGATATTGCATTAATAGTTATAATGCTTTTATAGTTAATAAACCTATAGAGGATATGAAATACCGCATAATATTTTTCTCATTAACCAGATATTTTTGAATGAAGGAATATGCTCACCCATACATTTGAGGGTCAGGTGGCTGCAATTGCAATATCGGGATAAGGTTCTCAAGGGAAACAGGAAATACTGAAGTAATTTCTCCACCGCAATCAGGACATTTCTTTAAAAATATAAGCGGTGATACATTTATGGTTTCGTCGTAAATCGATTCCGAAATAAAGGGGCTGATAATTGGAATTGGCTTTCCGATATTGAACTCGCCTGAAGCAAGGATATCGTAATATGTGATCTTTTCAGAATGGCCGCATTTGCACTGGAGTTCGATCTTGTTTTTCAGGAATCTGTTATTCCTGTTTTTCTCCAATAATGATACCAGGATATCTTTCATTGTTCCACAATTGACTTTCCTGTATTAAATTCCTTCTGATTGAGCACTTTCTTCAAATAAATCCCGGTATACGATCCCTCGATCTTCGCCACCTTCTCTGGCGTTCCCTCTGCAATTATCCTCCCCCCATTATCCCCTCCTTCAGGGCCAAGGTCTATTATGTGATCAGCGACCTTTATCACATCTAGATTATGTTCGATCACCACAACACTATTTCCTGCATCAACAAGCAGCAATAGCATATCAATGAGCTTCTGGATATCTGCAAAATGCAGGCCAGTTGTTGGCTCATCGAGGATATAAAGTGTTTTTCCTGTGCTTCTCTTGCCGAGTTCCGAGGAAAGCTTGATGCGCTGTGCTTCTCCTCCTGAAAGTGTTGTTGCGGGCTGCCCGAGCCTGATATATCCAAGACCTACATCAAAAAGCGTCTGAAGCTGGCGTTTTATTTTTGGGATATTCTCAAAAAAGGAAAGTGCCTCCTCGACTGTCATATCAAGCACCTGAGCGATATTTTTTCCTTTATAATTGATCTCGAGCGTCTCGCTGTTGAACCGCTTCCCGTGGCATACCTCGCACGGTACATATACATCAGGCAAAAAATGCATCTCGATAGTGATTATCCCATCCCCTTTGCAGGCTTCGCAGCGTCCTCCCTTGACGTTGAAACTGAAACGTCCGGGCATATATCCTCGTGCCTTTGCATACGGCAGCTGTGCAAAGATATCCCTGATGGGTGTAAAAAGCCCGGTGTAGGTTGCCGGATTTGAGCGCGGGGTCCTGCCAATGGGGGACTGGTCTATTATTATGATCTTATCGATATTTTCCAGGCCAAAAATGCCCCTGTGCTTTCCCGGTTTCTCTCTTGCATGATAGAACTTCTGGGCAAGCGCCTTGTAGAGAATGTCATTGATAAGTGTGCTTTTTCCTGAACCTGATACTCCGGTAACGCAGGTCATCACTCCAAGAGGGATAGTTACATCGATCTGTTTCAGGTTGTTCTCACCGGCTCCTACTATCGTGATTTTCCCTCTGGGTTTCCTTCGTTTCGGGGGGATAGCTATTGTTTTTTCATGGCTCAAGTACTTGCCGGTGAGTGAATTTTCACATTTAACGATATCTTCCTGTGTCCCTGTCACCACGATTTCTCCACCATGCACTCCTGTGCCTGGCCCCATATCAACAATGAAATCCGCACTTCGTATCATTTCTTCATCATGTTCGACCACTATCACCGTATTCCCCAGGTCGCGAAGCTGGGTCAGCATATGTATCAGTCTTGAATTATCTCTCTGGTGAAGCCCGATACTGGGTTCATCAAGGATGTAAAGCACTCCGACAAGGCTTGAGCCGATCTGCGTAGCAAGCCTTATCCTCTGGCTTTCGCCGCCTGAAAGCGTGCCAGCCGCCCGGTCAAGTGTGAGATATTCAAGCCCAACGTCCATCAGGAATCCAAGACGGGCGCGGAGTTCTTTCATGATAGGCCTGGAAATGATGCCCTCTTTCTCAGTGAAATGTAAGCCTTCAAGGAACTCAAGCGCTTTTTTCACAGAAAGGCATGTAGCATCAATAATGTTTTTGTCTGCTACAGTGACCGCAAGACTTGAGGGTTTCAAGCGTTTCCCCTTACACTCCAGACAGGGTTTGATAGCCATATACTGCTGGATCTTTTCACGAGCTTCTTCTGATTGCGCTTCCCTGTACTTTCGCGCAAGATGCGGTATTATCCCTTCAAAAGTATTCCAGTGTTCCCACAGTCCATCACGTTCCCGCGGGACATACCTGAAATGTACCTGCTCTGTCCCTCCATGAAGTATCACCTGGATATGCTCAGGGCTCAATTTACAAAACGGCGTATCAAGTGAAAAATCGTAATGTTTAGCCACGGATTGAAGCATCTGCCGGTAATATCCATGCTCGTATCCCCAGGGTTCTAAAGCGCCTTCTTTTATCGATCTGGTTCTATCTGGTATTATCATATCAGGATCGAACTCCATTGTGCTCCCCAGACCCTGGCATGACGGGCATGCACCTCGAGGGCTGTTGAATGAGAACATATTAGGCTCAAGCTGCTCAAAACTTATCCCGCATCGAGTGCATGCGGAATGTTCGCTGAACAGAAGTTCTTTTCCGTCAGGAATTTCCACAACAACGATGCCTTTTCCCTGCCTGAGCGCCGTAGCTATTGAGTCCACAAGCCGCTCTTCGATCCCGGTCTTTATTATAAGCCGGTCAATAACAACATCGATGTCATGTTTTTGCTGTTTGTTAAGAACGATTTCCTCAGAAAGTTCATACATCTTACGGTCAATACGAACACGGGCAAAACCCCCACTCATAAGCTCTTCGAACATATGTTTGTATTCGCCCTTTTTCTGCCTTGCAAGTGGAGCAAGAACATGGAGTTTTGTGCCTCCGGGAAGCGCCATCAGCCTCTCTACGATCTGCTCAACCGTCTGGGGAGCGATCTCGCTGCCGCAATCGGGACAGTGCTGCCTCCCGATCCTTGCATAGAGCAGGCGCAGGTAATCATATATTTCCGTGACTGTTCCCACTGTCGAGCGCGGGTTCTTGCTTGTGGATTTCTGCTCGATAGATATGGCAGGCGACAGGCCTTCAATATATTCCACATCCGGCTTATCCATCTGATCCAGGAACTGGCGCGCGTAGGCAGAAAGAGATTCCACATACCTGCGCTGGCCTTCTGCGTAGAGCGTATCAAAGGCCAGCGAGGATTTTCCTGAACCTGAAAGCCCGGTTATCACGATCAATTTATTTCGGGGAAGCTCAAGGTCTATGTTCTTCAGGTTGTGGACACGCGCCCCTTTTATGATGATTTTATCGGTTGACATGAAACGCTCAATATTTCGGACATTTTGCCCGCGCGATAATAACACAGATCCCCTTCTTCTTAAGTTTATTCTCCAGCAGACATTTTAGATCAGCGTCTGCCTGAGGATCAATTATCTCAGTATCTTTGATATATGAACTTATCAGCCCTGAAAGATCGGGGACACTCTGGCCTCCTGTCATGGCTGAAACCTCATTTTGAAGAACTATTACCACGACCTCATGATAATTCTGGACTGCATTCACAAGGCCTGGAATTCCTGAATGGGCAAAGCCAAAATCGCCGATTATCGCTATACCTTTCCTGTCAAATCCTGACGCTGTGCTTATAGAGGAACCAAGGGAGAACGCTGCATCAATGAGTGATAATGGCGGAGCAGAAGTAAAAATAGAGCATCCAAGATCTCCTGCGACAGGTACGTTCAGCTCTTTTACAGCTTTATAAAGAGGGAGATATGGGCAGTCGTCACAGATAGGGCGGGCGCCGCGTTTTTCGATTGCCTGGGGGGAAATATGTTGTAATACAATACCTTTACTGATGTTCTTGATACCTTCCATAATATCTACTGCCTCAACGATCCCGTATGGCATGTGGCCTGTTAATTTTCCCAGGACCTTTCTTGAGAGCTGTCTTTCGATAACGGGTTCTGTCTCTTCCACAACGAGGACATGCCTGTGTTCATCTATGAAACGATTAATCATATCCAGCGGCAGGGGATTTATCACACACAGTGAAAGATGGGATAATCCCGGGTATAAGGATTCGACAAGCGATGAAGGGTAACCAGAAGAAATTATTCCGACATTTCCTTTTATTTTGAACCTGTTCAAAGTCGAACTTTCAGCATATTCGCACATCCTTGGAAATGATATTTTGTGAAAACGCTGATGTTTGCCAAGCATTGTAAGCTGCCAGATATTTTTGTCAAAGGATACTTTTTCCGGTCTGATTATAGATCTTTCGATATTGCCTTCACTCTTTAGAAACCTGTCTGTAATCCTGATGATGGCAGGAGCACTGACTTTTTCAGATAATTCAAAGGCTTCCATTATGCTCCTGTAAGCTGTTTCGGGCGTGGACGGATCAAAAACAGGAACTTCTGCAACAAGTCCGTAATTTCTGGAATCCTGCTCATTCTGGGATTTTTGAACACCGGCATCGTCTCCTGCGATAATAACAACCCCAGCTCCGATTGTGTGCGTCGCTGAGGTCACAAGCGGATCCGAAAGAATATTCATCCCGACATGCTTTGTTATTACAGCGCCGCGAACACCCATTAATGATGACCCAAGCACTATCTCAAGTGCTATTTTCTCATTTACGGACCATTCATGTTTTATCTTTTTTCCGATATTTTCCATGATCTCAGTAATCGGAAAACCCGGAACTCCTGTCGCGATCCTTACATTACTGTCAAGAAGTGAGAAAACTACGGCTTGAAGGCCGCTCATCAGTTCTTTCATATTATGACCGATTCATTGTTATTTGAGAACCATGGAAGCGCCGCAAGTGCTCCGATGATACCTTTTCCATGAATGCAGATATCAACATGATTTTCCACGGCCGTTCTTATAGTCAGGTCTTTTGTTATCATGCGGCTCCTGCAAAGCCTGCTGTATTCCATGAGCGAGGCAGCATCAAAATCTGTCATTGCAACCATTCCAGTTTCGTTTGATACGCTATATTCAAGAAGCCCTTTTCTTATTTCATCAAGCAATCCCTTTTTTGCACTTTCAATGCAGGCAAATTCAAGGACAGTTGCTACGCAATTCTGGGTCTTATCAGGCACCGGATAAAGCTGGACAAGAGTATGCGAGATGTATTTATGTTCAATAGAATCGGCTGCAGATGCAATATTATGAGCCAGAGTCCATGTCGCGCCCACTTCTTTCGAATCCGTGTTATCTATTCCCACAAGAACCCTTTCCCTTCTTGGAACAATGATCGTGCCGTTTGCGTGTTTCCCACCTCCGGATTCTGTTATCTTATACCTGAGGACGCCATTTGCATTTGCCCTGCATGTCGTTGCCCCAACGCCTCCGCCGCCCAGGCCGCTATATGTGATCTCTATCTCGTTATCGTTTACGATGACAGACTCAATGCCTGCTGCAGCTACCGAGGATTGAAGAGATAATTTCGATATGCCTGTCCTGACAAGGTAGCGCATCATATCGCCTACGGCTCTCCCTTTAACAACAAGCGGGCTTTTGGAATAATGATATAAAGCCCATGCTGAACCTCCATAACAATTAGATTGTTCCATTATTTCCACAAATTCATTATTACTATCTGCTACTGCATAGATTCCTTTATAAGGTATGGTATAGGGGTCTGATAGGTGCATATTAACACTGGGTGAGATAAATGGACGAAGACACTTATAACAGTATTATTGGAGATAAGGATAATACATATAGAACCATTCATTTCAATCTTCAAATAGTATGTAGTTGATGATTAAGAAATAAGAGGGTGATACATCTTATACAGGCCTTGGTTTAAGTCCGGGGTTATACGGAATTGTAGTTACGTTTATTCTTGTCCAGAGACGTTAATGCTTTTAGGTAGCTCTTGAAATATAATAGTTGACCCATCCATGTTCATCGTTCTGACATGACCTGGGCATAATTCTTGATATCATCACCTTTGATCACCTTTGCCTGAACCTTATCCCGCCTTAAAAGCTTTGAAACGGATAATTTATATTGATATAAATAGTGTTTTGCGGGATATGAGAGCGGTCATCCCATTTAAAAAGAACAACGCAAAGTCAAGGTTATCTTCGCTTCTTTCAAAAAAAGAGCGCGAGGAGCTTGCGCTGGCCATGCTGAATGATGTGACCTGTGCATTAACAGGCTCGGGATGTTTTGACATCATAGATATTTTGTCCACTTCGATAATTGAGTTTGAAACTGCAAATATCGTATTGACTGAAAAAGGACTGAACGAAGCACTGAATGAATATTTTCAGAAAATGTCATCTCATTCCATCAAAGAACCCGTTCTTGCAATAATGGCTGATCTCCCTCTCGTTTCCATCAAGAACATAAGGGACATTACCTCATCATCGAGCGATATCGTTATCGCACCCGGCAGAATGGGCGGCACGAATGCCCTGTTCATCCGCGATACATCGCATTTCCATGTGGATTATTATGGCGCAAGCTTCCTGAAGCATCGTGACATCGGTATAAACAATGGTCTTGAGGTTGAGGTTTTTGATTCTTTTAATCTCAGCACAGACATTGATGAAATATCTGATATTGCAGAGATCCTTTTGCATAGTGAGGGAGAAACTGCGAGATACCTTTATAAACTGGGTTTCATCCTCTCAGATAATGGCGGCAGAGTGGGAGTGAAAAGAACATGATATCAGAAGAAAAAGTAGATAAAAAATTCAAAGTCCTTTAATCTTCATGGCCGTTTTCTGCATTTCTATCAGCACCATACCTAACTGCGAATCCCTGTTTGTCATTGCGATAAGAAGAGCGTCGTCTCTTGCACGGAAAATTATTTCCCTGTGATTTTTTGATTCAAATAACAACATTTCTATATTTTCATTGGAAAGCTCTTCCATAGTCTTTCTGGCATGATTGAAAGTAGCAGCACTGTAGGCAGCAAAAGCCCCATTATCCACCTCCCTTGAAACTGTACTTGATATTATTAATCCGTCCGGCGTCACTATGGCCGATGCAAGGACATTGCCGGTCAATTTTTCCAATTCTTGAAGAACAAGCGAATACAATTCAGCCTTTGTGACCATAATCTCCATACAATTTCTTAGATAGATTTTTCAACATTCTTGCCAGAATATACATGGCTATCAGTGCGAAAACACCAAAAAGCGTCTCGATAATTTCACGAATAGAGTAGGGCATAGGGTATCCCGTAATTTCCAGGAAACCTAAGAACTTCCACATCAGAGCTGCATATGCTGAGAACTGGAAAAACATGAATACTCTGGTAAAATCACCGGTTGTTGACGTTCCAAGCATATATGTCGTAAAAATACTAATTGAACTTCCAAATATCCATGCCAAGCCTTCTATACTACTCATTATATTTTTCAAATTGCCAGGCGTTGATATGTCTAAATAAAGCCAGATAACAGGAAAAATTAAAGCCAGCCCGAATGGAATATAAGTCAATAACCTGGATATTTTCTTTTGCTGGCATATTATCATATATATAAAGTAAAATGCTGAGGTCATAAAAATCGCTGCCCATATACCGAAAATATATCTTATAGAACCTATGAAAGGTGAATTAGAAAAATGTCCCAGTTCACGGATCCCAAAACATACAAAGGTTAACAACAAAAGAATCCAGGATATGTTGCCGATTTTCCATATGCGTCTATTTCGATAGGCAATTACGGCAAAAACCAGCGATATCCACCAGAAAAAATTTGAGAGAATTACATGAGATCCTATGCTCTCTTCAATTCCATACTGAGCCAAGTTAACCATGATGATTTTCATTGGTTTTAAAACTACATATTGTTTTCTGCAAAGACTATTTCTATCAGCAAATATCATTTTATTATGTGAATCCCATGGTTAATCCTATTACTTTAAAAGACTATATCGAATACAGCCCTGGTTCAGTGGTCAGCAAGACCTTGAAACAAAATCCCGCAGGCACAATAACTTTATTTGCCTTTGATGCCGGACAGGGTTTGAGCGAGCATTCAGCACCTTTTGATGCTGTTGTGCAGGTTATAGATGGAGATGGACATTTTATAATCGGGGGAGAAGATCATAATCTTACGGATGGACAATTAATAATAATGCCAGCAAATGTGCCTCATGAAGTCAGAGCAGAGCAAAAGTTTAAAATGCTACTCTTAATGCTTCGTGCTTGATCTTACATGTTCTGGGCTTTCTTGAATCTGATGCCACAATCAAAGAATATCTCTCTTAAGGCGAACTTAATCGCATTGTCACGATCAACGGATTCTTCAGGATCATGAAGGCTTCCTCCGTGTCTTTCCCGACCCTGATATCTCCCTTTCTTCCAGATGTTGCCGTGAAAAGAAAATCATCCCCGCTATATACATCCACGGTTTTCCCGGATAATTCTGCGACATTTAATATTACATATTTCTTTGTACGTTCGATCTTTGGAACAAGACTTGAAATCATGCTTTCTTTCCTGGTGATCTTTATCCCATTATTCTCTTCTCTGTCTTCTTGCACGCGGATATTCAGATGGACCCCCAGTTTTCTCTCAATCCTGTCAATATTTTTTCCACCTTTTCCTATCACCCCGGCAATGTCATCTTCATCCATGAAAACCGTGGCACTTGAATCAGAATCAACCTTCACTTCAATAGACCCGCCGGTATATTTCTGGAGTTCTTTCCGGATCTCTCTTTCAGCAAGAGTCCACATACCCTGCGGCCTGCCTCTGCTTTCCCCCACCGGCATCACTACAACCTGTTCGCCGTAAGTGTATATCTCATACTCTATATTTCCGGTCTCAAAATCAGAAACGGTAATCACAGGTCTTGCAAGGTCCTGTTCGACCATTCCCTGTGGAACTTTCACAGTAAATCTGATATCATACACCTTGGAAACTTCACCTTTTTCAATAAAGATCACAGTATCTACGACCTGAGGTATTATCCCGAGCTCCACACGGCCGATCAAACGCTGTATGGCATCAACTGCTCTTGTAGCATGCACAACACCTATCATTCCAACGCCTGCAAGTCTCATATCCGCAAAAACAAGGAAATCCTTTGTTTTCCTGACTTCATCGTATATCGTGTAATCCGGCCTTACAAGGAGCATTATGTCAGCCGTCTTTTCCATATCGCGCTCAAGCGGTGCATACTGGGTTATTGCATCTGGCACCTGCAAATCACGCGGCGATTCCATTGTTTTTACTATAAAATCTTTCTGGTAAAGGAATTCGGCGATGCTTGCAGCAAATGTGGATTTTCCAGCACCAGGAGGACCTGCTACAAGTATTCCACGCTGCCTTTCTATGATCCTGATCTTAAGTTCGCTGTTTAGCCTGTAATCATCAAGATGTAAGGCCGTTATTGGCCGGACCGCAGTTATTTCCATCCCATCTGAAAATGGAGGGCGTGCAACAGCTATTCTCATCGAACCTATCTGGAATACGGTGGCCCCTGTATAGTCTATTTCCAGGTAGGAATCAGGATCGCTTTTAGTCCTTGCGATGAACTCACGCGCCATCATGTGAAGCTCGATTTCAGTGCATGGTTCATTCCTTATTTTCACAAGTTTCTGATTCCCTATCGAACCCCTTTTTGCCATGGGGTAAACGTTCGCTTTTAGATGGACTGATAGAGTATCATCCGTGAAAAATTGACCGATGTTTAATTCTTTTAATTCATCCTTCATCGGAAGGATATATTCCACCTCCAATCCTTTTGCACGGGCGACCTCAGACTGGACTCTATCACTAGTTATGAAAATCGCATTGTTATTCACCGCAACTGCGCGAATTATGGAGTCGATCTCTCCGGACGAAGCAAGTCTTATTTGTTCAAGAGACGGTCTTTTTCCTGTAAATTCAATTGTTATCTCGCCCCTTTTTGCCATTTCACTCAGTTCTTTCAGTTCTTCAAGCCCTTTGAAACCTGTTTCTTTACCCCTATTTGCCTGGGCTTCCAGCTCAGCAATTAACGCTTCAGCAATTATTACCTTTGCTTTCTTATATTCCCCGGCTTTTAATTTCGCTGTGATTCTCCCATCAATGATAACACTTGTATCAGGAACTATACAAAAATCCTCAGTCATAATCTTATGAATACGTCGTTAAAGTTAAAAAAGTTCTCATCAAGAAGGTTTATGTATGTTCATCTTTAGCGCAAATCCTATATCCTTTCTTGTTGAATAGCCTGCTATGCAAATAAACGCCGACCTTCATATTCATTCAAGATACAGCATGGCAACCTCTCCAAAGATGAACCTGCCCACGCTTGCAACTGAATCAAAAAGAAAAGGTATACAGCTTGTTGCAACAGGTGACTGTCTTCATCCTGAATGGCTCAAAGAAATAAAACAATCAAATGAAGAGAATGGGATATTTCAACTGGATAATACTAATTTTGTTCTTACTACAGAGGTCGAGGACATTAACCAGGTGCATCATCTTCTTATTGTGCCTTCCATTTCAAAAGCTGAAGAATTGTATGAATTCATGAAACCGTATTCCAGTAATATTGATTCAGACGGCAGGCCAAATGTCAGACTCAGCGGTATCCAGATCGCAGAGGCAGCAAAGGAAGCCGAGGCACTAGTCGGGCCTGCGCATGCATTCACTCCCTGGACTGCAATGTATGCATATCATAATTCGTTGAGGGATTGCTATGGGGATCTTGCAGATACTATATATTTTATCGAACTTGGCCTGAGTGCTGATACCTCTTACGCTGATAGGATATCAGAGCTTTCCTGTCTTACCTTCCTCTCAAACTCTGATGCTCATTCCCCATATGTGAATAAACTGGCACGTGAGTTCAACCGATTTGAAATGAATGATATTGCTTTTGATGAATTGAAAATGGCGATAATACGCGAAAAAGGAAGAAAGCCGGTTTTGAATGTGGGGATGTATCCCGAGGAAGGAAAATATAACGAGAGTGCCTGCATCAGATGTTTCAGGCATTATACACTTAGCGATAGCATGGCCAGGAACTGGAGATGTTCATGCGGAAAAACGATAAAAAAAGGAGTAAAGGACAGGATAAATGAGCTTGCAGCGTATGATAAACCGCATCATCCATCCCACAGGCCGCCATATCTTCATCTCGTTCCACTTTCAGAGATCATCGGTATGTCATTGGGGATCGGGATAAATACAAAAGGCGTAAGAGTTATCTGGGAGAAGCTCATCGGACTTTATGGGTCAGAGGTGTCTGTGCTTGTCGATTCGAATATCAAAGACTCAGGGATCGATGAGGGTGTCATGAACTCGATAATTGCTTTTAGAGAAGGGAAAGTGAAAGTCCATCCAGGCGGTGGGGGACAATACGGGAAGGTTGAGTTGTTCGAAAATGACTGTGAAAGCAATGAAATATGTGAAAAGCAAAGATCACTTTTTGATTTCTGAAATAGATGGATAGATTTAATAATATTAACAAAGATGACTATACTGTATGCAATGCAGTGTGCTTCAGGTGCAATAATGTATTTCAGGAATAAAATAATATCGACAGGCTTAATAATGTTACTTCTTATTTTTGCAGTACCTGTTGCATTTGCAGGAAATTCATGCATCGTATGTCATGAAAATACAACCGAAAAAATCGCACGAACCGACTATCAGCAGTGGATGCTATCCAGGCATGCTGCCGCAGGTATTACCTGTGATAATTGCCATGGGGGAAATTTTAATTCGAGTATTAAAGAAGAAGCGCATATAGGGGTTGAGGGACAAGAGGGCGCAAACAACACTTTTATCAGGAATCTTCCTGAAACCTGCGGGAAATGTCATGTTGATGAATTAAAACAGTTCAAAAATTCTGCGCATTTTGAGAAGCTGGATGCTTTTGATCATGCCCCCACATGTTATACATGTCATCGTCCGCATACGTTCAGCGTCCTGAACAGCACCGAGTTCCATGATTTCTGCACCAGATGCCATAATTCGGATACGAATATTGCCCCATTGAACGTTTCAGATGAGGCGATATTCGCAATTGAAAATGAAAAGAAGTTTGATAACGAGATAGAAATTGCACAGAATGCGATAATGGAGGCAAAAAAGCAAGATAAGAATGTTTCCATGGCAGAAAAAGACCTCATGACAGCGATCTCGATCCAGAAAAACCTTCCAAAACTATGGCATAGTTTCAATATCCCTCATTTCAATGAAGTTGTCGATAGCGGAATAAGGATAGCTGTTCAGGCACAGCTTGATACCGGTCTGGCGGTCGCAGAACGAAAATCTCCTGGATTTTCAATGATATTATCAGTAATAGGATTTATTGCCCTTTATCTATTATTTAAATACATTAATTAACATAATGGAGTTTTATGGCATGTGAAAAATTCACCGGTAAATTTGATGATTATAAGAAAATAAGGAAACAAAAAAAACTTTTTGGAACGTTTGGTTTTCGCGGTGTTGTTAATGAAAGTATCGGAGCGGAGAATGTAAGACAGGTCGGTTCAGCACTTGCGCTATATCTTGGGGAAGGTAAAACCGTAGCAATAGGAAAAGATCCGAGAATCTCTTCTCCCATGCTTGAAGATGCACTTATTGAAGGAATTATGGAATATGGCTGCAACGCGCTGAGCCTGGGGATAATCACGCCAAACACATTATCACTTGAAGTTGCAGGACATGCAGATGCAGGCGTGATGATTACAGCAAGCCACAATCCTCCTGAATATAATGGTATCAAATGTCTGGGCAAAAGCGGAAGGGGCTTTTCTCCTGAAGAAGACCTTGCTCTTGAGAAATTATATTTTGCGAAATCGAAGATAAAGGGAAAATCTGGCAAAAAGATCGAAGATAACGGTGCAAGCAACAGATACCGGGCCCACATTGTCAAATATGTAAAAGAACTTTTTCCGATAATGCCACAAAAAATAGTGGTGGATGGCGGAGGCGGCTCAGCGTCATCTGTTACTCCGGAAACTCTTGAAACCCTGGGGCACAAGGTCATAAGGTTTAACTGCAAATACGATGGCCTGTTCAGGGAACGAAATCCTGAACCCTCTGATGCAAATCTTGAAAAGTTAAAAAAGCTTGTTGTCCGGGAAAAAGCAGATATGGGTGTTGCACATGACGGTGACGGCGACAGGACGGCTTTTGTGGATGAGAATGGGAAATTCATACAGGGTGATGTTTCAGCAGCGATAATAGCTGATCATATATTGAGACAGAACAGGGACAGGAAAAAGATAATCGCTGTGACGATCGCTTTCTCAAACCTGATAAAAGATGTTGCACAAAGCCTTGGCGCTCAGGTCATTTTTACTCCGGTCGGAGAACCTTATCTCGCACAGGCGAAACTGATGTGCGGTGCACAGGTAGGACTTGAAGAACATGGTTCAGTGCTTCTTGAATGGAGCCGGGAAGGCCCTATGCTGGCTGGAGTGATGGCAGGGATACTTGCAAAAGAGGAAAAAAAATTTTCAGAGCTTGTTGCCTCGTATCCGAAATACTACCAGATAAAAGATGCGAAGACGCTTCCAGCAGGTGTGAATGCAGATATGATCCTTGAAAAGTTAAAAGATGAGATCCCGCAGGATTATGAAAGGTTCACGGATATGGACGGTGTGCGGGTGGATTATCCTGATGGCTGGTTCCTTGTTCGGGCAAGCGGAACAGAGCCAAAAGTAAGGGTGTTTTCAGAAGGAAAGACGAGGATAAGGGCAGAACATCTCATGAGGGTAGCAATGGATGGATTGGAGAGAGCAATGGGAGAAAATAGTTATAGAACTATACTATGGCGTCAATAAACCGTTGGATTGACTCTCCAGATTATCCATCCCCTGTCCAATAATCTCGAAAAGCTCAGAATCATCATGCTTGAACTTGATTATCCTCCCCCTTCGCTCAGCATAGAATCGCTTCTGTTCCAAT
>JAGFND010000052.1 GCA_021409285.1 Candidatus Methanoperedens sp. | reverse complement strand
GGCTACCTCATCAACGGTTTCCCCCTTTTTTAATACCCAGTCTATTCCCAACCGTATCCTTCTGTTAGTCATCTTCACCATAGGATCGGATGACCTATTATTCAAAGAAAAATCCTGGCGAAATAATTTCGGGATACTACAATGGAAGCATGGAAACATAATAATGACAAAATTTGAATGCCTCGCTGATGTCAAAAATCCATCTCTTTCAAATCAGATTCTATATTCTTTGATATGAAATACAATCCAGAGTATTCATCCTGGCCTCTTGTTATAATTCCTTTTTTTTCCAGAACTTCAAGATGATGCCTGATAGTTTTGTAATCCATATTCAAAGCTTTAGCCAATTGATTAGCATTAATAGATTTCTCGGTAAGATGTTTCAAGATTAATGCCCGGGTCTTTCCTCCACGTGTTCCTTCAATCAGATAACATAAGAGCTTTCTTTGTTTATCGGATTTCTTCAGTTTTTGTTTAAGTATTATATTTTCGGTAATATCCCTTGCTATTCCATGAATTTCTATTATCTTATCTTCGCCTTTGATATCTCTGGATTTTATTTCAACCCATCGATGTTCACCATTCTTACAAACCATCTCCATGACATCTGTCGGCTTCACAAGTTCTCCCAGAAGACGTTTTTTCTGGCGTTCTTTAACGAGTTTCAAACTCTCTGGTGTGACAAATTTAGAAATATTACTGCCAATAAATTCCTCTTTTGTATAGCCGAGTGCTTGAAGTCCAATCTGATTCATTTTCAAAAAATTGCCTTCAGTATCGATTACATACATGGCGTCCTGGGCATTTTCGAAGAGGTCACGATATTTTGTTTCAGATTCTTTCAGTTCTTGCTCCAATTTTCTTTTTTCAGTAATATCCCTCGCTATGCAGTGGAGCCCTATTGGCTTGTCACCTTCTTTAATGATCCGGCTTATAATCTCTGCCCATCTATGTTCCCCATTCTTCCATATGAACTCATGTACTACTGGCTGTTTAACAGGTTCGCCAGAGAGGTATTTTCTCTTGTTATTTTGAGCTTTCTGGATACTTTCTGGCGTGAACCAGTCAGAAAAATGAGTACCTATTACTTCATCCTTTGTTTTACATCCTAAATTTCTGACTGTTGCCTTATTCGCTGTGATGATATGGCCATCTGCATCGCTTGTGAAGATTGCATCATTGGCATTCTCGAAAAGGTCTCTAAACTTTGCCTCCGAATGCCGGAGGTTTTCATAAGATTTTTCCAGTTCTTGCCTTAAAGATTCTTTTATTTGCTCTTCTGTCTCTTTACGTTCTGTTATGTCCCGGCCAGAACTCACCGTTCCCACAACTTTTCCTTTTGAATAAATTGGAGCTGTATTTACTAAAAGTATTAATTTACTGCCATCTGCCTTTTTGACTGTTACCTCATATTGCTGAGCCTTTCCACTTAATGTTTTGTGGAATACCTCAATTACCTTAGGCATTTCTTCTTTCTTGATGAGCGGGGCAAAAGACTTGCCTCGCCAATCCTCCAATTTAAAACCGGTTATCTCTTCAGAGCGATTATTGAAGAATAAGAAACGTCCTTCAGTGTCAAGAGTCCAGATCATGTCATTGGAGTATTCAATTATCGTGCGGTAACGCTCCTCACTCTCCTTCAGCGCCTCCTCTGTCTGCTTCCGTTCAGTAATATCCCAGAAAATACCCAGTATACCAATCGTATTGCCTTTCTCATCTTTAAGAGGTGTTTTAGCAGTCTGGACGAAGACTTCCTGTCCATTTTGAATATATTTCTCTTCTATATATTCCGTCTTACCCGACTC
Source organism: Candidatus Methanoperedens sp. (assembly GCA_021409285.1). Lineage (GTDB taxonomy): Archaea > Halobacteriota > Methanosarcinia > Methanosarcinales > Methanoperedenaceae > Methanoperedens. Next base: position 15,958 of record JAGFND010000052.1, on the reverse strand, counting down.
CATAATTCTTATATCATCTGCTCTGTATTTTTCGGCCAGCTCCCTGGTATAGAAATTATAATCTGTCTTCCCAATGATTTCATCTGGCTGAATTTTCAAATCACGAGCATAGTTATTGTTGCAGGATACATAAACAGAGTTTTTATCTTTATAAAATATTTTTTGCGGCAAATTTTCAAGCAGTTCTCTGTACTTGTTCTCACTTGCCTGCAAAATTTCTATTGTTGACTTTTCTTCGTTTTTCACATTCTTTTCCTCTGAATCAGGTAAATTTCCCAACCATCTTTTGCATTAGCAGGGTTTTATCAATTTATCTACCTTTGCCCATTGTAATCATTCCAGGAATTCCTTTAGTATATACCTCTAACCAGAAGATAATAAAAAATCGGAGATTTTTTTTTCCAAACATTTTTAGCAATTAAAAATAATCCTGATGTCCATGGTTAAAGTCCTCGCAACCGGAACTTTTGATATTCTCCATCCCGGACACATTCGTTATCTTACAGAGGCAAAAGCGCTTGGTGATGAGCTATATGTCATAGTGGCCCGGGATTCAATGATAAAACATAAACCAAAGCCTGTAGTTCCGGAAATGCAGAGGCTTTCTATGGTGCAGGCTCTTGGCATAGTGGATAAAGCAATACTTGGAAGCGAAGAAGATATGTTCGCTCCGCTTCGTGAGATCAAGCCGGATATAATTGCACTTGGCAAGAATCAGTTTTTTAAAGAAAAAGACCTTGAAGACCAATTGAATGCTCATGATATTGGAGCAAAAGTGATTCGGATCCAGTCCTTTGAGCCCTGTGAGCTTTGCAGCAGTGGAGCGATCATCAGAAAAATAGAAAAGAGGAAAAAGCAACTATAGCACTGCTTCCATCCGCCGCAGCGCTTCTTTTATGCGCTCTTTTGATGTCGCATATGATATACGTATGAAATCATTCCCTGATTCGCCGAATGCTGAACCTGGTGTTGTCGCAACAAATGCTTTGTTAAGGAGAAGTTCTGCCACTTCTTCTCCCGTCCCATATTCCCTCACGTCTGCAAAGGCATAGAAAGCACCATCCGGTCTTGCACATTTGATCTCCAGTTCATTTAAGCCTTCAATGAGTAGATCCCTCCTGGATTTGAATTCATTGACCATGGTGGTTATACAGGTCTGATCACCCAGAAGGGCTGCGATCCCGGCATATTGCACAAAAGATGTGGCCTGGCTTACAGAATGAGAGTGAAGTTTGAGCATCTGTGTAAAGATATCTTTTGGGGCGCTTACATATCCAAGCCGCCATCCTGTCATCGCATAGGCTTTTGAGAACCCATTGACCGTGATCGTAAGATCCTGCATCCCATCCATTGAGCCTATGCTTATATGTTCTTTATCATAGATTATTTTCTCATATATCTCATCGGACAGGATAAGGATCTCATGATCGATAGAAAGGTCAGCGATCTCCTTAAATGTTTTTTTACTATAAACTCCACCCGTGGGATTGCATGGACTGTTCATGACAATGAGTTTCGTCTTTTTTGTGACATATTCTGCTACATTCTCAGGTGCAAATCCATCATGACTTAAAGTTGGCGCCCAGACAGTTTTTGCGCCTGCGAGTTTCACACATGGGTCATATGATACCCAGGCAGGATCAAAAAGGATGGCTTCGTCTCCTTCCTGAAGTACAGACAGCATGACTTCAAAGATCGCCTGCTTCGCTCCTGGAGTTACGATTATATTTCCTGGCTTTGCATCGATCCTGTTATCTTTTCTTAACTTTTCTGCAATCGCCTTTCTTAATTCCGGTATTCCTGGCGAAGGTGTATAATGTGTTTCGCCGCGTTCCATTGAAGCTTTTGCTGCTTCGATAATGTGAGGCGGTGTATTGAAATCGGGTTCTCCAAGGCTAAAACTAATAATGTCTTTACCCTGGCTTTTCAATTCACTGGCAAGGTTTGAGATCCGCAAAGTTGCAGATTCAGTAATATTCTTTAGCCGTGATGCTGTCATAAAGTATAGCTCACTGACTCTTTCCTGATATTTAAGCAATTCTGATAAGCACTGATTTCCACCAATTCATTTACCACCGCCACTGCCACCGGCGTTCCCCCCCTTGTCCCCATACAGGTAATCGAAGGCACATTTAATGTCCTGACAAGTTCCTTTGATTCAGCGGCATTCACAAACCCCACTGGCGTCGCCACAAGCAGAGCGGGTTTCAGACCGCGATCGATCATCCTGCAAACCGTGAGCGCAGCCGATGGCGCGTTCCCGATAACGATTATTGCTCCGTCAAGTTCCTTTTCAAGAGCCATGAAGCCTGCGGATGTCCTTGTCACGCCATTTTTCTGTGCGATCTCATCTCCTGCATCAAGAGCGCATCTTACATCGCAATTATGCCCGCGCTTCGTAATTCCCACCTGCGCCATTCTAATGTCGGTAAATATTATTGCACCTTTTTTGACCGCTTCGATTCCGGCTTTTATAGGGGTATTATTGAATCGCATAAGGTCCGAAAATGCCGGATCTCCCGTTGCTATGACACAGCGCTGCCTTATCCTGTCCTCCAGAGTGGCGCCTTTTACAATGCTTCGAACAATTGCCCAGCTCTTCTCGTTAATTTCTCTTGCCTCCAGCGTGCGCGCGCCAAAATCAATAGTCATATTTCTTCTGATAACCTCTTGGTGTTATTATCCTGCTTTTCCACAATCTTGATTCACTGTTACCGATGAGTACTACCGTACTCATATTGATATCTTCGTTATGATCCATTATCTTCCCAAGGGTCGTGGCGATTACTGTTTCTCCTTTGCGTGTCGCATTCCTGACAATGCCCACTGGAGTCTCAGCGCTCCGGTATTTTCGCAATATCTCAATAGATTTTCCAAAGTTTTTCTTGCGGTTTTTGCTTTTCGGATTGTATATCGCGATAACAAAATCACCTTCTGCCGCGCAGTTTAACCTGCGCTCAATGATCGCGATTGGCGTCAGAAGATCGCTCAAGCTGACTACTGCAAAATCATTTACAAGAGGGGCACCCAGAAGCGAGGCCGCAGCACTTATTGCAGTCACTCCTGAAATTACCTCGATATCAATATCTTCTTCCTTTTCCGCCACTTCAAGTACAATACCTGCCATTCCATAAATATTTGCGTCTCCGCCGCTTATTATTGAGACGATATGTTCCTTTGACAGTTCCACTGCTTTCTTCGCGCGCTCAACTTCACCGCCCATTCCGCTCCTTATGATCTTTGTATTTTTCAATATCCCGGATATCTGGTCAATATAAGCACCGTTCCCGATAACATATTCAGATCCAAGCAGCACTTTCTCAGCCTTTTTTGTTAGATAGTCCACACCTCCGGGTCCTATTCCCACGACATATAGTTTACCTTGCGATCGCGATGGTGACATTTCCGTATATCCTCTTTTGTAGAACAAGTTTTCTTTCCCGGGAAACAGCAAGAGCTGCCGGTTCACTAACTCCATTCAATCCAATTGATTTTGCCTTTGAATACGTCGGGGCTTTTATCGAATTAATGATTTCATGAGGTACGAACTTTATCTCTTTCCCATATGCTGCCGCAGCTTCAAGTATCCCTGACTCATTTTCTTTTATCACTGCTGATGTGAAATATCCTACATCCTTTATGCCTGCGCTAATCTCCGAGAGTGCATCTGATATCGCTTTCATAACTTCCTCTTTGCTGACCCCGCGATTTGCCCCAATTCCTACAATAAGCGCTTTTCTTTTTAAAACGCTAACATCATCATCCACAAGAATGATCTTTGGGCCTATCAGATTCAGGACTTCAACATCGGTCTCCAGCAAAGCCATATTTACTTTTTTGGTGGAATCTTTATTGATTATCATGCATCCAAGCTTTTCTGCAATTCCCTCGACAGATTCCTTACCCATCACTTCTGTGGCGGTCGTTATCACAGGGATAAGACCGATAGCAGAGAGCTTTTTAGCAAGTTCGTTACCCCCATGATGGCCTCCGAGTATAGGTATGGCAAAATTAAGGCCAGAATCTATGACCACAACTGGCGGGTCAGTCCATTTATCCCGGAGTAGAGGAGCGATATTCCTGACAGCGATGCCTGCGGCCATTACTGCAATTATTGCCCCGTACTCATTAAAAGCACGTTCGAAAGCATCCTTTGAGTAAATAATAATATCACCATCCAATAATTCACTGATTTTTTCCACAGCATCAAGATTCCGCGAAAAAGTGATGATGGCGAGCTTACTCATAAAGATGAGACCTCTTAAAATTCTCAGGTTTCAAGACGTTCCCGATAATTATGACAGCCGATCTTTCGATTCCAAGCTTTTCTACTCTATCAGCAATATCCCCAACTGTTCCGAGTACAATTTTTTCATCCTTCCATGAAGCATGATATACAACAGCAGCGGGAGTATCATCAGAGTATGCGACTTCTTCGGTTATCTTCAGCAATTTATCTGTTCCAAGATATATCGCCATAGTGGCATTATGGCGCGAAAGTTCTTTAATCGAGTCCGTCTCAAGTGTTATGCCTTCCGGTCTTGTGATTATCAGGGTTTCTGTGATCCCTTTGATGGTAAGCTGGGTCTTGATCGCCGCTGCAGCTGCAAAAAGCGATGTCACCCCTGGAATTATTTTCACACCGATCCCGCATTTTCTAAGACCGTCGATCTGCTCGATGATTGCGCCATAAAGTGAAGGGTCGCCGCTATGCAGTCTGACAACTCTTTTTCCTGCATTCACATACTTTGAAAGCACATCTACGATATCTTCAAATTTCATCCCGAAGCTGTCGATCATTTCGCAATGAGTATAATTCAGGACATCGGCATTCACAAGCGAGCCAGCGTACATCACAAGGTCTGCTGATTCCAGAAGTTCGCGCCCTTTTACCGTGATATATTTTGGATCGCCCGGACCGGCTCCAACAAAGTAAACTAAATTTGTATCAGGTTTACCCTGCTGTGCAACAACGATGCTGAAATAATCGCCTTTCTCTGGAAGCTTATCGGTTACTTTTTCGTTTTCCATGAACAGGCGCTCCGCATACATGAGCTCATCGTATCCTTCTTTTATCAGTTCGTTCTTAATTTTTTCAAGATCTTTTGGTTTCAGTATTATTTTTGTCCTGACAGGTGAGCCGTCACTTACTATAAATGATCCTTCGATCGGAATATTTGTCCTGGCAGCCTGAGCTGTTATCGCGCTGACACCCGGGATCGTTGTGATCTCAATCTCCGGATATTTTTCCTGTATCGTTCTTCTAAGGTGTGAAAAAGTCGAAAAGAAATTCGGATCTCCAACAACAGCAAATGAAACGATCCCTGCCCTTGCTTCATCTGCCACTATCCTTGCATTGTTTTCCCATAATTTTAATAATTCTTCTTTATCATCTATCATGGGAAAATCAAGCATCTCTGGCTTTGCATAAGGCGAAACGAGATCTGCTGCAAGTTTTCCCGGAACATAGACTTTCCTGCTGCCCTTCAATGCCTTTACAGCAGCCAGCGTTAGAAGGTCGCAACTACCAGGCCCCAGTCCAACACCGATCAGCATGGTTTACCGCCCACTATTAAAAATACGGGATTTTCAGGTTTGAACATAGTGCCTCCTGCAAGCTCTTTGCCTCTTGATATCTGCACCTGCAATAATTCCCTGAACTTATTATTTTTTTTAAGTATATTTATCGCTAAAGCGGCTGTTTCCACACGGATAGCGCTTATCACGAATCCTGGAACCCTTTCCATCAAAAGATCAAGAACATCCTCGATGTTCTTACTGCCTCCAAGGAAGGCGCAGTTAATATCAAGATCTGATAGAATGCAGTATGCTTCTCCTTTTAAAACCGAAACATTTGTTATTCCGCATTCTTTGATATTCGCTGATATGGCCATGATTGCTTCATCCCTGTTATCGATCGCATATATATGTTTTACCATTCCAGCAGCCTGGATTGAAACTGAACCGCTGCCGCACCCTATATCTGCAAAAACATCACCAGGCTTGAGATACAGTTTTGACAAAGCGATCGCGATAATCTCTGGCTGAGTGGGTGTTCCGGCTGGATAAAGCATTAAGATCAGTACGGGATTATTCCTCATCAATAAATCTTTTATCCGAGCTTTCAACCAGCATTCCCTGGATAATTTCAGCATAAGCCGGTCTTGCTATAAAGACTCCGATTAGAACTCCGATTATGGTAATGACCGCGAATCCTTTTAGAGCTCCGAATCCCATGATAAGAAGTGGCGACATTGCTACAAGAACGGTTGCTGCTGCTGAGAATATGATTGCAAATGCTTTTGTAAGCCGTGATTTATAGACTTTATCGGGCGGCATTGCACCACCAGCCAATACTTCATCAGTAATGATTATGAGATGATCAACACCAGTACCGATTACAGCGATAATACCGGTGAGCGTTGCAAGATCAAGCTGGAATCCAACAACAACAGTAAAACCAAGTATAATTATCACTTCGCTGAAGGATGTGGCAAGCATCGGGATGATGATATTTGGCTGTTTATACCGCAGATATACTATAAATGCCACAGCTATCAACGTGATTATCCCTGCAATTGCAAGCTGTTCTTTGAACTTCTGTCCAAGAGCTGCCGGGACCTGGCCAGAACCCACAACCTCCACATTGACCGGCAATGCACCAGCCCTTAAATGGATTTGAAGTTCTTTGGCCTTTGTCTGTCCTTCGTCACCAAGACCGGTCGTGGATACAAGATTTTTAACAGGTACACTCTGTATATTCTTTGCAAGCTCTGGGGCAAGCGGTGCAGAGAATATAAGGTTCTCGTCAAGATGCATGCTGATATAATGCGCACCCGGGTTGGTTACTGCACCATATTTTATTGCTGCGTCCCGTAATGCTGCGGCACCCTTATCACTGAGAGTAAAGGAAACCCCCCATGCGCCACCTTTTTCTTTCTCCGGAACTCCAACGCTGATTATTTGGTCTCCGTAAAGTACATGGTCGGTATCATTTCCATTCGTCTGTATCCTGATCTCGAATTTTCCGGGTTTTGCAGCGATATCCCTTGCTGTTGTCATATCAACACCAGCAAGGTCAATGAGAAGATAATTGTCACCAACAGCTCTTATAGGGATCTCTTTAAGTCCAAGCGTGTTGAGTTTATCCTCCAGGATCTTCTTGGTAAGGTCGCGGGTTTCCTCTGTAACTCCTTCTCTCATAGGAGGAATAACCTTTCCATCGACCGATTTCAATATAACGTTCAATTCCGACTCAGTAACGGATTTTCGTATCTCGTACCTTATAAAATTTCCAGGGATCGGAATAATCTCCGCATTCAGGCTGTTTTCCAGATATTTCTGGATCACATACGATTTGCTCGTTTGTATTGTTATTCTGGTACCGCCATTAGCTCCATTTGCTACAGTAGAAGCTCCAAAACCGAAAGAATCAACTGTCTGTTTAGTTGTTTCTTTAGAAGTAGTAAAGGTCACTGAAGCAGGTGTGAGTTCATCGATCTTTATGGAAGGATCATCCAGCAATCGTCCGAATTCAGTCTGAATGATCTTATTTTCATCAGCGTCAACCTGCGCGACAGCTCCCTGAAGCTGTAGCTGGAGCCATGACCCGCCCTCAAGGTCAAGCCCATACTTCAAGTTCGTATGGAATACGCCATTCGAATATGAAGGCATTATGGCCGCGATTGAAGCAAGAATGATAAGTGCCAGAAATATCACGCGTGGTTTTTTATAAAAAGGTTCTTCTCCGTTCATGCTTTCTGCCTCTTCTTTTTTGGTTTTTCTATCCGCTTTTCAACTGAAGTCCCTTTTTCAATATACCATTTCAAGATCCCCACATTTGTCATCCACGTATTTATGATATCAGCGATCAGGCCAAAAATAAGCACGATAGAAATATCTCTAATTATGTCGATCCGGGTGAAAGAAGAAATAAGATACGATCCTGATGAGACTAAGAATAACATCACAAGAGCAGCAAGCGTGGTCGTTGTCATGGTCAATCCGGTTTTCATCGCCTCTTTGATCTTGTCATTAACCTCACCCTTTCGTTTGAGCAAACGTGTCGTAAGGAGAATATCGGTATCCACAGAATAACCTATCAGCATAAGAAGTGCCGCCACCGTCCCAAGTGATAGAACAATCCCGAAAACATCCATCATGGCAGCAGCAAAGGCAATATCTGCAAAAGCCGAAATGACGACAGCGATAGAAGGGACAAAAGTCCTGAAAATTATGAAAACCACAATTGCCATACCGAGGAATGACAGAAGGATCGCATAAAGCGCCTGTCCCTGCAATGATTTGCTGACAACCTCTCCCATCTGCCTTATTTCAACATTGGAATAACCGGGATCGGAATTGATCATTTTTGTGACTTCACTCATTTGTATTTCCCTCATGGGGCCGAATTGGAGCAATTTGCGTTCACCACCACCATATTCTCTTGCCTGGACAATAGGGTATCCCTGAAATTCTGATCTTAATTGTTCAGGAGATTTTACACTATCAAAAATAAAAGCTGTCCCTCCCTGGAATTCCATCCCAAGTTCCACAGGAGTATGATTGGGGGTTGTTATCATAGTATATGCGAGAATTAAAAACGATAATAAAAGAAGTACCGCCGGGACAAACAGCATTTTTTTAAAAGTAAAGTTCTTAAGGTAACCGTCTAAGGCTTTTTCATTAATCAGATTCATCGTGAGTCTCCTTTCACTATTCAGGACTCGCTTAAATTATTATATATCATATTAACCTTTTGCTATTTCGTTAAATATTTATCATTTGTTGCATATTTGTTGATGATGCGACCCACAATTGATGAATATTTCATGGAACTTGCAACAGTCGTTGCGAAACGCTCCACCTGCCTGCGAAATCAGGTGGGCGCCGTGATAGTCAAGGATAAAAGGATCCTTTCCACAGGTTATAATGGAGCGCCGCGAAATCTTCCGCACTGTTTTGAGATAGGTTGCATAAGGCAGCAAAATAATATCGCCTCAGGAACAAGACACGAACTCTGCCGCGCGGTTCATGCTGAACAGAATGCCATCATACAGGCAGCGCTTCACGGAGTGAGTATTGAGAACGCTACAGTTTATTGCACTCATCAGCCCTGTATTCTATGCGCAAAAATGTTGATAAATTCAAACATTGAAAAAGTGGTTTTCATGACAGTCTATCCAGATAAAGAAGCATTGAATTTCTTTGAGATGGCAGGAGTCAAAGTTGAACGGTTGTCCCTGAACCTTTAGCCAATTATGACCGAAATAATCAAAATAATAATTACAGCGGTCTGGCTGATGATGCCGGCTTATATTTCCAATCCGATGGCCGTGGTTTTCGGGGGTGGAATGCCAATCGATCTTGGAAAGAACTGGACGGATGGGAAAAGGATCCTGGGCGATGGAAAGACATTCCGTGGGCTTTTTGCAGGAACTGTCTGCGGAATCATAGCTGGCCTTATCCAGATGAAGGCAACTCCTCTTTTGTCACTGGGTACCTTTACTCTCACTGCTATTATCACACTTTCATTTGGCGCTTTGCTGGGCGATATGATAAAGAGTTTCTTTAAACGCAGAATGGGGTTTGAACGAGGCGGAAAAATGCCCCTTCTTGACCAGCTTGACTTTGTGGCAGGCGCCTGGATCCTTACTTATTTATTTGATAAACAATGGTTCTCAGAGAACTTTTCATTTGAAATAATGATAATAGTTCTGATCCTGACCCCGGTACTTCATCGTCTCACTAATATTATGGGATATCATCTTAAACTGAAAAAGGAGCCCTGGTAAATTATGAAAAAGCTCAAGGATGCCCTGAAAGAATGTGAAGCCATCAAATTTGGCGACTTCATCCTTGCATCAGGGAAAAAAAGCCAATATTATATCGATATCAAGAAAGCAAGCACCAATCCAAATATATTGAAACTGATAGCTGCCGAGATATCCAGATTATTGATTGAACGATCTATTTATGCGGATTATGTTGGCGGTGTGGCCATTGGCGGTATACCCGTTGCTGTGGCGGTTTCGCTGGAAACAGGTTATTCACTATTGATTATCAGGAAAGAGGCGAAAGACTACGGCACAAAAGGGCAAATAGTAGGCGACTTCATACCAGGTAAATCAATCATACTGGTCGAGGATGTGACCACGACAGGGGGTTCAGTATTAAAAGCCATAAATACATTACGAGAGGCAGGTCTTTTTATCAATAAAGTCATCACAGTAGTTGATCGCGAAGAGGGGGCAGCCAACAATCTTGAAAGTATTAATGTTGAACTGATACCTCTGGTAAGAGTAAGCGAATTGATGAAAAAATAAAAAAATCAGGTTATAGCTCTCAACAGGTCTTTGTCCCGCAGCAGGCCAAGGAGCTTCCTTGTGCTTGTAATCACAGGCAACTGATCTATCCTGTTTCGCCTCATTTTCCTTGCGCAGTCGCTCACCTGTGAACTCAATACGGCAGTCTCGGGCTCGCCGGTCAGTTTTAAGATTTGCCGCACAGGCAATATAGGCAATTTGATCTTAGAAACACTATAATATAGGCTCATTGTATCGCGCATCGATTCCCAGGTCCATTCATCATCATCTGACCCCGCAGACATGTTTGACATTTCAGTTCTGTCTTCGATCCTGCTTGCACTGATCAGGTCCTTATCAGAAGCGACACCCACAAGACCCAGATTTGAATCAAGGATTGGAACAGCCTTAACGTCAGCCAGTTCCATTATGGCTCCAACTACTGATATCGGTGTTTCACTCCAGACCGAAACTACATTTGCCCCCAGATATTCACTTATCGGGGTCGTAATATTACATTTTGCTATTGCACCTATTATATCCGCAATCGTGATAACGCCAACTATCGAATGATCTTCGACCACTGGCAAACGCCTGATATTATGTTCAAGAATAACGTGCGCGGCCTCAACGATCGATTTTTCCGGCGTGATCGTTACCGGATTTCTTGTCATCAAAATTGCAATTTGTTCTTCCTCTGGGTTTTTTAGCAGATCTGTTCGAGTTACGATACCTACGATCTCGCCATTTCTCACAACAGGAATACCAGAGATATGTTTTGTTTTTAATATCTCCAGAACCTCATCCCTTGAACCAGGCAATTCAGCATAAGCAACGTCCCTTACCATTACATCGTCGATCATGATGCTTTCTGGAGTATCGGCCATTGTATATTCTCCTTTTATTAAATTTTAAGCTGTTTTTTTTCCTTTGACCACAAGTACCGGGATCTTTGAATTACGCACTACTTTTTCGGCAACGCTTCCCAGTAAGAATCTGTCAAGACCGCTTTTTCCGAGCGTTCCCATCACAATAAGGTTTATTGAGTTCTTTTCCGCATATTTTATTATTTCTTCGGCAGGGTGTCCTTCGATAGTTGATCTTTCCACTTCCAGGCCCTCTTCACCTGCTTTATCTTCAATATATTTGGTGGCCTCATCGCCTTCCTGTTTCAGGAGTTCATACATGCTCTCCCATGCGGCATCCATAGGGATTGAGGCAAAAGCTGCCGTATCAACCACATAAATAGCAAGCAGCTTTGCTCCAGTATTTTTTGCCAGATCTATTCCATGGTCCACTGCACTCTTCGTGTGCTCTGAACCATCTGTTGCGATCAATATTTTTTTGTATAGTTTACTTGCCATAATATCTCCTTTATATTATCCCTATGATATCATCCGGTCTACCACGTCTCACCAAACTGCTAAGTGGATTTCTTATCCCATTCAAATTATTGGATTTTTTTGTCAAGATCATCAGTCTTGCCTTTTTCCCCTTTTCTATTGAGCCTATTTCGTTATCTATTCCTAATAATTTTGCCCCATTTAGCGTGCACAGCATAAATACTTGTCTGTCATCGTAAATATTTGTTTTGGAAAGAAACTCCATCTCAGAGAACATGTTGACAGAGTTGAGCATCACATTATCAGTGCCCGCCGCAACAATAATGCCTTCATCCAGCATTTTTTTTATCGGGGGGATACCGGATCTTGTGATATAATTCGAGCGCAGGCAGACCGCCACTGGAAAACCAGCATCTGATATGGATTTGATATCTCTATTCTCCGCGTGAGTAAGATGTATCAGATGATCAGGTTCAAGCTCGATCGCTGAAGTTATGTCAGAAGGGTCTTTTTCTCCTGCATGTATGGCAAATTTTTTTCCTTTATTTCGAGTTCTCTCGACAACATATTTCAAATACTCCATATCGATATCGCCGGTACTGCTAAGACCTGTTCCATCACAGACATCAAGATAACTAATGTCTTTACCCACGGGCCTTCCAAAGATCTTTCCGTCGATTTCTGTATCATTCAATGCTTCTTTGAGCGCGCTTACACCTTCAAGTCCCCCTTCACGAAAATCTGAAAAAGCACATGTTCCTGTTTTTATCATGTCTTCAATAGTGGCTTTCATCGAAGTTACAAGGCTACTTTTGGGGGTTTCCTGAAGAATTCTGTGCTTCAAGCCATGCGGAGGCTGCACAAGTTCTTCCAGAGGAAGATACGGCGGGTCTTTTATTACAGAGTCTCCTATGTGCGTGTGTGCATTCACAAAACATGGCGCAATTATGGTATCTGTGGCAACCGCGCATTCTTCTATATTTTTGATGGTGCCGTCTTCTATGATGATCTGACCATCTATTGGCTCAAACTCATCTCCATAAATTATCGTGCCTTCAATAATCCGTTCCATATCTTTTAGACTGACCTCAAGATATTCGCTTTTTTGCTTCTAATAGGAATATCGCTCCTCTTTCCATGGATCTGCGCTGTTGCTATATCCCCGTGCTTCCCAAAAACCCGGTTCCTGCTCATATGTGAATATGACGCGTCGTACCCATTTTGCGCTTTTATAGGCATATTTTTTCGGTATAACAAAGCGAAGAGGGCCGCCATGAATTGGTTCAAGAGGTTTCCCATCAAAACCATACGCAAATATCACATCAGGTTCCATAAGTTCTTCAAGCGGCAGGCTTGTGGTATAGCCCCCTTCCGCTTCTATTGTGGCGAATCTTGCGCTTGCCCCTGGTCTTGCGAGCTTTGCTATGTCACTGAACCGGACCCCTTCCCACTTTAAATCAAATTTACTCCATCCAGTCACACAGTGAAAATCGCTGACATCCACTGTCTTTTCAAGCACCATGAATTCATCGAAGGTCAATCTGATGGGATTCTCGACCAGACCTTCGATCCGAAAATCCCATGTTTCCCTGTCGAATTCGGGGACTTTCCCGAAATGAAGGATTGGGAAATCTGTCCTGAGGCGCTGATTGGGTGGAAGTCTCTGCATGAATTTGATAATGATCTGGGGGAATATAAAATAAGAACATATCAAAACCTTTATACCTAAAGCTTGCTAAACCATAAAATGTGATAAATTATGGTTAAAATGCCTCCAGAAGTTAAAGATGTAGTATCAAAGCAAAAACCCTTGCCTTTTGCAACAGCGGATAAGAGTGGAAAACCCAATGTAATATTCGTTACAATGTGGAAAATACTCGATGATGAAACAATATTATTTGTTAACAACGCATATAACAAGACAGAAAAGAACATACAGGCAAATCCCAATGTTGCGATCGTAGCTTATGATAGCGAAGTCAAGAAATCCTATCAGGTAAAAGGGATTGTAGAAATCGAGATAAAAGGCGATAGGTATGCAATTGGAAAAGAAATGGCTGATGCCAAGAAACAGGCAGGGAAATCCGTAGTGATTTTCCATGTGAAAGAGATATACGATACCTCAGTAGGTGCTGGTGGAAAGAAAATAGCTTGATAGAACTTTTTTCTCCATTTTTTTCCAAACGTATCAGACATTATGACCCTAACGGGTATCGTTTACCATCCGGATTATCTGAAACACGAAACAGGTATTCATCCTGAAAGGAAGGAGCGGCTACTTTCTATAATCCAGCATCTGAAAAAAACCGGTCTGATGGAACGATTGAATTTGATATATCCGAGGATCGCAGAAATAAATGAGATCCAGTACATCCATTCTCCAGAATATATTGAAAAAACAAGAATTTATAGCGAGCAGGGACGTCCGCTTGATCAGGACACCGTCCTGTCCAAAGACTCGTACAGGATCGCACTCCTTGCAGCAGGCGGCGCTATAACAGCAGTTGATTCAGTGCTCAAGGAGCTTGATACTATTTTTGCTCTCGTAAGGCCGCCAGGTCATCACGCAACTCCGTACAGGGGTATGGGTTTTTGTATTTTCAACAACATTGCGATCGCTGCGCGCCATGCCCAGAAAAAAGGAAAAAAACGTGTATTGATAGTTGATTGGGATGTGCATCATGGTAACGGGACGCAAGAGGCATTTTACGCTGATCCGTCTGTCCTTTATTTTTCCACACACCAATATCCGCATTATCCTGGAACAGGTTGGTACAATGAGGTCGGGACGGGAAATGGAAAAGGTTACAATATCAACATCCCGCTTCCGGCAGGGACTGATGATTCCGGTTTCATCACGGCATTTCAGGAAATACTTGTTCCTGCAGCGATTGAATTCAAACCTGAAATCATTCTTATCTCGGCAGGCCAGGATGCATCCATTGATGATGGTCTTGCTGATATGAGATTGAGCATGAATGGCTTTATGGAACTTGCATCTATTGTAAAATCAATAGCCAAACAGACCTGCGGTGGAAAAGTCGCAGCCGTGCTTGAAGGGGGATATGACCTTGATAATCTTGCGCACTCGGTAGCAGCCGTGCTTGAAGTCTTCATGGGGAAAGAACCACTAAGAAGAGAACACCAGGTTAGCAAGAAAATAAGGGAGAGGCTCGATGAAATAAAAAAAGTCCAGTCAGAATTCTGGCGGATAGATTAAACCGTAGATTCACTTATTTTCCTGGGCATGAACAGGATTTTTACCTCCATACTCCGCTATGAGTATCCATGAAATATGATGATGCTCCCCTTGAACTCTGGGTTCATCGTACTTATGCTCATACAGTTTCTTAATAGATAGAAATTGGAAATCCTCTTTTAGCTCCTCTTTCGTGCAGAAATGGAGATACTTATTATTTATAAACGAATGGTGCTCATCTGGACAGGGTTCTCCTTTGCCATATTCTTCGGGGTCGTTTATTGAGAGGTTATTTAAAAATAACAACCCTTCAGGTTTAAGAAGGTTGGTAATTTCTTTTCTAAACTCTTCTCTTTGCTTTCTTTGTATTATCTGGTATAGGTTAGAAGCGAATACAATGTCGAATTTACATTTTTCGTCCATATCCATAAAATTACAACACTTAAATTGAATTGCCTTTGTATATGGTTCAACTATAGAATTTTTTAAAATTTCTATTGCCTTTTGAGACATATCAATTCCGAAGACGTGGCAATTGAGGTGTTTCACCAAATATAAACAATCCCGACCATAACCACAACCAATATCCACTATGCTTAGAAGCCTTTCGTTTAACCGATGATTTTGAAGATATTTTACCGTGATAATAGCCAATTCGCTCGGTCTATCTCCCCAAATACGCAGGTAGTTTTCATATTCTTTATCCCAAAACAAGATTTCACCTTTTTTGCCATGTTTTCACATAGCTATAGTTTATATCCCTATTGAATATAAATTTGCTTTGTGATATTTAGCAGGAAGTGGTGACTGGATATTCTCGTTAAAATAACTCACTCCAACCAAATTTGATGGAAAAATGACTGACAAGAAGGCAATCATAATTGAAAGAAAATTTTATTTTGGACTTTTGATAATTTTGTTTTTGTCTTTTGTTTTCATAAGTGGTTGCATATCGATAAGGCAGAGAATGGTAAATGACGACATTTGACGTCCCACTTTTTACACAATTCCATTAGCATTAACTTTTTCCTCCTTTTTATTATGTTCCTCAATTATTACGATATATTCCTTTACCAGAAATTCACTCATCTCAAGAGTATTGCAAATTTCTT
>JAGFND010000051.1 GCA_021409285.1 Candidatus Methanoperedens sp. | reverse complement strand
GACATGTCGTCTGGGTCAAAGGAGATAATGTTGCTGATGAGATTGCCCGCTATGCAAAGAGCCACAATGTAACAAAGATCGTAATGGGCAAACCCAGGCATTTCGGATTGTTCCCAACCCTTGCCCGGAAGATCATGGTACGGACAAAAGAAATTGATGTTTTCCTCTTTGCAGGCAAGAGCGAACAACCTGTACCTGAGAACAAAATAGGTATAATCAGTCCGTTAAATTATGTTCTGAGCGCACTTGCAGTCATTCTTGGCTCTTTATTCGGTTTTCTTTTAAGAGATATTCTTGGTCAGATTAACTTACTGTTCTTAATGCTTCTACCTGTTGTGATCATCGCTATTTTCCAGGGGCGTGGCCCGTCTATCTTTGCAGCGGTCTTAAGTGTTCTCATTTTTGATTTTTTATTTATTCCACCATATTTCACCTTTGCCGTTTCAGATGTCATATATTTTTTATCTTATATCCTGTTCATTGCGTTCGCCTTTTTAATAAGCAATCTTGCATCCAATCTTCAATACAAAGTAAAGCAGCTGACACAAAGCGAGTCCAGAAACACAACTTTATATGACATACAAGGCAAATCTTCCCATACGATATGGCTATTTTTCTACCTGAAAATGGACAGGTTTCGGTCAGTGCTTCTACCGACAGATTCCAGATAAACCAGAAAGAACCTGGTATATCAACCTGGGTCTGGCTCAATGGTGAACCTGCCGGTATGGGTACAGCTACACTCCCCGAAGCCTGGGCGTATTATCTTCCCATGAAAACGGGAGATACTGCAAAGGGTGTTGTAGGATTTCATTTATAAAGCACTGCTTACGAAAGCGTATGCGAATGAAACCCTTAAGATCATATTCAACTTTGCAGATATTAAATTATATCAAATGGAGGCCATCCAGCACTTCTTTATATCTTGCGCCCTTTCGCACGATCTTCATATCCACAAGATCCACAACCGTTGAGGGCTCCCCGGCACATTCTCCCCCGTCAAGGATATAATCTGCGCTTATTTTGACCTCGTCCACTTTTCTCGGCGGTTCTTCGCCTGAAAGATTAGCGCTAGTAGATGTAATAGGAACACCTGCAAGTTCTATCAGTTCCAGCGCAAATTCATTGTCTGGATAGCGTATGCCAATGGAATCCTTTTCTGCTGTCAGGATATCGGGAACGGTTTTTTTTTTCTTCAAAATGACTGTGACAGGTCCTGGAAGGAATTTCTCGATAAACTGTCTTTGCCTTTTGGTTATGTACACAAGATCATCCATCATTCTAAAATTTGATACAGCAACCGAGATCGGTTTATCAGCTTTCCGTTTTTTGAGGGAAAATACTCTACCCAATGCCTGTTCTGAAAAAATATTCGCACCTATGCCGTACACTGTTTCAGTCGGATAGATGACAATTCCCCCATCTTTTATGATCCTGGCGGCTTTTCCGATATCCCTGCCTGCTTCCCGGGATTTATGAAATATTGTCCGGATTATATCTGCACCATTGCCAGAGAACTTACAGGACAATTCTTGGTGCATATCCCGCACGCTATACAGGCATCATAATCAATAACAGCACAGCCATTGCTTACATGTATTGCAAGTTTTGCATGATCGATATCGAAATCCTCAGCCTTTGACAATTTGGTATTCGTGGGGCATACCGTAACGCATATCCCGCACCCGTTGCAATTTGTTGATCGTACCAGCTTTTTATCTTTTGCCATGAGGTATGAATACTTTCTTGAACGATATGAATATTTCGATAAATCCCCAGGATATTTTATAGCTATTCTATCCTGAGACTTATATCCAGCCATCTCGATGAATGGATGAGCGCCCCGGCAGAAATGACATCAACGCCTGTTCTTGCATACTCGTTTGCATTCTCAAGCGAAATGTTGCCTGATGCTTCAAGGATTACATTCTCTCGAATGCCTTTTTCACTCAAGACACTGATACATTCGATGATCTTTTCCGGCGTCATATTGTCAAACATTACTATATCCGCGCCGTTCCCCGCTGCATATATTGCAGAATCGATATCCCTTACCTCCACTTCGATCTTCCGGGTAAAACTTGCAGCCCTTTTTGCCGCTGTTATCGCTTTTTCAAGTCCGAGCGCCGCAATATGGTTATTCTTGATCATGACAGCATCCGAAAGATTAAACCTGTGGGGGTCACCTCCCCCCGCAATTACAGCTTTTTTCTCAAATTTCCGAAAACCGGGAGTGGTCTTTCTCGTGCATGCGACCCTCAAACCTTTTGCCTTATCAACGAATTTTCGGGTCAAAGTTGCAATGCCGCTCATTCTTCCGAGGAAATTCAAAGATAGCCGTTCAGCTCTTAGTATTGACCTTGCTCCTCCTTCAAGAATAAAGATCACGTCATTCTTTTTGAGCGCCGAACCTTCCTCAAAATCTGTTGCCGCAAAAACATCAAAATAATCAAAGACCTGTGTGGCTTCAGAAAGCCCGGAAACTATCCCATCTTCCTTTGATATCACTCTTGCCCCCACTATGCGATCCGGGATTATACTGCATGAAATATCGTTATACCCTATGTCTTCCTCGATAAAACGTTCAAGTTCGGTCAAAAACATATTTAATTCCTGTAAATAATAGTCTCAATTACTTATATACTGCTATCAATGTAATATGGAGATTATGCTAAATATCGGGATCATCGGATGCGGTGCTATCGGTGTGGAAGTCTGTAAGGCCATCGATACGCACATCATAAAAGCAAAACTTGTGGGGATCTTTGATAACAATGAAACAAATTGCGAGAGACTGATCCGGGTACTCAAGGATAAACCAGGAATAATGTCTCCTGCCGATCTGATAGCAAACGTTGATATTGTTGTTGAATGCGCCTCACAGGCTGCTGTTCGTGAATTTGGGGAAAAGGTCTTGATAAGCGGAAAAAATCTTATGGTTTTGAGCGCTGGCGCTTTATTAGATAGTGTTCTGCTAAGAAAATTGATCAGCGCTGCAGCTGAACATGATTGCAGGATATATGTGCCCTCAGGCGCAATAGCAGGTCTTGATGGCCTCAAATCAGCAAACATTGCAAGCATTGAAAGAGTTGTGCTTACAACCACCAAAAGCCCGGCAGGCCTAAAAGGCGCTCCTTTTATAATGGAAAACAAGATTGATCTTGCTTCAATTCATGATAGGACGCTCCTTTTTGAAGGGAATGCGATGGATGCTATCATGGCTTTTCCTGCAAATGTGAACGTAGCTGCATCACTGAGTCTTGCAGGGATCGGCGAGAAAGATACATGGGTTCGCATTTTTGTTGACCCGCAGGCTTCCAGGAACATTCATGAAATAACAGTAGAGGGCGCGTTCGGAAAATTTACAGGCCGAATCGAGAACGTTCCTTCTCCCGCAAACCCACGAACAAGTTATCTTGCTGCTTTATCAGCCATTGCCACCCTGAAAAAGATCACAGAACCACTGCAGATAGGAACCTGAGATGACATTTGAGGATATTTCAAGGATATTTTTTGAACTGAAGAAGAAGCTTATTTACATGATCGTGATCTTTGGCGCTGCATCGATTATCTCATTTCCATATATGGGTGAGATAATAAAAAAAATAGAATACGATATGTTCTATAAATTGAATCTACCCGGAAATACTGATATTTCAGTACAACTTGCAGGCATATCAGGTAATATCTCATTAATATCAAGAGAACTCCCGGATAATCCTGTAATCGCTTCGAACCTTTCAAAAATATCCCAGGAATTATTTAACATATCTCATAATTTGAAGGTGCAGAATCCTTCCATGGTATATCTCACACCCATGGAAGTCCTGATGCTTGAGTTCAAGATGTCCCTGATAATTGGAGTGATCATCACTTCTCCGCTTATTTTCTATTATGGATATCGAGGATTAAAGGGAAAACTGCCCAATATAGTCGTCGCTAATAAATATTCCATTATCCTGGTCCTTCTGTCCGCAGTCGGTCTTTTCTTACTTGGAGCGACGTATTCATATTTCTATATGCTGCCGTTTTTTTTGAGTTACATTTATCAGGATGCCCTGAGCCTCGGAATCAATGCCACTTTCTCGATATACGAATTTATCTATTTTATTGTCCTGACAACTGTTATTCTGGGATTTTCATTTGAGCTGCCACTTATTTTGACTCTTCTAGTGCGTTCCGGGATCACTTCACGGCGATCTCTTTCTTATTACAGGAAGCATGCTTACATCATAATGTTAATAATTGCAGCATGGGTCACGCCTGACCCCACAATGTTCAGCCAGGTAATGATGATGCTGCCGTTTGTCGTGCTGTATGAAGTCAGCCTTTTGCTGATGAGAATTACGGGAAAAACCACTTAATATCCATGGGCGGCATAAGGCGCAATCATTACAAAGACAAATGACATCAGGATAAGTAATGCGAACAGAACTGTGATAGAATTGGAAAACTTCTCCACTTTTTCGCCGTCCCCGAATATCCTCACAAGAGTCGATGACATAACGTCCCTGAACACGTGGCCGCCATCAAGAGGAACTGCAGGCAGGCAGTTAAAAAGTCCGCAATAGAAGTTCATCCAGCCGATCCACATCAAGGTATTCAGTATCCAGAATAATCCAGCCCCAAGGCCAATCGCCCATCCTGTCGGTTCATAGAAATTCGAGATCAGGCCTGAAAATCCAGAAAAACCTTCCCCTGAGAGACCATAAATAGGCAAACCGAACAATAGCAGCCATCCTTCAAACGAAATTAGCATAGAAGGAATGCTCTTTAGAGTATGCAGGTAGGTCTTTGCCGGGAATTGGCCGATACTTAAGCCTATTGAATGAATAATAGCTGACTCATCAGGTGCATAGCTGATACCGATGAAACCTTTTTTTACATCATTCTGATAGGGATATTTTTCCAGAAGAATGTTAAAAGTCAGAAGAGATGCATTGAGAGAGCTGTTGCTTAATAATTCTATTCTCAGTGTCTGTCCTGCTTCTGTTGTATTCATGAAACTAATAAAATCCGACACTTCTTTGATCTCTGTGTCATCTATTCTTACAAGGATCATGTCTGGTTTTATTCCCGCAGCTTGCGCAGGGGATTTTTCCACAACACTATACACTTTCACTCCACCACTGGTATCATTGGCAGATACTGTTTCAAGATCAAATCTTTTTCGTACACCGCTTTCAATGAGGTTTAAAGAAATATTTGTTCCTGGCTCAAGTTTCTTTGTATAGATCAATAAATCCTGGGCATTTTTTATCTCAGTATCGTCTATCCCGATAAGTATCATGTTCTGCTTTATGCCTGCCTGTTCTGCAGGGGATCCGGCGACCACACCCGTGACCATAATATCTCCGACCGGTGAAAGCGATGAAAGAAGGGTAAAGAAAAGTGAAAATGCTATCAGAGCAACCACGAAATTAGCCATGACACCTGCTGCCAGAACCCTTACGCGCTCAGAACGTGTGGCAAGCTTTTTGGGTTCAGTTTGTATCTGGGTCTCACTTTTTTCCTCTTTCTTTCCAAGAAGCTGTTCTTCATCAGGTTCTGCGAACCCACCTATCGGGATAAGGGCGACCAACAGGCCCATTGATTTTACTTTGATGCCCTCTACCTTGCAGAGAATGGCATGCGAGAATTCGTGGACGACAAGAGTAACAATCAATGCGATAATTCCCCATTCAAGAGGGATATACTCATTAAGGCCAGGGATCAGAAAAATATTGCGAGGCTCATTGAATTTTCCAGGCAGAGGAACAGTATGTGTCTGGAAAGATGAAATCAATGAATAATCCACGAACATTATCATGAGAAACATGGCCGCCATACCGATAAGCATGGCAGGGATACCTATATTTGCAAATGTTCTCCAGAATCTTTTATGGATCGAGAGATTATCAAGAAAAACCTGGCCTTTCTGTGTCCTCAGCATCAATAAGGGGCCGTGAGCAGTAATATTGTATTTTTTCAATACCCCTTTTTTATCAAGGAAAATTACACAGAGCCAATAGATCAAGAAGACCAATAAACCATAATAATAATAATTCAACTGAGATCTCCAATAGGTTATTTAAATACTTCGAACATATTATATTTGATGGTCTTATGTTTTCAGTCATATATATAACCGCTGGCAATATGGAAGAAGCAAGGAAAATTGGAAGAACACTTGTTGATGAGCATCTTTGCGCATGTGCAAATATTTTTCCGATCACGTCAATTTATAGATGGAAAGGAAAGATCGAGGAAGGAAGTGAATTCGGGATATTTATCAAGACAACGAACAGCAATATAAAAAATATTGAAAAAATGGTGAAACAGCTTCACAGTTATGAGACCCCGTGCGTGATATCACTCAATATTGATGAAGGGTCAGAGGATTATCTTAAATGGATCGAAGGATCAGTGCATTCTGAACCATTTCCCATCCGCAAGGACGATTGAAGCCTTTTCATAGAATTAAATCGCAGTTCTCAAAATGTTAATGGGCTAACGTAGTTAGCCCATCCACGAATCCAGTTTTCCTTGCGATAACGTTTATCGTTCCGGCACTTCCTGAATTTAGCTGCAGTGTTACCTGGCCTGCTGAATTTGTCATGCCGTCTGTACTTATTCCTCCACCAGAAACGCTTACAGTCGCACCTCCAACTGCAGAATTTCCGCTCATAACCGTGAAGGTTACATAAGTAAGTATTCCATTTGCGATATTGGACGGGTTTGCACTCACAGCAAGAGCTGCCTGCCCTGAAGCTGAAAGCGCCATGCTTCCGCTCGAGTATCCCTGTTTATTCACTGATGCGGAAAATGAGCCGGAACCTGTTGAATTAATCTGCATAATTACCTGGCCGTTCTGGTTTGTAACACCTGTCCCGGTGGCAACACCTGTGAGATTTACTGTGGCATCGCTTACGGCATTATTACCGCTTGTGACCGTAAATAAGAGATAGGATGGTACTCCTGCTGTCACTGTTGCCTGGCTTGATGCAATGGCTAACCCTTGAGTGCCTGTCGAAGTCATTGTTGTTGACCCATCTGCAAAACCAGTTCCTGTTGCCAGTATTGAGATCGTGCCTGCTGACTGCGGAACAACCTGGATAATGGCTCTTCCGTCCTGATTGGTGATACCACTTCCTGTCGCGGAGCCGCTCAAGCTCACTTTGACATCATTCACAGGCGAGCCGCCGGCTGTGACTGTGAAAGTAACATATACCGGAACGTTTATCGTTAACGAACTGTGGGTTGATGAAACGCTTAGCGTCTGTCGCCCTGTGGACATTATAACCGTAGAATCATCAGCATATCCTGTCTTTTTTGCAGACGCAATGATCCTGCCTGTTGAAGGAGCATTGACCTGCATTATGATCTTGCCGTCAGATGTCGTTATTCCTTCAAGATCAATTCCGGCACCTGTCAGGTTCACTGTTGCTCCTTCTACTGGTTTATTCATGCCCGTGACTGAAAAATTAACATATGTTGCCGTACCTGATGTTATCGATGCAGGGGATGATGTCATAATCAGGCCAGGCGTGGCTATTATCAACGAAGTGCCATTGTGGAAACCCTGTTTTTCTGCTGTGACATTAATACTGCCGTTGGTCGTGGCATTTACCATGAATTCGGCCATGCCGTTCTTATCTGTAACGCCACTTGCGATTGCAGCGCCATCAAGTGTTATGTTCGTATTATTGACAATAGTGCCGCCATTAAAAGTTATAAATGTCACATTTGTGATCCTGCCAACACCGATATTATCAGGAATGCTAACAACATATAATTGCTGGGACTCAGGCCAGATCGCTGCCCTGACGATCCCGTCAAGAGCGATACCGGCTATGAGTCCTCCGATCAATACAATGAAGATTAATATCTTCTTATTTTTTTCGTCATCGTTTCTGCGAATAATTCCATCCTCCGATTATTTAGTTAATTGCAAGGAAGATAGATATAAAGATTGCCAGCGAGAGGAGGTTGTTTTTCCATACACCAGAATGATTATTCTATTTTTTTCCCTCTGACAGGCAGTAAAAAGATGAAATTACTCCCCTCACCATATTTGCTTTCAACCCAGATTTTCCCCCCATGCAAGTCAATAAGCTGCTTTGTAATCGCAAGTCCAAGCCCAATACCGTCGTATTTTCTGGCTATTCCCGAATCAAGCTGCTCAAACTTCTGGAAAAGTCTTGGTAATTCCTCTTCCTTAATTCCAATACCTGTATCTGAGACCGATATTCTTCCCATATTGCCTTCTCTTTTTGTTGACAATGTAACGATCCCACCTTCTTGCTTGCTGAATTTTATCGCGTTGCTCAGCATATTGAAAAGTATCTGCTTGAGTGCCCGCCTGTCAGCCCATATGTACTTCAGTTCCGGGTCGATTTCTTTTTTCAGGGTTATATTATTTGCAGCGGCAATCTCATTGATGAGCTTGAATATTTCATTTACTATTTCAGGAACAAATATTTCCTCAACAACTATTTCCAGCTTTCCTGCTTCTATTCTTGCAAGGTCGAGAACACTGTTGATGAGGTCAAGCAGGTGTTTGCTGCTTTCAAGAATATTATCCACGAAAAATCCCTGTTTTATATTTAATTTACCATATCTCTTCCCCTGCAGGATTATTGAATATCCTATGACGGCTGTTAGAGGAGTCCGCAATTCATGGCTCATAATAGTCAAAAACTCTGATCTTGCTTTGTTTATGCTAATCAGACGCTCATTCTCAAGACGCAGTTCTTCCATTTTTTTGCGCTCTGTGATGTCCTCGATCGCAAGGAGTATCATATCGGAACCTGCCTGTTTGAGTCGGCTGGCATTGAGCAACATCACCTTTTGCCCTATATTAGGAAACTCATGCTTAACTTCAAAATCCTGAAACTGGGTATTACCGGGTATTATTTTCTCAAGTAACTCTCTAAGCTCGGGAATATTCCACTGGCCCATTCCAAGTTCATATACCCGTCTGTCCTTGGTATCTTCTATCGGGATCTCGAAAGTCTTATAAAAAGCATGATTCGCCGCCTTCAATCTCAGTTGTGCATCAAGAATGACAAGGGGTTCTCGTATCGTATCTACGATACTCTCGGTATATGCCAGAGTATTCCGGATGGCTTCATCGGACTTCTTGCGATCCGTAATATCGCTCATCGCCGTCCTGCAATGACCTGAATTCCCCTCCTGTACTGATAGGCTTTCCAATTGTACATCTAACTGAGCACCCTTCTTATCCACAAGTTTGAGCTCGCAGGTCTGTCGAACGCCGGTACTGAAAACTTGCATTAAGTGCAGATAAAACACATCCTTACTGCCCGGGGAAATAAAAAGATAAAATGGTTTCTTGATCAAAAAGTTTCTTTCTACCCCTAATTTTTTGGCGCCGGTCAGATTTACTTCTATTATATGCCCATTTTTATCGAAAGAAAAATAACCAACAGGGGCAAAATCATACAGATCTGAATATCTGTCGCGCGACTCTTCGAGCTCTTTTTGCGCCCTGCGAAGTTCTTCGTTCTGCATTTCCAGTTCAATCTGGTGCACCTGCAGTTCATGGATCAGACTCCGGGCATCTCCGGTAGATAGATCTTGGAGTTCCTCAGTTTTTCCTTGAAGTGCATCTTCTGCCCGTTTTCGCAATCCAGATATTTTTTTTTGATTTTTTTTCATAGTAGTATTTAGAAATAACATTAGACTGAGGATTAATTTTGCACTCTTCCTTTAAAACCTTGCCTGTTTCAACCATTGTTTCCATTATCGTTTAAAAATAAATGAACGATTAGAAACTTTTAAATACTATGAAGGTAGTCATTGTATTGTTTACCAGCGAGTGAACTACGAGAGTGGGAAATTTATCGTGCCTGCCTCCTTCATCAGCCAGCCACCTATCAGCCAATCCGGTGCATGAGGAAGGCACAATCCCTGTAATTTAAAATGGAGTCTGTTTCAACCTCATTTTTATTCTTGCCTCTAATTCTCTCGGGTCAAACGGTTTTATCATATAATCATCGATGCCCAAGCCCATTGCTTTAACCTTATCATCTACACTGGCCTTGGCAGAAAGGATTATTATTGGCAAATTCTTTGTAGAATCATGTTTTTTTAATTCTTCGCATACCCTGTAGCCATCCATTTCAGGCATCATGATATCCAAGATCAAGATATCAGGTGATCTGGCAAAGACCATTCCCAAAGCTTCTTTTCCGTTTGCGGCCTCTAAAATCTCGAATTGATCACCTATTGAATATCGGATAATATTGATAACATTATTATCATCATCGGCAATGAGTATTTTGATTTTTTTATCAGCTATTTTTTCTTCAGTTTTTAAAAACCAAATTTTTGCAGTACCTATCTCTTCGTCATCGACCAAAGTTTTTTCTTTCATACCATCCAGGTACTTCAGGGCGGTTGCCTTGCTCATATTTACCCTGCCAACTATCTCGGTGGTTGTCAATTTTCCTTGTTTCAATACGTTAAGCAATTCTTTTTCACGCCAGTGCATATTTGCCCTTTATGTTTGTTTAAATTTAAATGACCTTAACTTGGTTTATGGCTATTAATCTTTGCATGGCCTTATCAGGAGCAACAAACCGAAGAATTCAGAGATTTGCCATATTCTTTTGCAGAATCCAGGGCAGCCTTTGCTTCGGTATCATCAATTGCGAAATCAAGCCCATAAATTGCATCAGAACACCCAGTTATCTATAGATCAATCGTTCTTTTATCTCCTGCGCTTTTTTCTCATTCGTCAACCTTTTCAGGATCGTTAAGGCAAACTCAATGGCTGTTCCAGGACCCTGAGAGGTTATTATCTTTCCATCCTCAACCACGGGTTCATCCACATACTTTGCATCTTTTAGCTCTGTTTCCATTCCCCTGAAAATCGTTGCTTTCTTACCTGAAAGTATGCCTGCTTTTGCAAGTACGGATGGGGCGGCGCAAATAGCTGCAACGAACTTTCCTTCAGTGTGATATTTTTTCACAAGATCAATAACATTTTTATCTTTTCCAAGATTGACATAACCCGGAGATCCACCGGGCAATATCAGGATATCATATAGTTCCTTGATGCTATCCAGAGGGGCATCAGGCTGTATTTTTATTCCTCTTGACCCTGTTATCAGACCATCCTTTAAACCTGCGATCGTAACAGTTATTTCTCCACGTCTTAAAATATCCACGACACCTGTGAGTTCTATTTCCTCAAATCCTTCAGCCATCAAGACCATTGCTTTTACCATATTTACCTCCGTTTAGATCTTTTTTCATGGTTGATTTAACTGACCAACAAATATAAATCTATGTACTGTCAAAATGAACTGCTAATAAGTGGAGGTATTTTAATGGCAAAACAAACTGCAACTAAATCAACGAATAGCTCAACTTCATCCTGGTGGAGTGAAAGAAGCAAGATCATTTCAGCTAAAGCCCCTGCAAAAACAACGGAACCAAAAGGCAAAAGAGTAACAAAGAAGGCAAAAAAGGCAGAAAAGGACAGCACATATTATTGTGAGATATGCGGAGCCGAAATGATGTGCGTCGAAGACAGCGCCGGCGAAGTATCATGCTGCGGCGAGCCGATGTGTCTCGTTTGCGGATAAGATACTTTTTTCACTATTTTTCCTTTTTTATTCCACGAACGGTTTTCCTGATTTTAATATCACATCAGCGACCTCAGGCCTCATGGAATCAGATGGTGGTCTCTTGCCGGCTTCTATCATCTGCCTCATTTTAGTTCCGCTGAAATCCACTCTATCCGTATGCGGGCAGACCTTATCGTTAGATATTCCCCCGCATTTGTTGCAATAGAAGAACGACATGAAGAACATGGGCTCGATACCGATATCGGGAAACTCTTTAAATATTTCCTGCGCAGCGAAGGGGTGGTAAAAGCTTCCTACTCCCGCATGGTCTCTTCCGATTATGAAATGAGTGCATCCGTAGTTCTTTCTCACAATGGCATGGAATATCGCTTCGCGGGGACCGGCATAGCGCATCTCTGTCTGGAAGATGCCAAGAACGACCCTGTCTTTAGGAAAATAATTGTCGATAAGAACTTCGTAGCTCTCAAGTATGACCTCATCCTTGAAGTCTCCTATCTTTTTCTTGCCAATGACAGGATTTATGAAAAGCCCATCGACCATGGTAAGCGCTGATTTTTGCAGGTATTCGTGACCGAGATGGGCTACATTTCGTGTCTGGAACCCTACTACCTTTTCCCACCCCTTTTCCTTAAAAAGATTTCTTGTCTCGGCAGGTTTCATCGCATACTTAAAATAAGGCGTTTCAGATTCATTTATCAGGCTTATTTTACCGGCAAGGAGCTTATCCTTCATTGAATAAGTCTTTGCTACCCCAGGATGGGCCGCGTCATTCGTCCCATAAACCTGCTCTGCATAAGCTCTTTTGTCATAGCTATATATTTCATCTACCCGCATGACAGCCACAGCATGGCCGTTGTTCTTAAGAAGGATGTCATCTCCTTCTTTAATCATATTGTTATCAGTGTCAAGTATTATCGGAAGCGTCCATGGAAGACCGTTCGAAAGACGCTTATTGTACAGGATGCTTTCATAGTCCTCCCGGCAGATGAAACCTTCAAGAGGACTGAAAAGACCTGAGGCGATATTTTCCACATCCTTCATCAGGTCAACTTTGATTGGAACGCTCTGGTATTCCGATGATTCGTTGATTATCTTTTTTCGTTTTTGTTCATTTAAAGTTCTATTGATTAATTTTCCGCCATGCGGCTTTATTTGTGTCATGTCTATCCCGGTTTTTCCCCTTAGATTGGATTGCTCTGTAATAATTGTTTGTAAACGAAAAATATTAATTAACCTGAAGTGACATAATAATGATAAAAGGGGGATATGAAAAATATAATTATTGAGGATCCAGAATTTCGTGCTGAAAAATTAAAACGTAAATACATTGGATGCATGCTCGGTGCCGCCATCGGTGATGCGCTTGGCAAACAAAATGAAGGCTGCAGCAGGGAAGCTGTCCTTAAAGCAGGTCGCATAAGTGTTTACGGCAGGGCGCCAGAAGGCTGCCCCGGTGAAAAATTAAGAGCGGGGCAATACACGGATGACACTGAACAGATGCTTGTTCTGGCAGGATCAATAATAGATCGTTCTGGGTTTGATATTATTGATTTTTCAGAAAGGATCGCAAAATGGGGAGCCGATGCCATGGCTGATCCTGTTAAAAAAAACCTGGTAGGGCCATCAAGTGCCCAATCGATCTTGAGATTGAATTCGGGAATAAGCTGGAAAGGATCAGGGAGCGATATTCCCACATGTGGATCAGCCATGAGGGCTGCCCCGATCGGACTATTCTACGAAAGCCTTGATGAGATCGAATCATTTGCTGCACTCTCATCGATCCCGACGCATAAAAGCCCGGGCTCACAGGCTGGAGCAGTAGCTGCTGCAATAGGCGTGAGGTGTGCGCTAAATGAAGTGACCGCCTGCGAATTAATTCGAGAAACTGTCATGATGGCCTCAAAATATGATGTTCTTATGGGAGAAAAGATAAAAATTGCATTTAATAAAAAAGATAACAGGCCAGATGAGGTGTTCAATGAACTCGGAACTTCATATTCGGTCTACGAAACCGTTCCTTCTGCTTTTTACTGTTTTTCAAGACATATTGAATCCCCGGAAATGGCGATAATAGAAGCAGTAAATGCCGGGGGTGACACGGATTCTATCGCATGTATAACCGGTGCTTTATGTGGGGCATTGCATGGTCAGTCCTGTTTCCCCGAAAAATGGATCGCTGGTCTTGAAAATAAAGATATTTTGATTCGAACTGCCATTTTGTTGTTTGAAGCTTCAGTGAAAAAGTAGAAATACAACGAATAATAATTAAAATATGTGGGAAAATGAAACTTGTGATAATCTATGGGACAGGTTCGCATAATACCGAGCGGATGGCTCGCGCAATTGAGGAAGGAGCAAAAACGGAAGGTATGGAGACTGTTCTTAGAAACGTCAATGATGTGGACAGAAACGAACTCCAGGATGCTGATGCTATAGCAGTAGGCTCACCGAATTATAATCATGCAATGATGCCCACTGTGAAAAAATTCTTAATAGATATTTCAGATATTGACCTATCCGGAAATGTCGGGCTGGCATTCGGATCATATGGATGGAGCTTTGAGGCAACAAACACGATCAATGAAATATTAAGTTCATATGGCGTCAGGATGCTTGAAGACCTGTGTATAAAGAGGATGCCTGGCGATGAAGAACTTGAAATATGCAGAAATGCAGGTTCAAAAATTGCAGAAGAGATAAAGAATAAGGAGGTACTATGTGCAGCGTAGGAGATTCATTCGGTGTAGAACTTGAAGGGGGCATGGAAGCACATGAATATCAGTGCAATCACTGCAGTAAGAACTTCAAGGGGATAGGCACTAATGTGCGCTGTCCAAAATGCTTTTCAACAGATGTGAAATGTCTTGAATAGATTTCCAGGACAAAAGAGAATAAAACAAAGAAATAATAGAAAAAATGGAGAATGATGCAATGGTCGTTGAGTTAAAGAAAGATGTTTTTTGGGTCGGAACAGTGGACTGGAACTTAAAGAAATTTCACGGTCATGAATATTCAACCCACAGGGGCACGACATATAATTCATATTTGATAGTTGATGAAAAAATCGCTCTTGTGGATACGGTCTGGGGCCCGTTTTCCCATGAACTTATAGAGAACATCAAAAAGATAATAGATGTGAAAAAGATCGATTATGTAATTGCGAACCATGCCGAGACGGATCATTCAGGAGGACTTCCCGAATTGATGGAACTGATCCCGGATGCAACGGTGGTGGTGTCTGAAAAAGGAAGAGAGAGCATCCCAAAACATTACCATGAGGATTGGAATTTCAAGGTCGTAACAACAGGCGACTCGATCAGTCTTGGAAAAAATAGTCTTGTCTTTGTGAAAGCAACAATGCTGCACTGGCCTGACAGCATGTTCACATACCTTACAGGAAAAAATATCCTGATGCCAAATGATGCATTCGGGCAGCATTATGCTTCATCCGCTCGTTTCAATGACGAGGTCGATCCGGCTGAATTATATCAGGAGGCCATAAAATATTATGCAAATATCCTGACGCCATTTTCTGACCTTGTGATAAAGAAAATAGATGAGTTCAAGAAATTGAACATACCGGTTGATATCATAGCTCCAAGCCACGGCATCATCTGGAGAAAAGACCCCATGCAGATAGTTGAGAAGTATTATGAATGGGCATCCGGTGGAAATGATGGTTCTATAGTGATAATTTATGATACCATGTGGAAAGGCACTGAAAAAATGGCTTTTGCAATAAGTGAAGGACTTGAGAAAGAAGGTGTAAGATTCAAACTGTTCAATATGGCCGTATGCGACAGGAACGATGTTCTGACCGAGGTTTTTAAGGCAAAAGGAATTCTGGTCGGTTCACCAGCATTGAATAATGGTCTTTTGCCAACTATTAAGCCGATACTTGAAGATCTGAAAGGATTGCGATTCAAGAATAAATTTGGTGCTGCCTTTGGTACATATGGCTGGAGCGGTGAAAATGTGAAACTACTTGAGGAGAATCTTGAGAAAGCAAAGATCAAGGTATTGCAGGAAGGTATTAAGTTCAAATGGCAGCCCACGAAAGAAGAACTTGAGAAATGTGTTGAATTCGGAATTGGATTTGCCAAAAAGCTTAAGAAATCATAGTTGAATTGGATATAATTAATAAATATTTAAGGAGGATATCAATTTGGCTATAGATCCTATCTGTGGAATGACAGTTGATGAGAAAACTGCGAAATTCAAGACTGATTATAAAGGTACCACTTATTATTTCTGCGCGCCGGGCTGTAAGAAAGCATTTGAGTCCGAACCTGAAAAGTATCTAAAGGGCGGGCCAACAGGAATGCCAGGGAAAAAACCCTGGTGGAAGTTCTGGTAGTCTTGCCCTGAATTATTCGAATGCTACAGGCACTGTGACAAAAATATTTCCACTCCTCTCGAAACCTTTAATATTCGTGCAGTCTAATTATTAAATGGGAGGAAGGAAGATAATGTTAAAGAAGTTACAGAAACAAAACTGCTGGGAGTTTTTGAAATGCGGCAGAGAATCGGGGGGAAAAGAAGTAGCAGAAATGGGTTTATGTCCTGTATCAGATCAGATCTTGGCGGATGGATTAAATGGAGGAATAAACGCGGGGAGAATCTGCTGGAATATTTCAGGCACATTTTGCGGGAAAAAAATACAGGGATCCTATGCCAGGACTCAAGTATCGTGTAAAAGCTGTTCTTTTTTTAAAAAGGTCAGAGAAGAAGAGGGTGAGAATTTTATTTTGGAAGTAAATAATGGATAAGATTGTATCGGCCTGCAGAGAAATAGTTGAGAAGATCCTCCGAAAAGAAATCACAAATGAAATTGAGTTAAATGCTTCCAAGAAATATGTGAGTAAACTCTATAAACTTTCGGCAATGCCTCCAAATTCGCAGGTATTGGCAGCAGCAACCGATGATGAAAAAAAAGATATTCTTGACCTTCTTCAGTTGAAGCCAGTAAGAACAATATCTGGCGTTGCTGTGATAGCGGCGATGACTTCTCCTGCGCCATGCCCTCATGGACTCTGTATTCCCTGTCCTGGCGGTCCCCAATCACAGTTCCAGTCACCTCAGAGTTATATGGGGGCAGAACCCGCAGCAAGGCGGGCTTTTGAGAATGATTTTGACCCGTATCTGCAGGTACGATCGCGCCTGAAACAGCTTATACAGATCGGACACTCTGTTGAAAAAGCAGAACTTATTATAATGGGTGGAACGTATACATCGCGAACTCTTTGTTATCAGGAATGGTTCGTGAAGCGCGCTATTGAAGCCATGAACGACTTTTATGGAACAGAATGGCGATCTGGAAAAAAATATGTTTCAGTCGAAGAAGTCCAGCATGCGAACAAGAGCGCCCGCATAAGGAATGTGGGGATCACTATCGAGACCCGCCCAGACTGGACTGAAGAGGAACATATTGACACCATCCTTGACCTTGGAACAACAAAAGTAGAGATAGGCGTCCAGACCACATATGATTTTATCCTTTCAGGGATCCAGCGCGGACATTCGGTCACTGACAGTGCGAATGCTAATATGCGCCTTCGAGACAGCGGTCTTAAAGTGGGTTTCCATATGATGCCCGGGCTTCCGGGTTCCTCCATTGAAAGAGATCTTGCCATGTTCAAAACCCTGTTTGAGGATGAGCGATTCATGCCTGACTACCTGAAGATATATCCTACACTTGTGACAGAAGGAACGCGTCTGCACGGGATGTGGGAATTGGGGAATTATGCGCCACTTGAAGTTGAAGAGGCCGTGGAATTACTCGCAAAAGTAAAATCCATCCTTCCTAAATGGGTCCGCCTGCAGAGGATCCAGCGTGATATCCCTGCATACCAGGTGCTTGCAGGAATAAGGAAAAGCGACATAAGGGAACTTGCAAAAGCGCGCCTTCATGAAATGGGTGGAAGATGCAGATGCATCCGGTGCCGTGAGGTGGGGCACAGGTCTCTTGCTGGAATAGAGCCCGAAAATGTCGAATTGACCATAGAGGAATATAAGACATGCGGCGGGAAAGAACTTTTTATTTCATTTGAAGATACTGAAAATGACATATTGATAGGATTCATAAGACTTCGATTTCCACATGCACCGCATAGAATCGAGCTTTCAGCCGCAGCACTTGTGCGCGAATTGCATGTGTACGGATCAATGGTCCCTGTCGGGATCAGCGCAGGAAGATCACAGTGGCAGCACAGGGGTTATGGTGAAGAACTCCTTGCTGAGGCCGAGAATAAAGCGCGATCCAAAGGTTATGAGAATATTGCGATCACAAGCGGGATAGGTGTGCGGGATTATTACAGGAAGTCAGGGTACATACAAAAAGGACCGTACATGGTAAAAAAACTTTGATATTTCTTC
>JAGFND010000050.1 GCA_021409285.1 Candidatus Methanoperedens sp. | reverse complement strand
TAAGACTACTATGAAGGAAAAAATAATAAGACTGATAATTGCAGAGGGAGTATTTTCTCCATAAACAATCTCAAACCATGATATAAACATCTCAATAATAGTCAAAGCTACTAAAAATACTGTGATTATAATAAGTAAGAGTGTGTATTTGTTAAGTAATTTAGAGGCTCTATCGCTTGATTCATTAAAGCTTTTCGTAATACCTCCAAGATAACCATTTGATATATCTATTCCAATATATATTTCTTACCACGATAATCTTTTTAAATACTGAAAGTCAAGAATATTTACAAAATTGGGGATGTTATGAGAGTTGAGGTTAGATAATCATTTTTTGGTTTTACTCCAACTGAATTTAAATACTCCAATATTGACTTCAAAACCAAATGTTTTCTCAAATTTTGGCTCGTTTTCAATAACATCTATTGCTCTTGGAGACAGTCCTGTCACAAAAAAGAACTTAGCACCTAGTTCAATAAGAGCGGCATCGGGCAATCCCCCTCCACCCTTTAGCAAACCTAATTCATTTAAATAATTATGAGCTAAATTCAGCCGTGTACTCTCCCATTTTGTTTCTTTTAATACTTCTTTAGTTTCAATACTCTTTTTCCCATTATTGATTAATTCATTATAAAAGAAAAGAAGTAATTCGCCTGCATCCTTTTGAACGCCCATAGTTATCACATAATCAGCAAACACGCCAAAGCAGATATATTTTTCTGAAATGCTAAAAATCTATGGATTATCCTATTTCGAAAAAAATTAAAATAAAAATAAATTAAAAAATGATTTGAACCAATATTATTTTCACGGCGAGCACTCTGTACAAATATAGTTATCAAATCTCTTATCATCGCCAAATTCTAAAGTACTATCGCCACAATTCTCACATATTTTTCTTTTCATTACAAATTCTCGTTGAGTTAAAGTTTCCATTTTGATAACCCCCATTCTTAATGGTTGTTCATTGTATATAAGACTTGTCACGATTATTCATGATTATTTTTGGGCTTGCCAAAAAGCTACTCCTATGATGATTTTATGCCCATCAATAACTATATACAATATTGTATATTGTAAGATAGTAATAGAGGGATATTAGTATGAAAAAAAACTACATCTTCTGGGTTCTTTCACTGACCGCGCTGTTTTCTATTCTTGGCGTTTCAGGATTCGCATTTACATATTCGCAGGATGATATAATCCATAGCATCGGGAATTTCCTCTTTATTTATTCTTCAATATGGTCTATGATATCCCTGCCAATAACAGCATATTTTTTGCTTAAGAAAGTTCCTGCCAGAATTACGCTAGTTCCGGCAGTATCTGCTTTCATGGGTCTGC
Source organism: Candidatus Methanoperedens sp. (assembly GCA_021409285.1). Lineage (GTDB taxonomy): Archaea > Halobacteriota > Methanosarcinia > Methanosarcinales > Methanoperedenaceae > Methanoperedens. The sequence continues at coordinate 17,021 of JAGFND010000050.1, read as the reverse complement.
CATTTGTGTATCTAACAGATATGGTTCTGCCAATCGGGGCAGATATAAGCAATCCGATAAGCATCGCAATCGATATTGCTATTGCGGCTTACGCGGTCTGGCTGATCATGCAAAATAGAGAAAATTGAAAATCATTAACCTCGCACCCTTTCAGGCTCAGGGATTCGAGAGAAAAACATCCTAATAATTCCTGTTTTATTAATATCAACTTATCAACCGTGAATTTTAGTTAACGGGTATCGAGAACCCTTCGCCTTTCGAAGGCGAAGATGAATTGCACGATGAATATATGATAATAACAATAAGAATGATGCGAATGCTTTTAAGGAAAGAAACCATTAACAATATTAAAGATAGCATGAAAAAAACAATCTCAATGATCCTGATAATTTCCATAATTTCCATGTCTGGCTGCATAAGTGGAGATTCAAATACTCCGGTCGATATCCAAAAATTCGAGCGACCGAATAAGAACCTTGACGCAAAGATCGTGGACATAAGATTTGACAGGGATGACATAAGAGCAGGTGAGAAAGTAACAGCAGAACTCTTAATAGACAATACAGGATCGGAAAATATCACAGGTGAGACTATTGAAATAAAAGCCAAGGTAAAGACGCTTGACGACTTCCTGGCCAACTTAGCATTGATGATAATGAGTGAAGAAAAAAAATCAAAGACCTATTCAATGGATTTTGATACTGGGATAAAACCAGGAACAAATGGTAAACTGTCTGCCGTTTTTCATACTATTCAGGAATTGGAAGGGAGAAACCTTTCAGGTACATATGATATTACAATAACCTTATCAGTGAATGGACAAAAGGTAGATGCACGTGTATTACCTTTGACGCTTCTAAAAGGCACTCCCAGAGAGTTCACGCCTGTTCCTACCCCGTCACCGACGTCCACACCCACATCCACCCCAACGCCAGACACTCCTGCGGTTACAGTGACACAGGAACCTGCGGCAATACCTGAACCAGTAGAAGTGAATATTCCAACCGGTTATGTGAATTATACCCGAATATATAATTCCTATATCGACCCGCAGCTTAAATTAAATGCCGGTGACGCGGTTGAATGGAACAACATTGACGATACAACATATACGCTTGTTGAAATGGATAACAAAATATCAAATATTACATTAAAGGATAATAGAAGATATCGTTTAATTTTCAATCGTACTGGAGATTATCATTTCAAATTGTTATACTCTGGGTTAAGAACCGCTCCAACAGAACAGGAGATCATTGTAAGATACAATCCCAGTGCCCTTCCTAATGCAGCCAACAATGCAACAAATAAGACTGAATAAATTGTACTTTTTCCATACAACCTGTCCGAAGTGCGCGGAATATTACGGAAAGAATTATACTGTTCTGCTGGCTGAGATTTAGAATATAATCTGGTTTACTGATAAGATATATACTCAATGACCTCTTCCCTTATTCCTGTTCTTTTCAAAACATCTTCCTTATTATTGTAAGGTTTCCCCATCACTATCTTTCCGGCTTGTTTTCTTCCGACCCCGGGAATCATCTCGATTATCCGCAACGGCGCTTTGTTGATGTTTATAGGCACCGGTATCCCCGTTATCGACCTGCGGCCATGGTCAGTCACCAGAATATCATAGAACCTGTTCGATTCGACCTGCGCCGGGATACCAACAAGGAGAGGATATGTTCCGAACTGGCGGCCATAGCTGATCTTATCAAAAATCTCGGTTCTCACATCATTCAGGATAGTTCCCGCTGGTGCAATGCGGCGAAGCATCGGGAGATCGATCTCATTTCTCATTTTTTCCTTGTGGCGCAAGAATAGATATTTATTCTTCATTGCCATATATTCATGCCCATGCATCGGTGTTCCCGCAAAAGTCATAACTTGCCTGAGATTCACACGGCGCACCATCAGTCCGCTGTCAAGCACTTTTTTCATGAATTCGAAATTCAGCTCAAATGTCTTTTCAGTCTCGTTTTTTAACCCATACACGAAATTTATCCCCGGTAGCAGTTCTGGAAGCCCGCTTGTGCCTCGTTTTGCGCCAGCTTCGTTTAAGAGTTTAATAGCTTCAAAAACTTCATCCGGTACAGCTTTCAGTTCATTTGCCCGGATAACATCCGGATCAGCGCTTTCCATTCCGAGTGCGGCCACATCGCCGGAAGTGTGATATTTGACTATCGTATTTGCGATCTTCCTGCATTCTTCAGGATACCCTGCAATAGTAACCGGATTTGCATTATCCATATGAAGCACTTTAAGATCAGGTGCAGCATCTCGAATACCAATATAAAGCGCTTCAATCGCTTCGGGATCAGGAACGCCATCTACTGCTTGATACATAAAAAGATCGGGCTGCCTTCCAATCCTGAAATACCGTGCCCCGTTCTCATAGAGCGACGCAACTTCCTGTATCACATCCTTTATCCCGCGAAAATCTGGTTTACCATAGAACGGCTCAGTACAGAAAGAGCAGTGAGAATGGCGCGGGCATCCACGGTATGTCTCAAGCTCACACATTACATAAGGATAATCTGGATGCTGCCGGATTATGAAAGCGCCGATTTTGCCCCATCGCGCTATCTCGGATGTGGTTCTCATCCTGTGTTCCACTCCACCCGGGTCTTTTATGTTATCCATAAGGTCATACACGAAAGCTTCGAGGTCTTTTCCTGAAAGCGTGAATCCGGGCACTACAAGCTCTTTTGCGGATGAGCCCCCCTCTTTGCCAAAACCAAGTCTTATAGGTCCGCCAATTATCTTTATTCCATCAAGATGCGATAGTTCTTTTATTTCCATCTGGCTTATCGGGATCGCTCTCAAATATTTTCCAGGCACGCTTATGCCTGCAACCAGAACTATAAGATCAAATCTGGTTTGCTCTTTATCTAAGCGAAGCTGATCGATTGTCCGGTAGAAAATATTATCCTGTTTGATCCCTTTTTCAGCAAGTGCGCCAGCTATATAGCGCGGATAAGGTGATATGTAAGGTGGGACACCCAAACACGCGGGTTCATCCACATAGCCGTCGATTATAAGAGCACGCATTGGTTATCTTTATCATCGTTCAACTTTAATTAATGATTCCTATGACAGAGATTTTTGATATTGCGCATAAAGCCCTTGAATATACAAAAAAATCAGGCGCTGATGAAGTAGAGATCTTCTGCATAAAGGGAAGATCAATATCAGTTGAAGTCCAAAGAGATGAGATCGATCTTGCCAAAGAAAGCCTGCTATCTGGAATCGGAATCCGTGCTATCATGAACGGAGCAGTTGGTTTTTCAAGCACTAACGACCATGAACGTGTCAAAGAGGCCTGTATTCTTGCCGTGAAATCAGCAAGAGTCAGGGAGAGCGACCCTCAATGGTCAGGGCTCCCCGGGAAAAAAGAGTGTCCTGCAGTCAGGGGGATCTTTGATAAGAAAATCGCAGATATTGAAATCGAAACATGCATAGATCATACGATTGACATGGTTCGGGGGGCGGGTTCAGTTTCATCTGTTTTTCCCACTTCAGGACACTTTTCCGCCTCAAGTTCAACTCAGTTGATCTTAAATTCAAACGGTGTCGAGATAATAGAAAAGGAGACAGGATTGCAGGGTTCGATAGATACAACAACAAAAGGCACTGATATTTCTACAGGCTCGGAATTTGACATGTCACGGTCGTTAGATATTGATTTTTATAAAATTGGCGAAAAGGCAGCCCTTCTCGCGCAGAGGTCACAAAAAGGTGGACGCCATGAGACCGGGGACATCGCAGTTTTGCTTGAGCCTCTGGCTTTTGCGGATATCCTTGAAAATGCGCTTCTTGCGTCGGTGAACGCAGATAATGTTCAGAAAGGACGGTCAGCGCTTATCGGTAAACTTGGCAGCAAGATATCTGCGGATGAGTTTTCAATTATTGACGATGGAACTTATGCCGGCGGTATGGGAACAGCATCATCTGATGACGAAGGGACGCCGTCACAAAGAATAGAGATCGTGAAAAAAGGCGTACTCAAATCATTCATTTACGATAGTTATGCAGCGGGAAAAGAGAAAAAAGAAAGCACGGGCAATGCAGTTCGTGGTTCTTATACTTCCACGCCATCCATCAGCACACGCAATCTGATCATAGTGCATCCACAGTTTGATATAATGGATGACACAAAAGATGGAGTCATTGTAAATTCCGTTATCGGTGCGCATACCGCTAATCCGATATCGGGTGACTTTTCAGTCGAAGCGCGCAATTCATTTTTCATAAAGAATGGTGAGATCACATCCCCTATCAAGTCTATGATGATTTCGGGGAATATTTTTGAAATGCTTGAAGCCATCGATGGAGCAGGAAAGGATGTGAGGAAGGTAGGGAATGTCATTACCCCGACTGTAAGAGTGGCGAAAATGAAAGTAATAGGATAATAAGGAATTACAATTTATTCCGGGTATCACAAAATGCCCTCCGTCAGAACCGCATCTACGCACCTGAACCCCGCCGCTACCGACCCGTTCATGCTCCTTTCGGGATAATTCGCCTCTGAGAACATCCCTGCCAGATAAAGCCCATTGATACCGGTTTTATAAGGAAGTACCTTCTTTCCATATCCAACTTCATACACCGGCGCAGTATCCATGTCCCTGCGCAGGCGCCACCATTTTACTTTACTGCGGAATCCCGGGAACAGTTTTTCAAGACCTTTCAGGTACATATCAATGACACCTTCGTCATCGAGCTGCCAGAGAACGCTTTCAGGGCTCTGGAAATACGAAGTCACATATATCAGGCGCTCTCCATAATCCGAAACCGGGATAAAATTAGTATGCTCAATTATCGCGCCAAATGGCACTTCTTCCTTTATGTTCAGCCAGTAAACATCATCCATGACCTTTTCAGTTAATCCAAAAAGAGCACATGCAGTTCCCTGATAAGTGATATCCAGATCGCAGCCAAGAAGCTTCGTATTAATTATCTTTTCAAGAACATGAGGCGAGCATGTTGAAATAATCCGGTCGCATTTTATTGTAACTCCATCAACATCTACGCCTCTGACATACCCATTCTCTACTTCGATCCTGGACACCTGGCCATTTCGGATGGCTCCGCCTTTTTGCCTGATAGCATCCGCCATTTTTTCAATGAGCGCCGCAAATCCACCTCGCATATATCCGAGTCTTTCGCCTTTTGTGCCCCGATTCGATCTTATTTGCACTCGCCCCAATAACCATGCAGCTGAAACCTTTTCTTTATTATCTCCGAACTTGCTCTGGAGCAGAGGGAGAAAGAAATTATTATAAACCGATTCACCTGATGTATCGATTATCCAGTCTTTTGCTTTAATCTCATCAAAAAGCGTTCTGTCTTTTATGCCTTTAGCTTTTAAAACAAGCCAGGTCAACCTGATAACATCCATTAATGGAAGCGCTTTGAGTATTTCCAGAGGAGTGTTCATCGGGTATATTTTTCCATTATAATAGTATCCCGTTGTACCCTTACGCCATTCAAGTTTCTTACCAAGACCAAGTTCCTCGATAAGTGAAATGAGTTCTTTATCGCTTGCGAAAATATGATGGTAATATTTTTCAATATGATAATTATCGATAACATAACTTGATGCAATGCCTCCAGGTTCCGGTTCTTTCTCGATGATCAATATTTCATCTCTTCCCGCCATCTTGAACGCAGCAGCAAGACCGGCAAGGCCCCCGCCGATGATAACTGTTTTCATGGTGTGAGGATATGGATGGGTGAATATATAAAGTAAAGGATTGAACCAAGATTATTTTCATGGCGAACAATCTGTACAGATATATTTTTCCAATCTCATATCATCGCCAAATTTAGAAGAAAAAACATGTTCTATAAATATCATGCGATACTTTAGGTATGGTTATGTGCTTGATTTCCGGAAGAAACATTTAATATTTTGTTTCCAATAAATATGACGGACGAAAAAAAAAAGAAACCCAATCTCATAAAACTATTAAAAATGATTCATGATGCTTTGTTTTCTCCTTCTCCACATGATGAATTATACAAACCATCAGAGTTAATACCAGGAATGACCTTTTATTATTTGATAACGGTTATCGTAGTAATTGTGGTTCTCTATCTTGTTTTAAGATATTTTGGCTTTCTTTGAAAGGATATTATCAAGAAAAAAACGAGTAATAAATTCTGGCATTTAATCTTGAGGAGTTAATAATGGCAAAGATATAATCATCCCGGAGAAGATTATAAGTACTTCGGATATAATCAAATTAAAAGGATGGAAGTATGGTAAAGTATCCTGAACCAGAATATTATTTTGTTAAGATTTTCCACAAAATACCCATTCCGTTTTTTACCTGGCCAGCTTTGATTTTATTTTTTTATTTGATTGCGAGCAATAATATTATTTTAGGGTTTGGACATAAAATTGACTTCGAATATATACGATTCTATCTCGGCAATACTTTTTTTTCGATTATTGCAATTGTTTTTATAGTTATAATATACGAAAAAAATATAAGAGAGATCAATAAATGGGTCGAAGAAAATGACATTTCAGTCCAAAAAAGTGATGTGGTTAATAAATTAAACACAATTCATAAATATTTCTTTGGTTGGAATCAATTTCTAATAACTGTATCTGGTGTTCTTGTTAGGAAAGGAATCATTTATTTTTTAAAACTCCAAAATGATTACACATTGGGGAAAGTTATTATTGATACGATTACAATATTTTTAATAATTTCATTACTTCTTACTGCCTTAGGAGTTATTTTATGTGTATATACAACTGGTTCAAACGGTATTAAGGCTAAATACCCATTTGAAGTCCAAAATGCGTATAAAGATCTAGTTTCACTATCAAGAAGGAATGCAGTAATGATAGGTATATACTTGGCACTTTATTGTTCTTCGGTTTTTGGTTGGGCTTACCAACATGAACAAATTGTGTTAGGCGTCATAATTGATGTATTAATTTTAATTAGCATTTTTATTGCTTTTATTATTGAAATTGCGGGAATTAAAAATGGTATAGCTGAGAGTAAAAAGATAATGTTGTCGGAAATAAAACGTGAAATGGGGAAGGTTCAACCCTTATATACTTCACTCATAGACTCTATGAATAAAGATTTACCTATACCTAATAAATTTAATGAAATTGATTTGATACTCGAAAATTTATCGAACAAAGGTAAATCTATTGGAGAGATAAATGAATGGATGATTGATGTAGAGTCAGTGATTAAAATTGGCTCTACATTAATAGCAACGATTATAATCCCAGTAGCTGGAATTATACCTAAGATTGCATCATATTTTCGCCTGAATTAAGCCATGGTTTCCATTAACTTTAAGATTTGCTAAGTAATCTTGATATAAGGAAGAAGAACAATTTATGCAGCTTGAAAACTTAAGACACGGAACAGAACTTTTAAAACGCGGCTTTGCCAGCATGCAAAAAGGGGGAGTAATAATGGATGTAACAAACCCTCAGGAAGCGCAGATTGCAGAAAGAGCAGGTGCAGTGGCTGTCATGGCACTTCATCAGGTGCCGGCTGATATAAGAAAAGCAGGTGGCGTCGCAAGAATGGCAGACCCGCAGATAATTGCAGAGATCATTGATTCGGTAACAATACCAGTAATGGCAAAAGCAAGAATAGGACATTTTGTGGAAGCCGAGATACTTGAAACGCTAGGTGTTGACATGGTAGATGAATCTGAAGTGCTAACTCCTGCAGATGAGATGTTCCACATAGATAAGACACGTTTCACGATACCTTTTGTTTGCGGCGCACGTGATCTTGGAGAAGCGCTCCGCAGGATAAATGAAGGCGCAGCTATGATACGGACAAAGGGCGAAGCTGGCACAGGCGATGTGAAAGAAGCTGTGAGGCACATGCGTGCAATAATGGGTGCGATCCGCGAACTGAAGGGAAAGAGTACGGAAGAACTCATAGCTGTAGCCCGAAAAATTGAGGCCCCAATTGAGCTTGTGAAAGATACGTCAGAACGAGAGAGGCTTCCGGTAGTGAACTTTGCCGCCGGGGGCATTGCAACGCCAGCTGATGCTGCATTGATGATGCGTCTTGGAGCTGATGGCGTTTTTGTAGGCTCCGGCATATTCAAGGCAGAGCACCCCGAAAAAATGGCTTGCGCAATTGTTGAGGCTGTAAATAATTATGATAATCCTTCAATGCTTGCCGAGATCTCAAAAGGGCTAGGCAGCGCGATGAAAGGTATTGATATCAGAAACCTGACAGAGAAAGAAGTGTTACAGGGACGCGGTTGGTAGCTATTATTTGATCTCAATTGGTGTGATAACAAGGGGAAAATATGGCGTACGACTTATTGAAAATATAAGGACAAATTCGGATTTCAGGGTCTCCTCAATAGAACTTCCAGAGTCTCTGCCGGATTTTATTGAGGATCCCGGAGAATTCATAAATGTCCTGGAACTTGATAAATGTATATTCTCAAACGACCTCATCATTGCATATATCCTGCATCATGACCTGGCAGCAGGGATCATCCAACTGGCCGGAGAAAACGGCGCCCACACAATTATCATTGCAGGAGGAAAAAGCGGAAGTAAACATGAATTTTCTGAACTTTCAAAAAAGTACAATATTCATATCGAAGTTCATGAAATATGCTGTGATATAGAAAAATGCGGAAATAGCATCATTGATGAATTTGCATCATGCTTCGGGAGACCCGAATTCCAGATAACCAAAAAAAAAGGCATAATAACAGATGTTTCAGTGATATGCGGCGCTCCCTGCGGAAGCTCCTGGCATGCCGCGAAAGGTCTTATTGATACAAAAACAGACGAAGCGCCCGCAAGAGCAGGTCTCCTTGTCCAGCAATATCCCTGCAGGGCTGTCCGGGGAACACTGGGCGGAATACATAAAGCTGCGAAGTTGCATAAAGAAGCAGTAGAAAAAGCATTGAGGGAAAATGAAAGGAAGGGTATATCAAAAGGCACTGGAATTCCATGAGTTTCATCATGGAAAAATCGCTATAAAAAGCAAAGTCAGAATAAAGACAACCGAGGACATGAGCCTTGCCTATACGCCCGGGATCGCAGAGCCGTGCCTGCACATCCAGACGAATAAGGAAGATATCTACCGCTATACGTCAAAGGGAAATCTTGTGGCTGTGGTCAGTGACGGCTCATCAGTTCTCGGCCTGGGGGATTTGGGTGCTCTTGCCGCAATGCCGGTCATGGAAGGAAAAGCAATACTTTTCAAGATATTTGCTGGAGTTGATGCTTTCCCTATATGCCTTGATACAGAGGATACCGAGGAGATAATTAATACTGTAAAAAATATAGCGCCGGTCTTTGGCGGCATCAATCTTGAAGATATAAGCGCGCCGCGGTGTTTTGAGATAGAGGCCAGCCTGAAGAAACTGCTCGATATTCCAGTTTTTCATGACGATCAGCATGGAGCAGCAACGGTAGCCCTGTCTGGAATGATAAATGCCCTGAAAGTAGTCGGGAAAAAGTTCAGCGAGATCAGATTGGTTATATGCGGAGCAGGCGCTGCTGGCACTGCAACAGCAAAACTTCTGATAGATGAAGGAGTAAGTCAGGTCATAATATGCGATTCAAAGGGAATCATCCATAAAGGAAGAACGGATTTAAATCTGCCCAAGAAAGAGCTTGCAAGGATCACGAATAAGAATGATGAAACTGGAACCCTTGCAGATGCCATGAAAGGTGCTGACGTTTTTATCGGTCTTTCTATCGGCGGATTAGTTTCAGAGTATATGGTTCATTCCATGGCATCGGACGCTATCGTTTTTCCGCTTGCTAACCCGACGCCCGAGATAATGCCAGATAAAGCAAAAAGAGCGGGCGCGCGCATAGTTGGCACGGGCAGATCGGACTGTCCGAACCAGATAAACAATTCTCTTGGTTTTCCTGGAATTTTCAGGGGCGCCCTGGACGTAAGGGCAAGGGATATCAATGAAAAGATGAAACTTGCTGCGGCAAACGCACTGGCTTCACTTGTTCCTGAACCTTCTGAGGGTTCCATTATACCATGTATTTTTGATGAAAGAGTGGCTCCATCAGTTGCTTCTGCTGTTGCACAGGCTGCAATGGAAAGCAGGGTGGCGCGGGTTTGGATGGATCCGGAAAAGGTGGCTGAGCGTACAAGAGAACTCGTAAGATCGCAATGAAACTGACAGACTCACTTATCCTGTTGTGCTTTGTTTTTAGCTTTTATGCATGGTTCACGCCTGTTGACCTTGCCTTCAGTAAATCGGCGCTTTTGCGCGGCGATTTTTATACATTATTTACAGCGATCTTTGTCCATGCAAACCCTTCCCATCTTATTGGCAACATGATTTTCCTTTATGTTTTCGGAAGAAATCTTGAGGATGAGATTGGCGCTTTTCGTATGGGTACCGTATTTCTTGCAGGAGGTGTTTTTTCATTTATCTTCAGCATTCCATTCTATCAGGATATTGAAATGGTCGGAGCTTCAGCCGCCATATTTTCGGTCATGGCCTCATCACTTATTATAAGGCGTCCATCTCTTTCGATCCAGTTCCTCTCACCACTGGGACCTCTTGTGATCGTGTATTTCATTTACAATATAGTAGCTATCCAGAAAGGCGCATCAGGAAATGTGGCTTATATTTCCCATGTTATCGGGTTTGTCATAGGACTTTTTTTCGGTGCCAAATGGAATAAGAATTGGGGAGAAAGCCTGATTTATACGATAATATTATTTTTAATATATATAATACTTTATAATTATGTGATCGCTTTACTTTAGCGCAGTATTTTATGTCCACCGCAAAGATGCAGAGCACATAGAGAAGGTGTATTATATATGAAAAACATTTATTTGAAAAAATATGATTTCGGATAATTACGGCCGGGTTGTTACAGGCCTGCGGATTTCAATTACAAGAAGATGCAATTTGAATTGCATATATTGTCATGAAGAAGGAGAGAACGGCTTATCAAGGAATGAAATTTCACAGAGTACTATCGAAAGGACAGTAACGGCCGCAACATATCTGGGAGTTAATAAAGTAAAGTTTTCAGGCGGTGAGCCATTAATGAGACACGATCTTGAGGATATTATAGGTTCATTGCCTGATCTGAAAGACATATCCGCTACTACGAACGGAGTACTGCTCAAAAAGCGCGCGGCAAAGCTGGCAAATAGTGGTCTTGACAGGATAAATATCAGTCTTCCTTCAATGGATATGGACCATTATGGAAGAATAACCGGGTACCCAACTGCGCTTCCATATGTCCTTGAAGGAATAGATGCTGCAGTCGATGCCGGATTGACGCCAGTCAAGCTCAATATGGTGCTCTTAAAATCTCTTAACGATTCTAAGATAGACGATATTATCCGTTTTGCTGGAAAATATAATGGGCATGTGATCCTGCAGCTTATTGAACTTATGAATTTCAAGAACCTCGGGCATTATAAGGTCGATATTAACGGTGTAGAAAAAATGCTTGAAATTAGGGCATCAGAGATCAAGGAACGTCGCATGCACAGGCGGAAAAAATATTTCATAGATGGTGTGGAGGTCGAACTGGTAAGACCCCTTGACAATTCAAATTTTTGTGGAAATTGCAACCGGCTGCGGATAACTTCGACCGGCCAGCTGAAACCCTGCCTGATGAGGAATGATAATCTTATCGATATTCCTGAAAATGCAACGGTCGATGAACTGAAAAAGCTGCTTGAGACGGTAGTGGAAAAAAGAGAGCCTTATTATAAGGATTGCAGCAAGTGATGGAAGAGAAATCCCCGCTATTTTTTCAGCTTCCATATTGCAAGAATTCCTGCCGCAGCGGCAAGTACAACTTCAAATCCTGGTGTCTTCCTTGTTGTCGAGGTTGAAGAGGCTTCTGTTCCTTCCGGCATAGCAGTTTTCGTGGATGCTTCCACTGGAGATGCGGCTGTCGGGACAATCTCACCTTTTATCACCGTTATGGCAAATGGTGAGAAGGAATATGTCTTTGCCTCAAAGTAAGTATAGTCGCTGTTCCTTGACTTTTCTCTGGTTTCAAGCTGTATCCACTGTGTCTTATCCCATCTGACCATCCTGACATCACCACTTGCCTGGTTATTGTTGGCAAGCCATGAGTTCTCAACCGTGAATACGATAACAGCTTCCCTGATATTGTTTGCAAGTGCAAAACCCGTAGTTCCGACCCAGATATTTACATTCCTGTAAACGATACCGGGAACGGGTTCCTTAACGAGCGAGGATGGGGTCTTTAAAACTTCAACCATAGTGTTGATATCACCTGCATTGATGTTTCCTGTAATATTTACATATTTTATGGGGTTGCTGCTGTTCTTAAAGACATAGCTTGTGACCTCATCTTTGAAGATATGCAGATCGTAGTTCTCTCTTAAGAGGATGTTTGAGTAGTTCTCACCAGATGGGCCACCTCCGCCTCCACCGCCTCCTCCTCCACTGCCACCTCCACCGTTTCCGGAAGACGACGATGCAACCGTTACAGTCCAGCCTTTTGATAAGCTATCCCCCTGAGCTGAAGTTATGGTCATATTGAGATTGTAATTTGCTGCTGTGACCGAAGCCTTCACAATAAAATAACCTGATGTCTGGCTTCCACCAGCTGAAAGCGAGCCAATCGTATAGTTAGCCGGTGTAATAACAGTCCAGCCCTCAGGGATCGTTGTCAATGAAGCATTGATATTTGTCGCGCTTGCCGCTTCTGGCAAAGCCACATTTGCAATGGTGAACTCCAGCTTGACATATCCATCTGGAGAAACACTCGTTGCGTTCTGTGAGACATTTGCGGTAAGAACAGGTCTGTCCTTTATCGAAAGAGATGTTGAGGAAGTCTTCGGGCTTGCCTGACCTCCATCATTTGCTGCTGCTGTGATCGTAAATGGATTACTGTAAGTCCCTGGATTATTGGCTTTGACAGACCACTGAACATTTTGAGTCCCGGCACTTGAATATGTTTTTGTCTGGATAGCACTTGTTATGGTAACTCCATTTGTGTTATCAGTAAGCGTAATGGTTACTGTTATTGGGGAAGATACACTTGCCGCTTCTACTGGAACCTCTACCGTAAAACTTTCATCCTTGAGCACGCTGCTGCTATAGGCAGGTGTGCCGATCGTTAATGATGATGTGGCGTCGGCTGCTGCGATCAATACCAGCAGTATCATTGAACTGTATATGATTTTTCGTATCATTTTATTACCTCCTCAGGGGACCTATTCCTCCGCCGCTTCCACCCGAACATGGTTGCGGGCATCCATAATCGCCCTTTCCAAATGAAGTGCGGTTTTGCAGCATGAATTGCCGCTCAATGACTTCGAAATTACCGGCATTATCAGTTATATTGAGCATGGCTATGAACTGTCCGCTATCGAAGCTTCCAACAACTGGTTTTAAATCCTCGTAGTTTATCTTCCATACACCTATACCGTCTGTAATAGGCGAAATCGCAGTAATGTTTGTATATACATCCGGAATCATCATACCTCCTCCGCCGCCAGTACCACCGCCTCCACCTCCACCTCCGCCGCTTGATGGAACTGATCCTCCGCCTCCTCCCATCGGCAACCCTGCGATATCGCTCTGGTTAACCTTGAAAAGAACGACCAGTTTTTCAAGCGATACGTTGCCGTTTATGGGCTCATTTGTAAATTTCCTTGCACCCACATACATCGTGACATTTTCCGTCATACCAAAGGGTTCGAATCTTGGACTGAATGTAGTGATGTTTGCAAAGTCACCGCTGTATGTTATCTCAGGCACGCCAAATGGCCATCCCTGAAGAGTGCCCAGAGTGATGTACCTTTCTTCGAGCCTGTTGTTACGCATCATATCCACTACCTGTCCCTGCTCGACATCGAAAAGGTCAAGCGGGCCATCAAACGGAGGAGATATTGAGTGATTGCTGCTTCTCGCTTCAGTGAAATCCGTATCGTCATCTAATATGCCTCTTGTTACGTTGAACACACCATTCTTGCTTCCATCTTCAAGTCTGACGAAGTAAGCATAGTTGTCATTATTCGAGCCATTATTATTCAGGTCAACTTTCACATCCGGCTCCGTAAACGTGCCCACATAATAGATGTCACCATCAGGTGCCCAGTCCGTGTATGGATATACCCCAAGACCCTGGCTCTGGTTCACAAAGATTATCTTACCTGCCCATTCGGATACAAGACCAATATGTTCGTTACCAAGCTCCGTTATCGGCACACCGACACGGTAGCTTTGATTATATGACCCATTTACGAGCAGAACATGGTCGAGTGTGGGGCTCCAGCAGCCCATGCAGTTCTGTTGATATGTTGCATTTTGCATCGTTGTTAAATCCCATTTGTCATTGTAACCGTACACTTCATAGCCTCTGTAGGAGGATAACTTTATCACACCGCCCGATGCCCATTCACCGTTTGATCCAATGCCATCCAACAGCATATGGAGACTCTCGGATTGATATAAGATTTTTGGATCAAAAGTTTGAAGAATGACACTGCTGGATGTAATGTTAATATCCATGATAATTACATTGAGTTCCCCTGGTGCCCAGAAGATCCTATCGCCTATACGGTATGTACGATCTCCATCCGGATTTTGCCTATTATCCTGTTGATTATCGAGCAGATAATCTATTTTTAACATTGCATAAGGACTCCCATCAACTGTATCGATTTGTCCAGGCCAGATACTTATATTCCAATATTCAAAGACCGTCTGAGGATTCGTACCAATAATAGTTACGTTTGTTCCACTCGGAATGAACTGGGTGAAGTTATACGTGATATTCGAACCCTGTACTGTGAGGTTTATGCTATTGTTATTGATCAATCCGCTTGTATTCGTTCCATCAAATCTGGCATAGTAATGCCCATCTGAAGCATTGTAGTAATATTCATTCGCGTTGTCGAAAGGCCATCCGACCCTGTATATCCTCGGATCATGTAACCGATTCGCAAAAGTGACCCCTTTTGGTTCTATCCTTGTGCCGTATAGCACAGTTATGCCGCCGGTTTCATTAGAAATGAGATGCGTTGAAATCGTGCCGACATTTCCGAACTCAGCTTCAATGACAAACTTCCGTATCTCAATACCTGGCATCTTCCATGTCTCAGTGGCGACCTTTTCCTGACCGCCAGGCAAAAGCACCCTATAGCTTATCAGGTATTGTCCTGTAGGAATATTGGTCGTATTTAGACTGACAATGGCAAGACCATTTACATTGGTGGTGGAATTTGCAGCCGGAGAGATCGGTCTATCAGATCCTGGCATATACCATGTAAGCTTATCAACCTGTACAATAGCGTTAGGAATCCCTGTTGTTGAACCTGGTTCCTGAACAAGGAAAGGTATATTGACCGGCTTTCCTTTCTCGAATGTCCCAAGCCACAAGGCGCCCCGCCCTGCAGTATAGCTTGTGAATTGGGCCATGTAATCTGTACCTTCCTTCTTCAGGCTGATAAAATAAATGGGGTTCCCGCCGAAGGCCACTGGTGTAC
The DNA here is from genome assembly GCA_021409285.1 of Candidatus Methanoperedens sp. Classification (GTDB taxonomy): domain Archaea; phylum Halobacteriota; class Methanosarcinia; order Methanosarcinales; family Methanoperedenaceae; genus Methanoperedens. The sequence continues at coordinate 1,527 of JAGFND010000050.1, read as the reverse complement.
TGCTATTTGTGGCATTTATCCCGTTCTTTGTGAAATTAGTGGTATTTGAAACCAATACAGTATCATAGATACCTGCAGTTGCGTTGTCAGCCAGTAATATGTAATATGTATTGTTCCTGTTGTTCCACTCCGGGAAATATTGTCTATTTCCGTCAAGATCAACTTTCAACCAGTCACTATCTTGCATATTGGGAGAAACAATGAACTTGCCGGACTTGCTTATTGATGGGTCTATAATGTAGGTGTTCCCCAATGCGTTAAGACCTTCCAGTACAACGCTGCCATCTGAACCTATCGATGTGATATTCCAGCGGCGGACGGTTCGGTTATTTGTATCCAGTTCATTGAAGATTCCTCCCTCGGTCATGTTTTGAGTATAGGTAGCATTATTATCTGAGAAATTGGAATCTTTGAAATTGACATAAAGCCTTCTTGGTTGGGTGAGATTCACAAGCGCGAAAAAATTCCGTGGCTGCCGAGTTAGGCCCCAATCCATCCATTCCATAGAATTTTTATCCCGGCTGAGCACATTTATTTCCCCGATCTTCGCATTGGTGAAGTTTGAAGCGACATCATCTGTAAGACCTGGATACATCATATCCCCCACTTTTTGAGATGGTGAATCGCTAAGATAGAAAGATGACCTCTTCGTAACTATCCTGTCGCCGGGTATCATTACCCTGTAAAACTCTGGCAATCCGACAGTTGCGACCTCGACCTCTATCCAGAAATGCGTAATTACCTCGCTTCCTGCTTCATCCACGGCATTTATCTGCATGTCGTAGCTACCTTCTTGCCAGTCTGTAAGTGATAGGGTTATATTCACTGATTTTCCGTCGGTATCCTGAGCAACATTAGTTATATTAAGGCCAGAGCGTGTCTTGTAAGGAGTTCCTCCGAACATTCCCATCTTTGTGACGGATGTTATATTTGTCCTGGCCGGATTCAATATAAGAGAATTACCTTCATCGCCATAATTGATGCTGGCGTGAACTATCAGATTAATAGTCCTGTTAACTCCGAATCTGTTATTCCATTCATTATTTGGGAGGGACACCCATGATACAAATGGTCTTGTTTCGATCATCGTGCGCGTTTCCTCGATGGCGCCATCCGGATCTGTTGCTTCGAAAATGAATTCATATATCCCCGCACTTGTAGTCATTCCTCCGGTGTATACCACAGTTGCTTCCTGGCTCATGTTTGTGGATATATCCACATTGATACTGCCATTTAGCGTATGAGTCCCTGTGACCTCCCTTGGCGGTTGCATCCAGTCGCTCCTGTAAAGAATTTTCTTGATGCGAACCGTGGTATTAAAGCTGCTTTCCATATTCGAAGTGTTGATTGCCTTTAAATTAAAGGATATATTTTGTCCTGATTTTGCATTCCAATTGGCAGGATTTGCCCAGAACATGAAACTTCTGACCTCAAACCATCCTCTTCCATAATCAGTGATATAATTGCCAGAAGTATCCTGGGCAGTCAACTTTATCCTTACATCATACCATCCTGACTTAAGAGGAT
>JAGFND010000005.1 GCA_021409285.1 Candidatus Methanoperedens sp. | reverse complement strand
GTATAGGAACAACCTGGATACGTTAAAATAGAATAACATCCAATTAAATATCTGTGTGAAGTGTTTGAAGGAATATCATGTTAAAGAAGGAACCATGAAACATATCACCCGGAGCAGGCGTACCGAAAAAGCAATAAGAGGGAGCGAGGAGAACTATCGTCGCCTTTTAGACCATGCTAACGATGCTGTTGTTACCACAGATATCAGGGGGTTCGTTACATCCTGGAATAAAAGCGCGGAGAAACTCTTTGGCTGGACTGCAGAGGAAATAACCGGAAAGAGAATGGTTGAGATGCTTGCCACTCAGGAAACTGCTGCTGAGAAAGAAAAGATGATATGTGAAATACTGCCTGACACTATATCCGGACATGAAATTTCATGCATGCGCAGGGACGGGACAGAGATATACGTAAGCATTACGATATCGCCGCTGGTGGATGAAAACCAGAACATTGCAGGACGTTCTTTAATAATCAGGGATATCACAGAGCATAAGAGACAGGATGAGGCGCTTCGAAAGAGCGAGGAATTCTCAAGGACAGTTCTCAACAGCATGAACGACGCCATCATGGTGATTGATGTTGGCGATTTTAGCATAGTTGGCGCCAACGGCCTTTTCCTTGAAAAGTTCGGAATGAAAGAAGATGAGGTCATTGGAAAGAAATGCTATGAAATATCCCATAAGATCACTGAACCGTGCTACCTGAAAAATGAAATCTGTCCTCTCATTGAATCTGTTGAAAAGGGAACATATTCATCAGTTGAGCATGTGCATTTCGGGAAAAATGGCAATAAGATATATGTGGAAGTTTCCACGTCCCCGATAAAAGACAATACTGGAAAGGTGGTACAGGTCATTCATGTGGCAAGAGACATCACAGAACGCAAGCGCATGGATGAATTGCTGAGGCAGTCTGAAGAGAAATACCGCACGCTGTATGATAGTTCATCCGATGCGATCATGCTCCTTGATGAAAAAGGCTTTTTTGACTGCAACAATGCGACGCTGCGTATGTTTGGATTTTCGAAAACAGAAGACTTCACAGTGCATCCGTCTGATGTATCGCCGCCATATCAACCCGATGGCGTGGATTCACCCACAGCAGCGAACAATAAGATCGCAGAGGCTTTTAAGACAGGTACAAATTATTTTGAGTGGGTGCATCGGAGACAGAATGGGGAAGATTTTTCTGCCGATGTATTGATGACAGCTTTTAATTTCAAAGGAAAAAGGGTTCTGCAGGCAACTGTTCGCGACACTACAGAACGCAAGAAGTTGGAGGCGTTTCGACTTGAGAATGAGCGCCTTGCCCTTGCTAACGAGGCAAAGTCAGAATTCCTGATGATCATGAGCCATGAGCTTCGAACGCCTTTGAACGCTATCCTTGGTTTTTCTGAACTCTTAAAGCAAAAGGGCGCAGGTGAACTGAATAAAAAACAGGAAGGCTACATTGTCAATGTCATTTCAGGCGGCAAACACCTGCTCGAAATAATTAATGAGATCCTCGACCTGACAAAAATAGAGGCGGGTAAAGTGAAAATGCATGTTGAAAAAATATCAGCGCATGATGCTATAGATGACAATCTGGAGCTTATAAGAAAAGACGCCATGCGGCGAAATGTAACCCTTGAAAAGGAAATTGACCCGTCGCTTGAGTTCATAGAGGCTGACAGGAAGATGTTGAGCCAGATACTCTTTAATCTTCTGAGCAATGCGGTGAAGTTCAGCAGGGATGAAGGTGGAAAAGTAACTGTGAAGGCCAAGAGGATTGACGATGCGGCACAGTTCTCTATTTCAGATACTGGCATGGGCATTAAAGAAGAGGATATGAATAAACTGTTCAGGGCATTCCAGCAGATAGATATGAGTATCTCAAGAAAGTATGGGGGTACGGGATTAGGGCTTATTATCACGAAAAAGCTTGTGGAGCTGCATGGGGGAAGGATCTGGGCAGAGAGTAAATATGGTGAAGGGAGCACGTTTAGATTTACTCTTCCGCTTGAGAAAGATCTGGAATGACCTCGCAGGCAATATGAAAAATCATAACACAGATTTTTTCAAAGATGCGACCTCTTTTTCAAGTTCCTCAACTAATTTTTTTAGTTCTATCACCCGCAATTCACGCCCTATAAACACCTTGTTAAAAGTCTCAAGCTCATGAATCTTGGCATTAAGTTCCCTGGTTCTCTCTGTGACCAGTTCTGAAAGATTTTCATGATATATGCGCAATTCATTCTCCGTTTTCTTTCGCTCTGTTATGTCACGAACATTGCATTGAATTAATTTTGTTCGGTCAACTAAATAAATTTCAGTATCAATTGTTTTTCCTTCTTTAGTTTTTGCCAGGAAATAATCAAAATAGACGAATCCAAAATCTTTCAAATTCAAAAGAACATTTTGGAATTCTACCTCATTAATTAGACCGACATCATGGAGAGATTTTCCCTTAAAATCTTCCGCTGAATAATTCAGCATACTGATGATGGCCGGGTTAGAATTAACTATTCGTCCAGTATTATAGTCGATGAGCAATAGTCCGTCATGTGCGGTCTCAAAGAAACGTCTGTAACGGGCTTCATACTCTTTCAATTCATTTTCCTTTTTCCTGATATCTGTGATATCTTCTATGGCGAGAAGAATTATATGTTCAGGTCTCCCTTCTGCTTCGATAATCCGGGCATTTAGCATCATTATTTTGTGACCAATGGTTGGGAAATTATGCTCTACTTCAAAGCCATTGAAGTCCTTTTTCTTTTGAAGAAAATCATCGAATAATGTCCGAAGTTTAGGGATATCCCATTCCCGTTTTCCAATATCATAAAGTACATTTCCTATAGTTTCATCAACTGTCACTTTGAAAGTATCACAGAAGCTTCTGTTGACATATATTACCTTCTTGTCTTTATCCAGGAGCAGAAAAGGCTCATGAATTGTATCTACAAAGCTTTTTGCAAAGTCTTTGACTCTAATTGTTAGATCTTCAAACGTTGATACCTCATACCATTTTATATAAATATCTATATAGTCATGAACACTTAAATCTTTTGATATGCCATCAGTTAAGAAAAACCAATAATCTTCTCGACAAGTCTTCTCCCATCTTCCGTCCTGAAAATCGGGGTCGCCCATTCCTGTATTACTTTTGTTCTTTGAGTTGTCACATCGATTTTTCTTATGGGATCATAGCCATGCTTATAATATTTTTCCCTGTAAATCAATATGCCGCATCTTTGCCATCCGGGTGTTTCCGCAAGATTGATGCCGTGCTGGAATACAAGTTCGTGGAGAGAGTTTGATCTCATATTCTTGAGACGCTCTGCAGCTTCCTTTTCTGTCATTCCACTTTTTAGCAGCGTATAATATCCATATGAGCTGACATGATTTCTCCATGTCTCGGATTGCCTCCATAAAAGATATCGGTAAATATCCTCTTTTCCAAGGAGGATCACCCTTCCATCAAATGATATGGGTTTTTTCATGTCCAGCTTGATCGTAAGGGCCGAAGAAATGAAGGATGGAATGATCGAATCGATCTTCTCTATCCTGTTATTATAGGGCATCTCATAAAAAAATAAGTTTATTTCATCAGAAAAAATAAATGCAAACAGAGGGTTTAATCCGCTCTCTTTGAATAAAGACTCTACAGAATCGGCCATCGCATGAGCGAATCGTTCATCATATGGTTTTTCAAGTTCCAGTTCCCCCAGAACGCGATGAAATCCGCGGCCATCGATCCGCACAGCAAAAGGAGGGAATATCCGGAGATCAGAATAGATCTCTCTATCCTTCATCTCTTTTTCTGAAAAAGCCACAAATTATTTTTCTTCCTCTTCTTCATCTGAAATATTATAATCCTCAGGGATCTCTTCAGGTTTCTTGAACTGGTCCTTGACGTGCCTGATAAGTACAACATCAGCAATAGCAGTGACCCATCTGTAGGGAATAACGACTCCTTTGCCTGTCATATCGAACATATCAGGATTCAATTTTCCTGCCGCAAGACCCGATACTTTTTTATCTCCCACATTAAGAACCACATCATTTACTTTTCCAATATATATGCCTTTTTCGGTATAAATGTTCAAACCGAACAATGTTGAAACCTCTGCCTGCATCAATATCACCTAACCTGAATATGAAGGAATCCAATATAAACTTTATTGATTCGATTTTCCGAAGAAGTTTAATATCATGCCAGGATCATTATGAACCCGATGCCAACCATTGATGAGATAAGAATAATTATTAAGAAATATGCTTTGCAGAATGCAGTTAAATATAGTAAGACCCCGCAGGCAGGGGCTGTTATGGGCAAAGTCATGTCAAACCCTGAACTTCGTTCCCGGGCTAAAGAGATCAATTCTCTTGTAGCGGAAGTCCTGTGTGAGATAGAGGAAATGTCACCCGAATCCAGACAGGAAGAATTGACCCGGATCGCTCCATTGCTTATCGCCGAACTGAAAGAAAAGAAAGAACCGGATAAAGGTCTGCCACCTCTTGATATTGATGGCGAGCTTGTCATGAGGTTCGCCCCAAATCCAAATGGTCCGCCTACGATCGGCAGTTCGCGCGGAATAGTAGTGAACTCGGAATATACGAAAAATTATAATGGCAGGCTGATAATTCGTTTTGATGATACGGATCCTGCCACCAAGCGGCCGATGCTTGAGGCTTATGATTGGTATCTTGATGACTGCGAATGGCTCGGGGCAAAACCAGATGAAGTGATCGTGGCCTCAGACAGGATCCCGAAATATTACGAAGTCGCAGAAGAGCTCATTATGAAAGGAGATGCATACGTCTGTTTCTGCGAGCAGGAGGCTTTCAAAGCCATGAAAGATGAAAAGAAAGCATGCCCTCACAGGGATCAGGGAGAAATGAAAAACCTTGAAGCATGGAAAAAGATGCTATCTGGCGAATACAAAGAACAGGAAGCAGTGCTTCGCATCAAGACAGATATCGCCCATAAAGACCCTGCGATAAGGGACTGGGTAGCTTTTCGCATAATAAAGACACCGCATCCGAGACCTGAAGTTGCAGATAAATATAATGCATGGCCTCTTCTTGATTTTGAAGGTGCAGTCGAAGACCATCTCATCGGGACAACACTTATTATCAGAGGGAAAGACCTCATTGACAGTGAAACACGCCAGAGGTATGTCTATAAGTATATGGGATGGACATACCCAAAAACCCTTCACTGGGGGCGTGTGCAGATACACGAATTCGGGAAATTAAGTACGAGCGGCCTGAAAAAGGCGATAGCGCAAGGGACATATACTGGATGGGATGACCCCAGGGTACCGACAATAAGGGCGCTCAGGAGACGGGGGATACGACCCGAAGCGCTGCGCAAATTCATGATCGATCTGGGTCTTGGCGAAACCGATATAAGTCTAAGTCTCGATACTCTTTACGCAGAGAACAGGAAGATAGTCGACCCTATAGCGAACAGGTATTTCTTTGTGTGGGACCCGGTGGAACTTGAAGTTGAAGGTGCGCAACCAAAGGTTGCAAAGGCGCCGCTTCATCCTTCTCGGGGAGGGATGAGGGAAATCCCTGTGGGAACGACCGTATGCATCTGTAATGCAGATGCTCAGACCCTGAGAGGGGGCGAAAGATTGCGTCTGAAAGACCTGTACAATATCGAGATAACAGGTGTCGCACCTTTATCCGTGAAATTCATAGGGACAGATATGGATCTTGTCAGGAAAGAGAAGGCCCGGATCATCCACTGGGTTCCCCCTGACGGGCTGAAGGTCAAAGTCATTTCGCCAGATGGCGAATATAATGGGATCGGTGAACGTGGGATGGAAAAGGAACTTGATAACGTCGTTCAGTTCGAAAGATTCGGGTTCGTGAGGATAGACAGCGCCAGTGGTGACCAGGTTGTGGCGTATTATACGCATAAGTGATAAAAAAAGTGCATGTGTTCTTAAGATAACGATCGTTTGCAAACTTTTATACACTGCAAAGTCAAATATGCTATTAGAGACAGCAATATATATTTAGCGAGTGAGAAGGGAAAATTTATGTCACAGAATATGAAGAAACGTCAAAAAAATAGAGGAATACATTATGACACAAGATGATAAATTCGAAGCTGTGGTAGTTGGTTCCGGATTCGGCGGCACAATACTTGCCCTTTCTCTGGCGAATAAATTTGAAAATGACAATTCAAATAACCATACAAACAAGAAAGTCTGTGTTCTGGAGCGGGGTGAGTGGTGGATATCACATGAATTGAACTATACCCCCAAGGAGAAACGGAGAGCCAATCCTAACATACGTGAATTTCTGGAAGATGGCAAGAAACCGTACCATTTTTGGGCTCATCCGGATAGTGTTAATGGGATTCTTGAGCTTTTATCAACTGCAAGGGAGTTGAGTAAAACAGGTCTTTACGATCTCAGGATTCTTGGCAATGTTTCTGTTATTTGTGCTAGCGGCCTGGGGGGAGGTTCACTTATATATTCTAATGTAACGTTACCGCCTCACCCGAGTGTTTATCGGGATTGGCCAATGCAATCAGAAGGTAAAAAATTAGAAGATTACTTTGATATTGCAAAAGCCTTCATCGGGGTAAATAAGATAACAACTAATGCCGGATTAAGCGGGAACAAGCTTGAAAAAACCAAAGTCTTTCAGGAAGCAGGACAGGCACTCATAGATGAAGGCAATCAAAATATAGTCAATACAAAAATCGAGGACGGCAAAAAAACTGGGGATTTTGATGCTGATTTATCGATAACAAATCTACCGGGTGGACTGTTTGGTGTATCACAACCTTCTCCTCAAGAAGTGGAGAGATTATTGAAGCAGAATAATGATTGCCAGAGACAGGGAAGATGTGTTTTAGGATGCATTCCGGGAGCGAGGCATACATTCAGCAAAAAGTTTGTTGAGGCCATGAACCCTAAACCTCCGGCTGCGCCGAAACCGCTAGAAATAAATGAACTTAGCGAGGTATATGATATTGAATTCAACGAAAAAGAGGAGTACAAATATACTATCAGTTATTTTCAGTATGATCCTGAAACCGAGGAACGAAAATCAAAAAATATGCGAGCAAAAATACTTGTAATTGCTGCAGGAACTCTTGGTTCTAATGAAGTGCTAATGAAATGCAAAGAAAAAAATCACCTGAAATTGAGTGAAACTCTTGGAAAAAAGTTCTTTACAAATGGTGATATGATTGGCTTCATGACCCTTCAAAACAGATTAATAGATATAACAAGAGGTCCTATAAACACAGCACACATCTCATTCAAGACCCAAGAAAGGGAGTTCGCTTATACTATCGAAGATTCGACAATTCCAAAGATGGTTGCTCCTGCATTTGCCACAATACTTGAATTAACCGCAGATTTAGAAGGAAAAATCGGGGGAAGTTATTGGAAGAATTTAACTCAAGATATAAGGTTGTTGTATAGATTCGGGGCTATGGACTTGATCTTCAGGAAATTATCACTTACAAAACAGGCCAGTCTATTATCAAAGGCATGGAATGATGATAAAGTGAGGAATGTACTTAGAAATATTCTTAAGATTAGAACTATCGAAGATGAGACCACGCGCTGGTTCATGGAGCGTTTATTAACTTTTGCAACTACTGATTATGCAAATCCATATGCAACCCCGGAGGAGCGCCTTTCAAAGTTCTTTGTCTTTTCTTGCATGGGCAATGGTGAAATACCTGGAATCCTGAAACTAAAACCGGAATGGAAAGACATGGAGAATAAGAATGACCCCGGTGAGAAGTTGTTTATAGAATGGTCAGCACAAGAGAACAACAAGGTATTCACTGACATTTTAGATGGAATGAAGAAATTAGCTGGAAAGATCGAAAAAGGAGGAGAGGAAAGGGTATTCACACCTCTTTGGAAGTTTGATGAACCCGGGAGCAGTTCGACTGTGGTCCTGCATCCCCTGGGAGGATGTTCGATGGGGGATAACATTGAAAATGGCGTCGTGGACAGCTATGGCCATGTATTCTGGAATGACGGCTCATCGAACAAGACCAGGATTTACCCCGACCTTTATGTTATAGATGGATCAGTTTTCCCGGACACCGTAGGAGTGAACCCAACTCTAACAATTGCTGCTATAGCTTTCAGGGCAGCGGAAAAGATTGCAGGAAAGGAATTTCTCCCCGCAGCATGATATCATACCCACATATTGAGAATATCTTACAAATCTAAATCTTCCTTCATATTCTTTGATCTCTCTATCGATCGCAGACCAGCACGAAGAAATTCCCCGGACTCTTTTTCTGAACCTTCTGAGCGAATGGAAACCGCTATTTTTTGGAGATCAAGCTTCTTTTCACTATCTCTCAATTTTGCCAGCGCAAGACCTTTATTGCTCCATATCTTTTCTATTTTCGGATTTATTTCAAGCGCTTTTTCATAAGAATCGATCGCCTCAGAAAGGTTATTGAGTTTTACATGTGTAAATCCCATGTTATTCCACGAGATCTCATTCTTTGGGTCGAGTTTGATCGATCTCTCATATGCGATGATAGCTTCTTCAAAATTACCGCTTTCAAACAGCACATCCCCTTTACTGCACCATGCTACAGCGTCCAGGGAATTCTTTTCAAGCAGTTTATCATAGCATTTGATGGCTTCGCCAGACTGCCCAAGTTCCTCATGTGCAAGAGCTTTATTATAAATCACTTCCACATCATCATGTTTATCTTTCAGTGCTATATTATAACATGTAATTGCTTCTGCAAGCCTTCCTGTTCTGGAAATTGCCAAACCCATGTTGTTCCAGATCTCAGGGGAATCCGGATATATTTCAAGGGCTTTATTGAAATACCAGATGGCTTCAACAAACCTGCCATTTTTAATAAGTGAATTCCCTGTTTTAACAAATAAGCATGAAGACTCATCTTTGCCCCCGGAAAGATTTTTGAGCGAGTTTCTCTTTTTTCTTAAAAGGTCAGAAGAAAATGCCATAATTATTATATTAATTCGAGATCGCTGCTCGCACACACTCCTCAGTCGTAGCCATTATGCTCTTTATCCCGCACAGGTTGGGCACATATTTATGAGCTTTGCCAGAATTTATCATCATGCATTTAAACCTCTCACTTGCTGGCGACACTACCATACATGTATCACAGAAGACTTTCGCACCGCTTTTTTTGATGAGTTTTATCAGTTCAGGATTTTTATTCTTTATGGCTCGCGAAGTGCATATCCATACTTCCTTTGTTACTTTTTTCCCGTCAAGCAGGCGCGCGAGTTCTTCAAGTTCGCTAACGCTCGAATGTGGACAGCCGAATGCTATAATGTCGGGTTCACCCGTGGAATAAACCTCTTTTATCTGTTTTTCTTCGATCGTCAGTTTTTCATCCGGAGCTTCATACTTTACTGCTTCAGGCGTGACATCCTGAACGTGATACAGGGCAACAGCTCCGGATGCTGCCATAGCCGCGCCAAGTGATCTGAGTTCATCCTTTGATGGCGTTGATCCGAGCCTGAAAAACGGCACTTTGTCCCCGACCATTTCCCCAACGATGTAGCCAAGTGCACCGTAATCAGAACCCTGAAGATTTGCCTCAACCTCAATAAAAATATTTGGGCTCCTGTTCTCATCCAGATGGAACCCGTAATTCGGTGTTTTTCCGATGAGAGCCGCCGAGAGCGCACCTGGTCCCCCTTCCCTGTTCGTACGCGCCCCGATTACGGAGTTGGCGTATGAGATGGCTGAGGATTCACTCCACGCGATATGATCGCCAAAGGAAGCAAGATCGTCGAAAATGTTATATGGCGTGCATGAGCATTCAGTTTTCACGCCAAGCGCATCGTATGCTTTTATGATCTCTTTCTGTTTATCGGCAAATTCCTGGCTTATTCCCATCTCCTGCCAGCATTCCATATCCATTCCTGCAGGATTCAGGATCGATGGCACAACTACTTTTCCTTTGAGATCAGATATCCATTCAAGGCCCGCATCACCAATGGTCTTGTACGATACACCGGCTATCTGGGCGCTCTTTATCGGGATCAGCCTGTCGGCGCCGTAAATGTCGCCAAGGGCAGCGAGTATCTCAATGGCTTTCTGATATGTGGGGCCAAGCTCTCCGTTCAATAGCTTTTCTTCGCCAGAGGTGAGGTACATGGACTATAATACCGTTTTTAATAATACATACTTTTTGCTGCATGAATCCCTAAGATTAATAGCTTTGAATAACCATACTTTCATATTAAAGGAAATAGCTATGTCGGAAAATATTAAAAAAGATGCCACAGGCATCGTTACAAAGGTCAATGATTATACATGGGATATTCCCACGGATTACAAATCGGGAATGAGAGTGCCTGGACGTATTTTTGTGTCGAAGAAATTGCTTGCCAGCCTTGAACATGAGACTATTGAACAAACTGCCAATGTTGCTACTCTTCCAGGCATACAGAAATATTCTATGGCAATGCCTGATGCTCATTCAGGTTACGGTTTCCCTATCGGAGGAGTGGCAGCATTTGACAGGTATGATGGGATAATAAGCCCTGGAGGTGTGGGATATGATATCAATTGCGGCGTCCGCATATTGAGAACCAATCTCACTATTGATGATGTGCGACCAGGGATGAAAGATCTGATAGATCTTCTTTTCCATGAGATACCGGCAGGTGTGGGCTCCAAAAGTAAGATCCGGGCTTCAGATAAAGAATTGAATGACGCTTTCCTTCACGGCGCAAAATGGGCAGTAGAAAGCGGCTATGGAGTAAAAGAAGATATCGAACACTGCGAAGAAAATGGTTTCATAAAGTATGCGGACCCTGAAAAGGTGAGTGAAAAAGCAAAGAAAAGAGGCAAACCTCAATTCGGGACACTGGGAAGCGGCAACCATTTCCTTGAAGTACAATATGTTGAAGAAGTATTCGACCCTGAGGTCGCGAAGGTTTTTGGCCTGGAAAAAGGGCATGTGACTGTCATGATCCACTGTGGTTCGCGGGGCGCTGGCCACCAGATATGTGACGACCATTTGAAAATACTTGAAAGAGCCACACGCAAATATGGCATTGTCCTTCCTGACAGGCAGCTTGCATGCGCGCCTGCTGAGTCAACTGAAGGGCAGAATTATTTTAAGGCAATGGCCTCCGGGGCAAATTATGCATGGGCGAACAGGCAGGTCATCACTCACTGGGTCAGGGAAACATTCTCATCTTTTTTCAAGCGCGATAAAGATGAACTTGGAATGGATCTTATTTATGACGTGGCGCATAACGTTGCAAAACTTGAAGAACATAACATAGATGGAGTAAAAAAGATGGTGTACGTTCACAGAAAAGGTGCAACACGCGCTTTCCCTCCAGGACATCCCGATGTTCCCGCAGTCTACAGGGATGTCGGTCAGCCTGTTCTTATCCCTGGAAGTATGGGTACGCCTTCCTTTGTCCTGCACGGGACTGAAAAAGCAATGGAACTTTCATTCGGAAGTGCATGTCACGGCGCAGGTCGCGTCTCAAGCAGGACGCAGGCGCTAAGAGATTTCAATGGCGAAACGATCCAGAAAGAACTGGCTGCAAAGGGGATATCTGTGAGGGCGACCGATCCGTCTGTGATAGCTGAGGAAGCGCCTGGAGTCTATAAACAAAGCGAGGATGTTGTAGAGGTGGTTCACCAGCTTGGCATCGCCCGAAAAGTAGTGAGGCTGATGCCTCTTGGGGTCGCAAAGGGGTAACTGGATCCGGATAGGTCTTTTAAACAAACATGAAAGTATGCTCTTTTTTGATTCTCTCATCGATCTCTTGTGCATACCTCTTTTTCAAAACATCCAGCATTTCTTCATGGAACTCATTTTTCTGTATCCCGGGACACCTCTCATCAACAGCATCCACATCGATAGCAGGATAAAGTTCACACAGGGTCGGGCGGCAATCATATATCCGGCAGCGCTTTTCTCTGTTCAGAAAGATGCATTGTCCTTTTATCATCTTTACTGAGAAATAAAGGCCATGCTCGCCTTTTGCGGATCTGAAATATCTTTTTCTCTCAAGGTCGACATCATATTTTTTTTTCACATTCGCTATCAACTCTGCGACTTCATCCTGAGTGAGTACCGGACAGTTCCGGCAGCACATGGAATTGCAGATACTGATATCGCAATGAAAAGTTGTCTTGTTCAAGTTTCTATTCTGAATAAAATGCCCATCAGTCATAAGCTTTTTGGATTCAGTAAGTTTTTTATGAGAAAAAAGTAATTTCTCCCATTTACAAAATCACATACTACCAGCCACTTCTGGTCATACCCTTCGTTATTTGACGAAGTCAGCTTCGTTAGTTTTATATGCTACTACATCGTAAACCAGCCTGAATGACTGAAAATGCAGCTAATGCTTCCATGTCTGTTTCGGTTTCCGGAACAAATGGAAATGTTTCAAATATAAGGAACAGGCTTGCCGAAAAAATGGCAGGAGAGATAACTCTCTCAGATAATCCTGGCGATACTCTAAAAAAATGGCGTTCTGTGTTTGAAATTTCTCAAACTGATCTTGCTGCAAACCTTAAAGTTTCACCTTCCGTAATCAGTGATTACGAAAGCGGAAGACGAAAATCTCCCGGGATATTTATAATAAGTAAGATAGTTGATTCCATCCTTGATATGGATGTGGCACGGGGAGGAGCAAAAATCCGCTCTTATGAAGGCATATTACAGGGAGGTTTTCATACCGATGTCATCTATGATATTCATGAATATCTGTCACCGATATCCGTAGAAGATATGACAAAGCTAATAAAAGGTGAAGTCGCGTACATACCTCCAAGCGAACATATAAAACCATTATACGGATACACAATAATAGATAGCTTAAAAGCCATCCTTCAGCTTTCATACAATGAATTCCAGAAACTTTACGGCTGGAGTTCTGAAAGAGCTATGATATTCACAAACGTCTCGACAGGCAGATCCCCAATGGTGGCTCTGCGGGTGACGAATTTGAAACCGGCTTTGGTGGTGATACACGGCCTCCTGGCATCGCAGGTTGACCCGATAGCCATTAAGATTGCTGAAATTGAACGAGTGCCACTCATTTCTTCAGTAATGCCAATTAATGAATTGAACAGGGCACTTCAATCACATGATGCAAAACACCAATAAACGATATTTTTATTTGAAAAGATCTAAAATAAATAAAGAGGTAAAAAATGAGTGCTGGAATTGTTTCGTATGGTGCTTACATACCACGCTACAGGATAAAAGTGGAAGAAATAGCAAAAGTATGGGGTGAAAATGCGAATAGTATTATTGACGGGCTAATGGTTTTTGAGAAATCAGTACCCGATCTTGATGAAGATACGATCACGATAGCCGTAGAAGCAGCACGCAATGCCGTGAATAGGGCTGGCATTGATCCTGAAAGGATAGGAGCAGTATATACCGGTTCGGAAAGCCACCCTTATGCTGTGAAACCCTCAAGCACTGTGGTGGCGGAAGCAATCGGTGCAACGCCCAATATGACAGCTGCTGATCTTGAATTTGCATGCAAGGCAGGAACAGCGGCTATACAGGTATGTATGGGACTTGCAGAATCAGGAATGATTGATCTTGGGCTTGCGATAGGCTCTGATGTTTCGCAGGGGGCTCCAGGTGACGCGCTTGAATTTACAGCAGCAGCGGGTGGTGTCGCGTATATCATCGGAAAGAAAGACCTCATCGCAAAGATAGATTCAACATATTCATATACCACAGACACGCCAGACTTCTGGAGAAGGGAAGGAATGCCATATCCGGAACACGGAGGACGATTTACCGGAGAGCCGGGCTACTTTAAGCACGTCACCTCTGCATCTTCGGGTTTATTGCAGAGGATGGGAACAAAACCATCTGATTATAATTATGCAGTATTCCATCAACCTAATGGCAAGTTCCCTTCAAGAGTAGCAAAGATGCTGGGCTTCTCAAATGAACAGATAAAACCTGGTCTTGTGGTCCCACGCCTGGGTAATACGTATTCGGGTTCCTGTATGATGGGTCTTGCAGCAACCCTTGATATCGCAAAACCAGGAGATAAGATTTTTATGACCGCTTTTGGCTCAGGGGCAGGAAGTGACGCTTTTAGCATAAGCGTGACAGACAGGATAGATGAGATACGAAATGGCGCGCCAAGCGTTGAAGAGCTTCTGGCTGATCCCATTTATATTAATTATGCAACATATGCGAAACATAAAGGCAAGATAAAGTTATAATGTTAAAAAATTGGTGAAAGCATGAGAGACGTAGCAATTATCGGAGTCGGATGTACTGAATTCGGCGAATTATGGGATAAATCATTCAGGGAAATATTTGTGGAAGCGGGGATCAGCGCCATCGAAGATGCAAATGTCCAGGGTGGGGAACTGGATGCTCTTTATATAGGGAACATGAGCGGAGGCAGGTTCATAGAGCAGGAGCATCTTGGTGCATTGATCGCTGATTATGCGGGGCTTGCAGGCCTGCATATCCCTTCAACGCGCGTGGAGGCAGCATGCGCGTCCGGAGGGTTGGCGCTGAGGCAGGGCATCATCGCTGTAGCGTCTGGATATCATGACATAGTAGTAGCAGGCGGAGCTGAAAAAATGACCGATGTGGATGTCGAGACTACCACTGACGCCCTTGCAGCAGCAGCTGACAGGGAATGGGAAGGCGTAATGGGAGCCACGTTCCCTGGCCTTTATGCAATGATAGCCAAGCTTCACATGCACAAATACGGGACAACCCAGGAACAACTTGCATCAGTCGCTGTAAAGAACCATCATAATGGTACAATGAATCCCAAAGCGCAGTTCCAGAATGAGATATCCATAGAAACAGTGCTTAATTCGGTCATGGTAGCAGATCCGCTGCATGTATTTGACTGCTCTCCCATAACAGATGGAGCTTCAGCAGTTGTCATCGCACCTGCTGATATCGCCAAAAAATATACGGACACGCCGGTATATGTGAAAGCCTCAGCACAGGCAAGCGGTACGCTTTCGCTTCATGATAGACCGGATATAACAACTATCGATGCGACTACAGCAGCAGCCAAAAGGGCTTATAAAATGGCAAGAGTAACACCAGATGATATTGGTTTTGCTGAAGTTCATGATTGTTTCACTATAGCTGAGATATGTGCCATCGAGGATCTTGGTTTCGTGAAAAAAGGGGAAGGTGGAAAAGCGACCGTCGAAGGCTTGACTGCACTTGGAGGCAAGATCCCGATAAATCCGTCAGGTGGTCTTAAGGCTTGCGGCCATCCGGTTGGGGCGACAGGTGTGAAACAGGCTGTCGAGATTACCATGCAGCTTCGGGGCGACGCCGGGAAGCGCCAGATAGATGGTGCTGCTATAGGCCTGACTCATAACGTTGGAGGGTCAGGCGGCACGGCTGTTGTTCATATTTTTGGCAGGGAGAGATAAATATGTCAGTTCCAAGATTCTGGAGAAGGCTAAAGAACCTGTATAATCTCATTGGCACTCATTGTGAGAAATGCAAAGGATATTTTTATCCTCCCAGGAACATGTGCCCGAAATGCAGGAGGACAGGAAAAATAATCCCGCATAAATTCCATGGGGTGGGAGAAGTGCTGACATACACTATAATACATAGCGCTACAAGGGATTTTGAGAAGCAGACACCTTATATTCTTGCCATAATAAAACTCGATGAGGGGCCGCGCCTGACATCACAGGTGATATGCGACCACAATGACATCCATATTGGGATGAGAGTGATATCAGTATTCAGGAGACTCGGAGAAGAGAGCGAGAAAGGGATGATTTATTATGGTACGAAATTTGTCCCGCAACCCCCGGCAAAAACCCGCTGAGATGAACGATCAACTCAAAGAATCTCAAATTGTTGATGAACTCGCTGAAAAGATAAGTCCATTTTTCTCAATATATGATATTCAGCAGCAGGATGATATAATATATTTCTTCGGTATCCCGAAAGAAGATGGCAAAATAATCTATCCGAAATTATGGACAGTCTTTGCCGAAAAGGGTCTGCAATTCACCACAAAATATGAACTTGGTGAACATATGCTTATAGCATCGCCCTGGAAGCAGGCAAATGAGCGCAGATGGATAAATGCCGTGCTTTTTGCAGCCACCTGTATCACCACAATGTTTATGGGATCGTTCCTTTTCGGAGCTGATCCGATATTAAATCCTTCTGAGGCTTTCAAAGGGATCCCCTTTACGATCGCCATAATGACCGTCCTCGGGGCGCATGAATGTGGACATTATTTTATCGCAAAAAAACACGGAATGCATACTTCTTTACCCTATTTTATCCCATTTCCGAGCCTGATAGGAACAATGGGAGCTGTTATTAAGCACAGAGGCCCGATACCCAACCGCAAAGCTCTTTTTGATGTAGGGATTTCCGGACCCCTCATAGGTCTTATCGTATCGATTATTGTCACAATCATTGGCCTTTTCCTGCCGCCTGTTGCACAGATAGACACCGGATTCCAGTTCACGTTATCAATTCCCCCCCTGTTCGAATTCATAACCAGGTTCATCCCGTTAAACGAAGCAGTTCAGCGGCATCCTGTGGCATTTGCTGGATGGGTCGGGATGCTTGTTACTGCGCTTAACCTGATCCCGTCTGGCCAGCTTGACGGCGGGCATGTTCTTCGCGCCATGATAGGTGAGAAAGCATCACATATTTCGACTTTTTTACCATTTGTCCTTATCTCGCTCGGATTCTATGTGACATATATCCAGAATAAAGACGGTTTCATGTGGGTTTTCTGGGGATTGCTGCTTTCTTTATTTGCAGCTTCAGGCCATCCCAAACCTCTTAATGATGATATACCGCTTGATAAAGGAAGAATGGCTTTAGGGATGCTCATTTTTATCATGGGGTTTCTGTGTGTCACGCCTGTCCCGTTTCAATTCCAGTGAAACCACAAATTATTTATTCCAGTAATACTTTAAGCATGTATTTAATACTCCCAGTAATAATATGGTGAAAAAATGTTAGGTGGATTCAGCGAAGAACAAATAAAAAGATACTCACGTCATATCATCCTGCCTGAGGTCGGCGGGAAAGGCCAGAAAAAACTTCTGTCATCAAAGGTATTATGCATTGGAGCAGGCGGACTTGGCGCGCCCATTATTGAATACCTTGCAGCTGCTGGCGTGGGGACTCTTGGAATAATCGATGACGATACGGTTGACCTGAGCAACCTTCAAAGACAGGTCATCCATGGCGGAAATATAGGGATACATAAGGCAGAATCTGCAAAAAAGTTCATCAATAATCTCAATCCTGATATTGATGTCAGAACATACATAAAGAGGCTGAATGCCAGTAATGTTGAGGATATTTTCAAAGAATATGATATCGTTGTGGACGGCTCGGATAACTTCGCAACGCGGTACCTTGTGAACGATGCCTGCGTAATATTGAACAAACCATTATCTCACGGCAGCATTTACAGGTTCGAAGGACAGGTCACAACAATATTACCGCACAAAGGTCCGTGTTACAGATGTCTATTTGAACATGCACCTCCCCCTGGAATGGTGCCAAGCTGCCAGGAAGCTGGAGTCCTAGGTGTTCTTCCGGGAATAGTGGGTGTGATCCAGGCAACAGAAGTCGTGAAATATCTTCTTGGTATCGGAGAATTGCTTGTTGGCCGGCTTATTTACTATGATGCTCTCAACATGACATTTGATGAGATCAAAATGCGATGGAATAAGGAATGCCCTGTATGCGGCGATAAACCAAAAATAACCTCGATACAGGAAGAAATATACGGTGAAACATGCAGGATATGGTGAAAAAATGGCAATTGAACTTGATCTGAAAGGCGAGGTGTGCCCATATACCTTTGTAAAGACTAAATTGAAACTTGAAGAACTGGATAGCGGCGAAGAACTGGTCGTGACATTTGACCATGCTCCGGCTGTTGAGAACGTGCCGCGAAGCTTAAAGAACGAAGGGCATAAGATAATGGGGATCGAGCAAAGAAATGATCATCTCTGGATAGTAAGGATACGAAAAGCATGAAGCTCGGGATACTTCTCTCCACAACCCCTGAGAATGAGAATACAAATACCGTTATTTCAATAAGCAGGGCGGCGCGAAAGCATGGCCATGACGTATCCATCTTTTTGATGTACGACGGCGTATACAATATCAATAAAAAGGAATTTGCCGGACTTATCGAAATAGGGGTTAATATCACCGTTTGCGCGCTAAATGCCGAGCAGCGAAAAGTTTCGAAGGCCGAGGGCATTCTTTTCGGGAGCCAGTATGATCATGCATGCATTGCAGAGGATGTTGACAGGTTCCTGTCTTTCGGGTAAGCCATGAAAAAAAAAATAACGGTTATTGTTCGCAATCTTCCACTGAATACCCGGAGGAACGCTGAGGCACTGCGAATGAGTGTCGGCCTTACTCTGCGTGAAGATAAGATCTGTGTGATATTCTTAGATGACGGCGTTTATTCAGCAGCGCCGCAGAGACCTGAGCTTGTAAATCTCCAGCCTTTACATAAAGAGTTCGAGGCGCTGAAATTACTTAATTGCGACCTTCTTGCAGATAAAGCATCCATGAAAAGGCGCGGGATATCCGGCCTTCTTACGAATATCAAAGTGGCTGAACGTGAAGAGATCGTGAAAAAAATAACTGATTCTGAAATAGTGATATCATTTTGACGGTGGAAGATCATGAAGATACTCCATATCATCCGGAACCCAAATGATGCAACTCCCCTTGAAATAGCAAAAGCCCAGAGCAGGGAGCATGAGGTTGCAGTACTGCTCATGCATGATGGGGTATATGCATCGCCTGGATTAACATCCTATGCGGCTCTTGATGATGCCATGGCAAGAGGGGTCACGAATCATGTACTTGTGGGATATGACAGGATCGTTGAGATGATCTTTGAATTTGATAAAGTCGTATCGTGGTGACATCAGATCAATATCTAACTATCATCGACTATTATATATACACCTTAAAGGAGGGATAAAGTTTTCCAACGATTTTTATATGCCCCCTTCAGCGCCTCGATTGTTATTCAGGTTCATAATATTCCAATGGAAACCCGCAAGCTATATATAAGCAAAAATCATGATGGTTCCCTGTGGTTTGAACGAAGTCAAATGAATTATATATAAAAAGTACAGCAAAAGATCTTCCCGGATATTTGAAGATATCAAGAGGTACAGGACTTGTCCTTATTCTTCTTGTGCTTCTTGTCTCATCAATCATGTTCGTGGGCGCTGTAAAAAATGCAAGTACTTCTGTTTCGATCGATGTTGTATCCGGAAATGAAGGAGCGACCCTGTTCATCCCGGTCATCATGGATGAGAACGGCAAAGTTCTTGAAATGTATGGGAAACCAGAGATATCAGGCAGTGCTTCAACCTCAATTATCGATACCGATCATGGAAAGGCTCTCAAGATAAGTGGAACGGGCATATTCAGAATAGAAATGAAACAGACAGGTATAATGTTTGCAGGAAATTCTGAGACAAATGACAAATTCGAAAACGGTTTTAAGCTCAGCACGGGCAATTCTACAAATTATGGCAAGATCTACGGGGCAACAACTGCCTGGATATATTCAGAAAATAATGATGTTTCATTTGGCATGTCGATCCACCGGGACAACGGATGGGGAAGAGATATGCGTATATCAACAGAAAAAACTGAGAAATTAGGAAAAGGCTGGCAGGAGATCAGGGTCTATGTGATGAGTCTCATGTACGATTGAGTATATTTGAAAACCACACTTCCAGGACAGAACCATCACACAAGGCCGTACATATCCTTCAATCCATGTCCTGTCGCTACAACCACAACCGTACCTTCAAGCTTTTTCTTGATAACCCCCGCATAAGCCACTGCTCCACTTGGTTCAACAAATATGCCGTTCCTGGCAAGCGTATCCCGGGCAGATATTGCTTCTGCATCCGTAACACGAAGCGCTTCTCCCAGGGATTCTCGTATAGCCCGAAGCGCTGCAATGCCATCTATCGGGTCGCCGCATGCGATCGCAGTCGCTATAGTTTTCGGATCCTCCACAGGGACAACCTCATCAAGCTCATTCTCCCAGGCCAGGACAATTGGATCGCAATTCTCAACCTGTACCCCAATGATACGGGGTATTTTATCTGTGATCCCAACCAGAGAAAGCTCCCTGAAAGCTTCATAAATGCTCCAGATGAGAGTTCCATTGCCCACCGGCACCACAACATGATCAGGCACATGCCAGTATAACTGGTCTGCTATCTCAAAACCCACGGTCTTTGTCCCTTCACTTCGCCACGGATAATCCCCGGTCAGGAACGAATCATTATTTGAAACAACATAATCCTCTGCCTGTTTCATAGCAACAGAATAATCACCATCTACTGCTATAGTTTCTGCTCCATATGCTCTTATCTGGGTACTTTTCTCTTTCCCGACGATATTCGGGATGAAAACCCTGCACTCAAGTCCAGCATAAGCAGCGTACGCAGCCACGGATGCACCCATATTGCCTGTTGAGGCAAGGGCCACTTTTTGTTTCCCGAACTCGAGGGCTTTTGTTATCTCAAGTGATGAACCCCTATCCTTAAAAGAACCTGTTGGATTTACAGCTTCATATTTTATGAGCAATCTTCCAGATCCCCTCAGTCTTTTGTTCTCAAGCATTGGAGTGCCGCCTTCTCCCATTGTTATTATTTTTGACAGGTCTTTTACTGGCATGAAAGCCCAGTATTTCCAGTGAGTCGGCTCATCGCGCATAAAGTCGTCACGCAGGATAACTTTCTGTATGGATTTGTAATCATATTCGGCATCAATTGCTGAACCGCAGTTTTTACATCTGGGGATCGGGAGTTTTTCTATCTCATGGGGTTTATATTTCTTGTGACAGCGAAAACATTTAAAGTCAGTGACGTAGACCATAAGATATTATTTACTCGCTTTTGATAAATATTATTCGGAAACTGTGAGACTTCATAACCAATATCTTTTTCGTATCCGACCTCTCTTAAGATTCATCATGCCATTTGAAATTATAAGAAAACAGGAGCTTGTACCCACTATTTATTTGATGGATATCAGTGCTCCACGCATAGCGAAAAAAGCAGAGCCAGGCCAGTTCGTGATCTTGAGGATCAATGGAAAAGGAGAAAGGATACCGCTCACGATCGCTGATTTTGACAGGAAAAAAGGAATAATAAATATGATCTTTCAGGCTGTAGGGAAGACCACAATGCATCTGTCAACATTGAAAGCAGGTGAGGAACTTCTTGATTTCATCGGGCCTCTTGGGAACCCGGCTCATATCCAGAAAGAGGGGACGGTGATTATGGTAGGAGGCGGTGTTGGGGTGGCTCCGATCTTTCCGCAGGCCAGGGCCTTCAAAGAAGCTGGAAATAAAGTTATTTCGATAATAGGCGCGCGAAGTGCCAATCTCCTTCTCTGGGAAGATAAAATGAAAGCGGTAAGCGATGAACTCTATATCACAACAGATGATGGAACAAAAGGTCATCATGGTTTTGTGACAGATATCGTGAAAAAGCTTCTTGAGAGCGGAACAAAAATTGACAGGGTAGTGGCCATCGGCCCGCCGGTGATGATGCGTGCGGTCGCTGGCGTCACAAAGCCTTTTGATGTCAAGACGATCGTTAGCCTGAATTCAATTATGGTGGACGGAACTGGCATGTGCGGAGCCTGCAGAGTGCTTGTAGGGAATGAAACCAAATTCGCATGCGTCGATGGTCCTGAATTTGATGCACATCTCGTCGATTTCACACTTTTGATGAACCGGCTTTCGATGTACCAGCCTGAAGAGAAGCTCGCACTTGAAAAATACAAATGCGAAAGGGAAGGATGCACATGTTAGAACGTCAAAAGATGCCTGAGCAGGACCCGAAGGTTCGAAGAACAAATTTCAAAGAAGTGGCTCTTGGCTTTACCGAAAAGCAGGCAATTGATGAGGCAGCGCGGTGCCTTCAGTGCAAGAAACCAAAATGTGTAGAAGGATGTCCGGTCGAAGTGAAAATACCGGTTTTCATAAAGCATATTGCTAACGGAGATTTTGATTCTGCTATTAAAGAGATTAAAGTCGATAATGCCCTTCCAGCCATATGCGGACGCGTATGTCCCCAGGAAACACAGTGCGAAGCAAGCTGCATCCTGAATAAGAAAGGAACATCAGTTTCAATAGGCCGTCTTGAACGCTTTGTGGCCGACATGGAAAAAGACCATGGAACTCGCGAAAAACCACATTCCTCTGGAAAGAAAGTTGCCATTGTAGGTTCAGGACCTGCGGGATTAACTGCAGCGGCAGATCTTGCAAAAACAGGTCATTCAGTAACAATCTTCGAAGCGCTGCATGCAGCAGGAGGAGTGCTTACATATGGTATTCCTGAATTTCGACTTCCAAAAAAGATCGTAGAGACCGATGTTGAGTATGTGAAAAAACTTGGTGTTACCCTTCTTCTTGATTCCGTGATCGGAAAGCTTGAGACCGTGGACGATCTTCTCATGCAATTCGATGCAGTTTTCCTGGGCACAGGAGCAGGACTTCCTGTTTTTCTGAATATCGATGGCGAGAACCTGAATGGCGTGTATTCTGCAAATGAATTCCTGACCCGTGTGAACCTGATGAAATCCTTTTTGTTCCCAGACCATGATACTCCGATTAGAAAAGGAAAAAATGTTGTAGTTGTGGGAGGTGGAAACGTTGCAATGGATTCCGCGCGATGCGCTTTGCGCCTCGGTGCCGATAACGTCACAATCGTCTACAGGCGCGGTGAAAAAGAACTGCCGGCTCGGGCTGAAGAGATAGAACATGCAAAAGAAGAAGGCATAAAATTCAGGCTTCTGACAAATCCCGTAAGAATCATAGGGGATGCAAAGAACTGGGTGACTCATATCGAATGCATAAACATGTACCTTTGTGAACCCGATGGATCTGGACGATGCAAACCCATGCCACTGGCTGGCTCGGAGCACAGGATCGAAGCAGATGTTATCATAATCGCTATCGGAACATCACCCAATCCTCTTGTGCCAAGAACCACAGGCGGTCTTGAAATAACAAAACAAGGCACAGTGGTGGCAAGAAAAGACGGAGCTACCACAAAGACAGGAGTTTATGCAGGTGGCGATGCTGTCACTGGTTCAGCAACAGTAATAAGCGCTATGGGCGCGGGCAAGAAAGCAGCACGTGCAATAGATGAGTATCTGAAAAATATGCCTGTTGCTTGATTAATAATTTAAATATGATGAAATATTTATTTTTTGGAATGATCCTTACCTTTCTAACTGGCGCAGCCGGAGCGGTCATAACAAATAAAAACGACCGGTTGAGCACATTTGTTGCATTTTCCTGTGCTGCCATGGCATCCATTATGGGAATTATTATTTCTCTTTCTATTCTGAGGGGTAATAATTTCAAATTCACTCAGAGTGGACCAATCCTGGATTTTGGAATTTTCGTTGATGGGCTGTCAGCATTTTTCATGCTTGTGATATCAATAGTTGCATTTTCGGTTTCAATATATTCTTTCGGATATGTGAAAGAATATTTCGGCAAGAAAAATATCGGCTATCTTGGTTTTTTATATAACATTTTTATTCTTTCAATGATACTTGTTGTATCTGCTGATAATGCTTTCATGTTCCTCATAGTATGGGAATTGATGTCAATAGCGTCATATTTCCTTGTTATATATGAACACGAAAAGCCCATGATCAGAAAAGCAGGTTTCCTCTATATTGTGATGACCCATATCGGGACTGGATTTATAATATTGTCATTCCTTATTATGGCAGGTGCAAGTGGCAGTTTCAATTTTGCGACATTCCGGGAAGGGGCCTCCACATTGTCCCCCTTCCTTCGGGATATGGTTTTCTTGCTCGCGCTTATCGGCTTCGGGGCAAAAGCAGGCATTGTCCCCCTTCACATCTGGCTTCCCTATGCACACCCCGCTGCGCCAGGCAACGTATCAGCCTTGATGTCAGGTGTGATGATAAAAACCGCGATATATATGATTATCCGTGTTTCTTTTGATTTCCTGGGAGCAAGTAGTACGTGGTGGGGATTGATCATTCTTATCATTGCATCAGCGTCTGCGCTTCTGGGTGTCATGTACGCATTAATGGAACACGACTTGAAAAGACTGCTTGCTTATCATAGTGTTGAGAATATCGGGATAATCCTGATCGGGGTCGGGGTAGGCATAATATTTATATCCCTGGGGCATCCCGATCTTGCAGCCTTCGGATTGATCGCAGGACTGTATCACACAATGAATCATGCAGTTTTTAAGTCCCTGCTTTTCATGGGCGCTGGCTCCCTGATATATTCAACCCATACAAAAAATATCGAGGATATGGGCGGCCTGATTAAGAAGATGCCGTGGACAGCCCTTTTCTTCCTTATAGGTTCAATATCCATCTCTGCACTCCCTCCATTTAACGGTTTTGTTAGCGAGTGGCTAACTTTCCAGGCACAGCTTCTTGGCATTAATCTCTCAGACAATATCACAAAAATAGCCATACTTTCAAGCGGCGCTGCTCTTGCCCTCACAAGCGCTCTTGCTGCTGCATGTTTTGTAAAAGCTTTCGGAATAAGCTTTCTTGCCCTTCCCCGAAGTGAGCATGCCCTGCATGCAAAAGAAGTGCCGGGAAGCATGCTGTCCGGGATGGGGATTCTTGCCGTCCTTTGCATAGCTCTTGGGATCCTGCCCTTTTACTTTGTGGGCATACTTGATAATATCGCAACTCCTCTTGTGGGCACAAGCGTTATATCAAAAATTACTTTCGATCTTTCTATAGCGACAGCGACCGGAAGCTTCTCAACAGTCTGGTTATTCCTTGCACTTTTCATTTTCCTCCCCGTTCCCCTGATACTGGCCCTGGCATTCGGAGGAAAAACCGCTTCGAAGACATATGAAACATGGGGATGCGGACAGCCCGCGACCACTGGCAGGAATGAGTATACAGCTACAGCATTCTCAAAACCCATACGGATGTGGTTTGTCAATATCTACCGGCCTCACAGGGAGATCCATACAACGTATGCTGGTTCACCTTATTTTAAGGAGAGGTTCACTTTCGAATCAGAGATCGAGCCCATATTTGAGAAATATCTCTATTTACCATTGGCATGGCTTGTACTTGCTTTATCAAGGAGTTTGAGGATTATTCAGACAGGCAGCATACAATTATATTTGCTATATATCCTTATCACGCTTGTCGTTTCACTGATATATGTGGGAAGCGGGGGTTGAGTATGGAACTATAAGGAAAAAAAGATAAACCCATACGCTAAATATACATTGTCCAATATGGAGTGGTAGAAAATGTACCGAAAAATATACCGTATATTAAAAAGCAAACCCACACTTGAAGGGGCAGGAGTTCACCTGAAAAGGGCATTCGGCTACAATGAAGTGCCTGGGCTTGATCCTTTCCTGCTTCTTGATGATTTTCATTCCGATAATCCAGCAGACTATATCGCCGGATTTCCCTGGCATCCGCACAGAGGGATTGAAACAGTGACCTATATGCTGGAGGGCATGATCGAACATGGCGACAGTATGGGAAATAAAGGTGTGATCTTACCGGGAGATATCCAGTGGATGACCGCAGGAAGCGGTATAATACACCAGGAGATGCCAGCGGGATATAATGGACATATGTGGGGATTTCAATTGTGGGTAAATCTTCCCTCCATGTATAAAATGATGGAACCAAGATACAGGGAAGTGAAGAAGGAGCATATACCTGAAGTCGCGATAGGTAGAATTGTTGTAGTCCGTATCATATCCGGAGAATTCAAGAACATAAAAGGACCGGTCCGGGATATCGTGGTCGAGCCCGAATATTTTGATATCACGATGGCACCAGGTGCGGAATTTGAACACACCATCAAAAAAGGATACAGGGTGTTTGCTTATGTGATTGAAGGAGAGGGCTATTTTGAACCAGATAAAGAAAAGTTAATCGGCATCGAACATCTGGTAATTTTCCAGGATGGAGATAAGGTGAAAATAACTTCAGGTGATAAAAGTCTCCGTTTCCTTCTGGTATCTGGCAAACCCATTGACGAACCTGTGGCATGGGCTGGACCTGTTGTTATGAACACGCAGGAGGAGCTGGATATTGCTTTTGAAGAATACAGGAATGGCACCTTTATCAAACGGAGATGACCTATCCAGAGCATCCGGAGATCAAATATGGAAATATTAGAAGGTTTCGAGGAGATCAGAATCGATGGAGCGCATTCTGAGATGAAATTGCCCATTTTGCATGTGGAATTATCATTCACAGTAAGATATTTCATGAACAATGAAGGGGCAGGTTACAGTGCTCTGATCATAAAAGAAGTCAAAGGAAAAGGTCTGCGTGGAACTATTGAAGCTGCAGCTGGAAAGACCTTCATCGGAAGAACGATATTAGTATTTTTATCTGAACTTGAGAACGGAAAGAAGCTTATCACCGTCCCTTCCTTATTTGAAAAGGAACCTTCATTTAATGATAAACTGGATATGAGCGAACTCATTATCAATACATACTATCACGATGAATTCAAAAAGACAGAGAAAGAAGTTTATAAAGAGCATATGAAAGCCTTAACAGGTGAAATAGTAAACAATGATCATGAGAAGCTCAGATCGAGCCTGCTTGAGCTTCCAGTGAAGGGAATAGAAATATTAAGATCCATCAAATAATATCAAGATACATCTTTAATGAGATCAGCGAAAGCGATGTCGATGTGATATCTCCCCAATTATCTTTCGTCTGCTTTTCCAGCAGCCATTTTATCGAAAGACTTATTTCCTTTTCAAGATCCCTTTCCCCGGCAAGCATTAATCCCTGTATGGCAAGATTGCTTGTAGAGATAAACGTCCAACCTCTAAAAAGCCTTTTTGACAGGATCCATCCTGCCCTGTCTTCAATGAAAAACCTGTATGCATCTTTATCCTGTCTAATAAGAGCAGTGATGATAAGCGAAGTTGTCCCCACATGTTCCCATTTTTCTCCATAATTGTTAAGCAGCCATTCACATCCAGCCTCATTCCTGATCCCGTGATCAGAAAGCGCGATCAGCCCATAGGATGTATCTATCTCATTATTATTCCAATTTCCATTTATTTGCTGTTCCTGGATCCATCTTACGTAATCAGAGTCTATGATCCCGCCCGAATAAAGCGCGATGCATGCTCTTGCTGTATCAGGAATCGGCCTATCAGTCATCCAGTAGCCATTTTTTCTTAAAGATAAAAGTAATTCAATTTGTCTGGATGCATCTTCTTTCCATAATGAAAGCGCCTGTATCGATCTTGATAGGTCTTTGATCGAATCTGGTTTCTGAAGTTTAAGCCAGCGTATTCCAGATCGTGCTGCCTTTTGTATTTCATTCTTTACTGCAGACACACTATGAAACCCCGGCACCTATCTTTTTAAGATCCTCAAAGAAGCCAGGGTACGAGATGCTGACCGATTCGACAGTATCTATAGTTGTATCTCCTGCCACCATTCCGGCAACAGAGAGCGCCATAACGATCCTGTGATCCTCCCAGCCGTGAACTGTTGCGCTTTTTATCGCTCCCCCCTGTATTATCAATCTATCCTTTTCCTCGGTAATATTAACGCCCATTTTCTTAAGTTCAACAGTCATTGCATGGAGCCTGTCCGTTTCTTTGAACCTGACGTGCTCTGCATTTTCAATGACCATTGTCCCTTTTGATGCAGCCCCAAGGACCGCAAGAGTGGGAACAAGATCTGGTGTCTTTCCCACATCAACATTTATCCCGAAAAGCTCACTTTTTCTCGCCTTTACGATTCCCTTTTTGACATCCCATGTGATCTTTGCACCCATCTTCTTAAGTATTTCAATAAGTGCTGAATCCCCCTGTTCTGTGGGGAAAAGGTTTTTTAAAGTGACATCGCCACACAGCGCTCCTGCTGCCATCATATATGACGCTGAGGAGAAATCACCAGGGACATTATAAGATCTCAGGTCGTATTCCTGGGAAGGTGGAATGATAAAAGTATCTAATTCTTCATTGATTATTTTGGCGCCGGCATCCCTTAACATATCGATCGTGATATGCACATAGGGCCGGGATTTAAGCTCGCCTTTGATAATTATTGTTGTCTCGTTCTCTGCAAATGGACATGCAATGAGGAGCGCTGAAATGAACTGTGAGCTTATCGAACCATCGATGCATATATGACCGCCTTTAATTTTTCCCTTCACTACGATCGGGGCACACCCGCCGTTGCGTGTTGAAAAAGCCTGGGCGCCAAGATCGTTCAAAGCCTCAAGAAGCGGCGTATTTGGCCGTGTCCTTATACTTGCATCACCTGTGAGGACTGTCGCGCCATCTGCCAGCGATGCCACCGCGGTCATTATTCGAAGCGTAGTCCCGGAATTCGCAACATCTATCACATTATCAGGTGTTTTTATATTTCCATCAAATCCTGTTACTTCGAGCAAGTCCCTTTTTGAGTTGATAATTGCCCCGAAAGCCACTGATGCGCATATGGTAGCTTTTGTATCCCCGGATATAAGGGGATTATATATTTTTGCGTTTTTTGAGAGCGCTGCTATCGCGATCGCACGGTGAGTATAACTTTTTGAAGGCGGAGCATTTACAGTACCTTTGATTTCCGATCTCTGGATTGTCAGCATCATGATCGTGAATACGCTAAATGATAATGCGAGTATTTATATCAATACCTTACCCTTTGAACGCCAGATGAATTGTCAGAGATGCAATAAAACAGCGGTCATATATCAGAAATATTCAAATGCCCACCTCTGTAAGACGCATTTTTCAGAGGATGTTGAACGTAAGATAAAACGCGATATCCGGAAATTCAAAATGGTAGAAAGAGGGAACAGGATAGCCGTTGGTTTGAGCGGGGGGAAGGACAGCATCGCTCTTTTATATATCCTTCATAAGATATTTCATGAAAGACCTGACATTGAACTAATTGCCATTACCATCGATGAAGGCATAAATGGATATCGGGAGCATACGCTTGCTCACGCAGAAAAACTTGCAGGGAACCTCGGAATTTCTCATACTATTAATTCATTCAAAGAAGGGTTCGATATCACACTTGATGAGCTTACGGGAAAGAAAGAGCATGCAGCATGCACATTGTGTGGAGTTCTGCGAAAGAATCTGCTGAACAGGACAGCAAGAGAGCTTGGCGCTGACAAGCTTGCGATAGGCCATAATCTGGACGATGAATCCCAGACTATTTTGATGAACTACCTGCGCGCTGATTTAGACCGGATAAAAAGAATGATTCCGGATACGGAACAACCAGGGCTTGTGCCGAGGATCAAACCTTTAAGGAGCATTCCTGAAAAAGAAGTCGCTCTTTATGGATTCTTGAATAACTTGCCAGTAAGCACGGATGAATGCCCTTATGCAGGAGAAGCGTTAAGGAACGAAATACGCGAGATACTCAATAATTATGAAGTGAAGCATCCCGGGACAAAATACTCTCTTCTCGGTGGATTTGAAGAAATTGCAGAAGTTTTGCACCCTCCTGCCACCAAAATCGTGCGTTGCGGGTTATGTGGGGAGCCTGGAAGTGAAAATGTCTGCAAGACGTGCAGGCTGCTTGGACGGGTCGAGTGAAAGTTTCCTTAGTAAACTACTTAACATATAGGAACCAATATTATTTTTGATGACAGGATATGAATATCTCATGAAAACGTATCCGGAATGGTATCCGGAATCCCCGTTGATCACATGGATAAGATTATTCCTGCTAATTGCGCTCTTCTTGATAATACCCCATATTTATGTGAACTTCATTGAGGAGCGCCTTGCAATATTCCTGCAAAAAGCCAGGGGGAAAATCTCGTTTAAATATAATAAGATATTGCATAGAGTTAGACCGCACTGACGGCGTATAACTTTATAGAATGTTATAAAGTGTATCCCTTTTTGCCACAGGTCGCCCCATTTTTCGTGCCATATGAACGAACTCATCGATATTCTTGCTGTGAAAAGGAACACCTGCTGCCCTGACGACGTTCTCTTCGATCATTGTCCCCCCAAGATCATTTGCACCATAATTCAATGAAACCTGAGCCAGGGAAATACCCTGGGTGACCCATGACGACTGGATGTTCCTTATATATCCATTGAGAAGTATCCGAGATACTGCAACCATCTTCAAATAGTCTATGCCTGTTGAATTTCCGCTCAATTGCGTATTTTCTGATTGGAAGCTCCACGGAATAAATGCTGTGAATCCATTATATTTCCCCTGCATTTCTCGTATCCTGATGATATGCTTTATTCGCTGACTGAGTGTCTCAACATGCCCGAAGACCATTGTTGCAGTGGTCGGGATCCCGATAGAATGTGCTTCAAGCATTACTTCCCGCCATTTTTTCCATCCTATTTTATTTGGCGAGACAAAATCGCGCACCCTGTCATCAAGTATCTCAGCACCCCCACCAGGTATCGAATCAAGCCCTGCTTCATGGAGCCGTGAGATAGTTTCCCTGATGCCGCTGCCGCATATTTTTGAGATATGGATTATTTCAGGAGGCGAAAATGCATGCATCTGGACGCTGTATCGCTTTTTCACCTGCTTTAGCATATCTTCATAATACTCTATCGAAATTTCAGAATTCAATCCACCCTGTAAAAGTATCTGTGTCGCTCCCAGTTTTACTGCCTCATCCACTTTTGAGATAATCTCATCTATGGAAAGGACATAAGCATCTGCAGCCCCGGGTTCCCTGTAAAATGCACAAAATTTGCATTTTGAAGAACATACATTAGTATAATTGATATTCCTGTCCACGACAAATGTGACTAACTCACCAGCGCTCTTTTTTCGAAGACAATCAGCGGCAGCACCAATGAGATTAAGATTACTGGATTCAAGCAGCTCAACGCCTTCTTTACATTCAAGAGTTTCATCCTCCAGCGCACGCTCAAGTATTTCTGCGATCGGATCATCATCAGATAACTTACCTATGATATCAAAATTCGTCATCCTGGGAATAGCTCCTTTTGAACTTCAGAGCAAGTTCGGCTTTCATAAGTTCTCTTCCGAGATAAGCTGCATGGTCAGGACGGGTAACAAGGCCATGTTCGAGGATTGTATCAACTACTTCTCTTGCTGTCTTCCCTGAGATAGAAGCATTTTTATGTTTCGCAATGATCTTTCCACCTTCTGAAATTTCTATCTTGAAACATCCTGCCGGATCAAGATGCCATTTTTCGGCTGCTTTAGCAGTTATCGATCCTTCAGGTTCCATCGTAAACTCGCGCCGCCTTTTTTCCTTCAGCACAAGAAGGTCGAGCCCCAGGTCTTTGGGTGAGCTTGCCCTTTCTTTTGCAAGCATCATCATCCTTGAAGCAGTCTTTAATTCAAATACACTGCCGCACGCTTTATCACTGTATTCAGGAGTGAAGAGGATGGCAGCATCAAACTCCATTGCGATCCCTGAAAGGATTGCATTGACACCGATAGAATCCGCATCGATCAGTTCTGTCACATTGCCGGCCCCGAAGAATAATGGAGTCGTCAGGTCACGTTTCCTGAACTCATAATATCGAGAAATTGAGCCTGCAAGCCCGTGACCTGCCGGTTCAAGCACAGGATCAGCTATGAGATTTTGTATTCCAGAATTTCTCGCCGTCCCGATATTAGTGAACAGGCTTTCTATATCATTGGGATTATCGGGAATTATTACGGCAGCACGGGATTTCTTGATAATGTTGTTTCTTACTTCATCCATATTTTTAGAATTCAGGCTCAGCACAATATCTATCCCTGCTTCCAGACCTGCATTTATCAACCCCGGATCAAGAGTATCCATACTTAATGGAATAGACGACACTTCTTTTGCTATCCTGACAGCCCTTATTGCCTCTTTTTCTGTTGTATCCATGGACATCCCCAGATCGATGATATCGGCGCCATTTTCCTGGAAATACGATATCCTGTTCGAAAGCTTATCTTCCAATAAATGACCGGCATCCACTACTTCGGCCATAACCTTTATTCGGGAGTTCCCGCCGATCTTTACTTTTCCTGCAAAAAACAGAGCTTTTGACCGTTCTTCAAGTTCCGAGATATTCTTAATGGCATCAATTCGTCTTTTTTCAAGAAGGAGTTCACATGCCGGAATTTTTCCTGAAAATTCAGTCTTTTCTGCAAACCTGAGAATAAAACCAATATCTACTGCATGTTTTGGCCCCAATCTTATGGGTGTATCTATTTCTTTTTCAAGATCATTGAAATCTGAAGAAACGATCCCTGGAATAAGGATAAGATCATATTTTTTTGCGGGCAAATAGCGGTGAAGAAGATTAGGTGTGGTGAACGCTGCGACTTCTATATCAAGAACGAGCACATCAGCGTTGTTCCCTGCAGACCTTTTCACAGTATTTTCAGCCAGCTTACCTGTTATAATAAGAATATTCATTATTATTTATCCAGCGCCTGAAAACATGGCGATGTATATTCCTTTTATTCCCATAGATATAAAATCAACCGCAATTGCTCCCAGGAAAAGACCCATCAAACGTGTCATTACCATCATTCCTGTCAGGCCTATCGTCCGGTTGAAAAAATCTGAATATCTGAGAATTATGAATGTAATGATAAAGGTCAAAAGTATAGCAGCAATGACAACCAGTTTCAGGAAGATATCATCGCCGGCAGCTTTTGTTACAAGGATTGTGGTCGTGATCGCCCCAGGTCCTGTGAGCATGGGCATTGCCATCGGAAATATGGATATATCATCTCTGTTGGCAGCATCTTTAAGTTCCTCGGTGGTAATGCTCTCCCGTGTGGTTCTTCCAAAAAGCATATCAATGGCTACGAGAAAAAGCAGAACACCTCCCGCTACTCTCAGATGGTCGACCGTGATATTGAAAATCATCTTTATTATATATTCTCCTGATATCGAAAAAATTAAAGCCACGACACAGGCTATCACCACAGAGCGCCTGGCCACATAGATCTTATCAGCTACGTTCATGCGCGCTGTTATTGAGACAAAAGTCATTACCCCGCTGACAGGATTGACTATCGCAAATATGGATGTAAAAGCATAAATGAAGAAAGTAAGATTAGTGGTCATTGAAGATATACTATATATATTCTAACTGATATTGAAGGTTTTGATTTCATATTAAGAACGGCGCACCGAATGTGAACTCCTCAAGCTCGACAACTTTTTTCCACAATTCACGACATTCACAATCAAGCCCCTCAAAGACACTGACATCCTGGGCGACTGAGAAGACTCGTATTGCTTCAGCCACATCCCTGTCGCATATCCTGCAGTTATGCGGTCCGCGAGCTGAACCTGCTGCCACAGGGTCAGACATTAATATAGTACCGGGATTGGATGCCTTTCCCGTTTTCAGGACTTCCACTGCGCTCCAGAGCCAGGGCGGCCGGTAATCCCCGCGCTCGAACATCTCATCAACCAGTGTTCCTTTCTGGACATTACAGAGATTGACGGATATTGTTCCTGCATATGGTGCTGCATCGTTTATTGATCGTACCATGTCATTCAGGGCAACGCCTTCTGAAAGGAAAGGCGGTTTTAGCATCAGGTAAGCTTTTACGCTCGCTCCTGCAGCTTTAGCATCTTCGCTTGCCATGACAAAATCCGCAAATGTGAAACCTTTATTAATGCAGTCTTTCCGTATCATATCACTGCTTGTTTCTAGTCCAATAGCGACCTCAAAAGGTTTGCCAAGGGCTGCTATCGCCTCATCTGATCTCTCAGGAGTAACATACTCAGGTCTGGTCTCTGCGATCACTTTTTTGATCCTGTCATCTTTTCCCAGGCGCGAAAGTATCTCTTTTCTTGTCTCTCCGGAAATTTCACAATCGTCCAGAAAACTGCCTGAAGTGAAGATCTTCACCATGAATTCTTCCTCCGGGCAGCGCGACATGGCATTCTCGAACTGCTTTATCAGGTCATCATGGGATGGAGGCGTCCGCGCGCTATCATAAACATAGCCGCACATGGCACAGCTGTTCCAGCGGCATCCTGATGTCTGGAATATGATTGTGAGAGAATTTATGAGCTTTCCGTCAAAGAGATCTTTCCCTGTCCAGACTGCTGTCGGCCTGTCGGGAGGATTGAATTTGATCTTTTGCTTCTGGCGGATTTCTCGAACGACACTGGTGAGGGACATGGTATTTTTCATACTCAGTTTAAGAGGCATAAATATATAGTATTATTATGGGTCATAAAATGAATACTTAAAGGTTACATTTTTATAAACATAAAAGGTATTATACTAAAACGTGATAGAAAAAACTATTGCAGGATTGAAAGTCGGGGATGATCAACCTGTAAGGATCATGGGCGTTATAAATCTGAGTAAAGAGTCTTTTTATAAAGGTTCTGTTATTAATGCTGATTCTTTGCTTGAAGCTGCACAGAAAATGGTCGATGAAGGGGCGGATCTTATTGATATTGGCGCACGTTCCACATGGCCGCTTGCTGAAAAGATCACAAAAGAGAAAGAGCGAACGCGTCTTCTTCCTGCAATAAGAAATATCGCAGAAATCGCAGTCCCCATTTCTGTTGATACTATGTTCTCGGATCTGGCAGATGAAGCGCTTGATGCAGGTGCCAGGATAATCAACGATGTGAGCGGATTTACTGCTGATGAGAAGATGATCGGGGTTGCAAAAGAACACAACTGTCCTGTAATCCTGATGGCGAGCAATAAACTCCCTGGAGATCCTGTGGGCATGGATGCGATAATAGATTCACTCGGCAGCATAACTGGTCGTGCAGAAAGGGCAGGATTAAACCCGGATAATATCATTATTGACCCTGCTATCGGAAAATGGACTCCGTATAAACTTCCGATGTACGATTATGAGACAATTGACAATATCAAAAGACTCCGTATTTTCCGGAAACCCATACTTGCTGCAATATCAAGAAAATCTTTTATTGGCGAAACACTTAACAAATCCGCTGCAGACAGGCTTTATGGGAGTATTGCAGCTACAGCGATTGCGGTGAGAAATGGAGCACATATTATCCGCACCCATGATGTTGCTCCAACAGTAGATGCCGTCAGGGTTGCAGAAAACGCAAGGTCAAGGATACCCGAAGTGATTTCAGGCGATCATGAAGCTGAAATTCTTGATATAAAACATCCTGGTGACTGCGAAAAGCTGATGGAATCAATTGGAGTGACGCACAGCGGAAGCCAGATAATGAAAAATAAGACTGTTGTGTATAATATTCTTTTAAGGAACTTAACCACGACTGAGGCACTTATAATAAAACAGGAAATGCTATCAAGGGGAGGTGATGCCGCGCTCCCTCGCGAAGCGGTATCGCATGAGGTGGAAAAAATAGATATCATTATAACCGGGACGCATCTTCAAATGGAACGCCTCATAAAAAAGATCAAAAATCAGGTCAGAGCGCTTCCTCAAATTGCGGATATGCTTTTTGAATTGGTCCGGAAGAAGAACGATACGATTTTCAGGTATTCAAGGTAAAGATGATAATATCAAAACAAAAGGAATTTGATGTAATTCTCAGGAATTTGAAAGAGGAAGATATTTTCATAATCGGATGCGGGAAATGCGCTAAAAAACTCCGTGTTGGAGGCGAACCTGAAGTGCTTCAAATGAAAACAAAACTCGAAAAAGCAGGAAAAAACATCATTGGATGGACTGTTCTAAGTTCTGCCTGCTATATCAGATCATGGGAAGAAGTGCTTACTCAAAATCCTGCGATCAAAAAAGCCCATGCACTTCTGGTAATGTCATGCGGTGGAGGGATTTCGGTCATATCTGGATTCGCAGACATACCGGCATATCCTGCTCTTGATACGGAATCCCTCGGAGGTACATGCTGTGAAGAGACAGTGAAAGACCAGTGTGGAATGTGCGGAGATTGCATTATCTGGATGTATGGCGGGATCTGCCCTCTTTCTCAATGTGCGAAGACCTTGCTTAATGGGCCATGTGGCGGGGCAAAAGATGGGAAATGTGAGGTGGATGACCGCTTATGTGTCTGGGATGCGATTTTTGAACGGCTGAAGAAAATCGGGAAGCTTGAATATCTTGATGTCCTGAGAGCGCCAAGAGACCACACAAGAAACAGAAGGAGCAACGTTTGAGTTTTAGCGATAAACTGTTAACTGGGGAATTCATAGTGACAGCTGAAATAAGCCCACCTAAAGGCACAGAAATAAGACCGTTACTCAGTGAAGCTGCCCGGTTAAAAAGTTTAGTCGATGCGATAAATGTCACTGATAACCCGCGTGCGATTATGCGGATGAGTCCTGCGGCAGTTTGCTGGCTCCTCCAGGGAAAAGGATATGAAACCATAATGCATATCACGTGCAGGGACAGGAACCGGCTTGCGCTGCAGTCTGATCTTCTCGGTGCACATGCAATGGGAATAAGAAATATCCTTATAATGACTGGAGATCATCCGGAGAAAGGTGATCATGAAGGCGCAAAGCCGGTTTACGATCTTGATTCAGTACAAGTTCTTTCATTGATACGGAAATTGAATAATGGCTTTGACTGTTCAGGCAATCGACTTGAAGGCATGACAGATTTCACCCCGGGTGCTGTATCAAATACGCAACTGAGCGATGTTTCCATGATCAAACTAAGGAAAAAAATAAATATGGGTGCAAGTTTTATCCAGACTCAGGCTGTTTTTGACACGGATAGTATGTCTAACTTTATGGATAAGATTGATATGATCAGTTCAAAAAGACCAGTAATAATAGCCGGTATAATTCCTCTGAGATCCGAAAAAAGTGCACGGTTCCTTAATGAAAATATAGCAGGGATAAAAGTTCCCGATAACATTATTAACAGGATGCGTGAAGCAAATGACCCTGCTTCAGAGGGTATTGAAATAGCTGCAGAATTGATAAGAAAATTACGAAGCTTATGCGACGGCATACATATTATGCCGATACGGGATCATAAAAACACAAAACACATACTTGAAACGGCAGGAATAAGATGAACACTCAGATCACAAGGGCAAAGGATGGAAATGTAACTGCAGAGATGGAATATGTAGCTCTTTCTGAGAATATCGATATATCGGTTCTGCGAAGGCGTATCGCAAACGGAAGTGCCGTTATCATGAAAAGAGGGGAAATATTGACAGGTATCGGGAAAGGCTTGCGAACAAAAGTCAATGTGAATTTGGGTACATCATCCTTGAAGATAGATCCGGATGAAGAAAAAAAAAAAGCCTGCATAGCTGAAAAGTACGGGGCAGATACAATTTCAGATCTTTCAATGGGAGGGGATATAAGCAGTATCCGAAGAAAAATACTTGAAAACACCACACTTCCGATAACTACAGTACCGATCTATCAGACCGCAGCGGAAATCGGTCTCGAAAATATGGCCAATGATGATATTATTCAAAATATTAAGGATCAGGCAAAGGAAGGGATAAGTTCGTTCGTTTTTCATTGCATCGATATCAATACCCTTTTAGCTCTTAAAAAGAATTCAAGGATATTGGGTGTGGTCTCAAAAGGCGGCTCTATTACAAGTGCCTATATGATTATCAACCGTTGTGAGAATCCCTTCATTGAAAATTTTGATGAAATCCTTCAGATCCTGAAAAAACACGATATTGTCCTTTCTCTCGGGAACACTATGCGAAGCGGCTGCATACATGATATGCGGGATGATGCGCAGATCGGAGAAATCAGAAAGAACATGGCACTGGCAAGGCGGGCGAACGAGGAAGGAGTACAGGTCATCATTGAAGGGGTCGGGGGACACGTTCGAGCGGACAGGATTGCCGAATACGTAAGATTCCATAAGAGCTTATCAGATTTCCCACTTTTTGTGGCAGGCCCATTGCCCATAGATGTGGCTGCCGGGTATGATCATATTGCAGGCTGTGTGGGAGCAAGCATAGCCAGCGGAGCAGGTGCAGATTACCTGTGTTATATTACTCCATCCGAACACCTTGGTCTTCCGGGTCCGGAACAGGTAAGGGAAGGATTGATAGCTTTTAAGATCGCGGCGCATATTGGGGATTCTATGAAATTCGGCCTTGATGAAATGGACAGGTTGCTCGCAAAAGAAAGAGCAGAGCTTGACTGGGAAGGGCAAATGAAGTATGCGATAGATAGCGAAAGAGCAAGAGAACTTGCGCCTTCCGAAGGGCCCTGTACCATGTGCGGGGATTTCTGTGCAATAAAGATAATGAAGAAGTTTACATAATTGCGGTGAGATTACTAAGTTCCCCAAATAGCACTGGACACTAACACAATATGGAATTAAGAACATGCAATTATTCGGTATAAAAACACCACTTATAAAGCCGGGTGATGATTTCGCGGAAGTGCTGATCAGGGCATTAAAAGCCAGGGGGATGTGTCCCATAGATAACGACATTTTTGTCCTGGCAGAATCCGCGGTGGCAACGGCAGAAGGACGTGTCGTGAAACTTGATGATGTCAAACCCTCAAAAAAAGCGATCGAACTGTCAAAGCTCTACGAGAACGACCCGCGAAAGATGGAACTTATTATCAGGGAATCTGATGAGATACTTGGCGGGATACCTGGCGTGGTAGTCACTATTACAGGAGGTGTGCTTTCACCCAGCGCAGGAATAGACAATTCTAATGCCCCGGAAGGATTTGTAGTTCTACTGCCATCTGACCCGAAAAAATGCGCGATTGAGATCAGGAAGAAATTAATGGAAGAATACAGCTGTAATATCTCTGTAATAATAGGTGACAGCAGGACACAGCCGCTGCGCCTTGGTTGCGTGGGTATCGCGCTGGGCTGTGCCGGGATCATACCTGTTGAAGATGTTAGGGGGCAAAAAGACCTTTTCGGAAAACCTCTATTGATAACACGGCGCGCTACTGCCGACAATCTCGTCTCGGCTGCGCAAATTATCATGGGAGAAGCTGATGAGAGCACACCAGCTGTGCTTATAAGGGACTCACCTGCCCGGTTTATCAATGGCAGCGAAGATATCCAGATTATATCGCGTGATGAATGTCTGTATTTTGGATGTTTCAGGAAATTACAATAATCTTGTTAGATATACTTAAATAGTCATATAACATAAAATGAAGATTGGGAGAATATTCCCGGAGGATACTGAATGAAGTTAAGCAAACAGAGTTTAATACTTGCAACAATTGTGCCGTTGATATTCGGAGCTATAATTCTATATAATTTTCTGGATGCAATAAGTGTATTGCAGCCGCTTGGCCAATCGACGGCATTGATATATAACCAGCTGGTCGTAATGGGTATATTATCATTCCTGGCTCTTGCCGTGTACTGGTGCGTAATGATGTACCTGATATATCTGCTTGAACAGAATCTGTTCCTTTTAGATGAAAATCTCGATAAGGCTGCGGATATCGGTGCCAGGCATCTCACGGAATCAAAGAACCTGCTGAATCAGGTTATAGTCATATTGAAAAGATATGAAACAAACCAGTAATATGCTATTTGCCTATTCTAATTTTTTCTTTTTTTACTGAACTAACTTCCGAGCATACGCAATAAGTCCGCCAGCATCCACGATTCCCCGAAGGAAATCTGGCAGTGGTGTTGCATTATATTTCTGCTTCCTGGTTGTATTGGTAATGACACCGGATCCAAGATCGACCTCAATATGGTCTCCCTCTTCGATCCTGTCCGTATCCGGGCTTTCAAGCAGCGGAAGACCGATATTTATCGCATTCCTGAAGAAAATACGTGCAAATGATTTTGCTATTATGCATTGTACTTTTGCGCCGCGTAGAGCCAGAGGCGCATGCTCTCGTGATGAGCCGCATCCAAAATTGAGACCGGCGACAATGATATCCCCATCTTTAACATAACGACAGAATTCAGGGCGCACACCTTCAAAGGCATGTTTAGCCAGCTCATCAGTATTATTAATAGTGAGATATTTGCCAGGAATGATCGCATCAGTATCGATATCATTCCCAAATTTCCAGACATTTGAAGGGGTTTTGGACGTCATGAAAGGCTGAATTGGCCTGAGGGGATATAATCTTTTTTGCCTTTATAACTATTATTTCATGAATAACTATAAAACAGAAAAGAAATATTGGAAATATTGGAAAGATGAGAATGTTCAAAGTTATACCTGCTATTGATCTTAAAAACAAAAAATGCGTCTCCCTGATACAGGGCATCCCCGGAACAGAGCGTGTCTCTATTGACAATCCGCTGGCTGTGGCCAAGCGCTGGGTAAGCGAAGGTGCAGATGTGCTGCATCTTATTGATCTTGATGGCGCAATAGAAGGAAAAAGGTTGAATAGTTCTATAATAAGATCCATTGTCAGGAATTCCTGCGTGGAAACGCAGGTAGGCGGGGGGATCAGGTCAAAAAATGATGCAGCTGATCTTCTTAATGCCGGCGTGGAAAGGGTGATATTGGGCACAGCCGCTATCAACGATCCTTTTCTTGTAGAAGAACTTGCCGGTGAATTCGGGAAGAAACGTATTATAGTTGCACTTGATTCAAAAAATGGTAAAGTGACAACTCACGGCTGGGCAATGGCCTCTTTGTTCTCGACGATTGAACTTGGCAGGAAATTCGAGAAACTCGGCGCTGGAAGCATCCTGTTCACTGATATTAATACAGAAGGGCTGCTTAAAGGTGTGGACCCTGCCCCCACGAACGAACTTGTTCAGGCCCTCGATATCCCTGTAATAGCTTCCGGAGGGATCACCAATTTATATGATATCGAAACCATAAAGAAAACAGGAGCAAAAGGCATTGTAGTGGGTGCAGCCCTGTATGTCGGGAATTTTACGCTCAAAGAGGCACTGGAACTGGAGGATGTTTGAAGTATCGCTCCTTTTCGCTGAATATGCATCCACAGTATTTCTGCATATAAAGTTCCAGATCACGGGAAAGATCACGAGATTCTTTGTAACCTTTCCTGAAATCTTCATAATAGAAATCAATCCGGTATTTATCGGCCATTTCTTTGCCGACTGCCGCAAGCATCTCATGCTTCTGGTATGGGGATATCAAAAGAGTCGAAGTAAATGCATCAAATCCGAGTGAACTTGCTGCGATCGCAGTTTCCCGGAGTCTTTCTGCATAGCAAAACCTGCATCTGTCTTTAGCTTCAAGGGAGCCTCGAAGGTATCTTTCCAGTTCATAGTCGTTTCTATAAATGATCTGTGCGCCTCTTATCTTTGCATACTTTTCAAGGGAAGTTTTCCTGTTCTTAAATTCAGAGTATGGATGTATGTTGGGATTATAGAAAAAACCTGTCACGTCATGTCCATCCTCCACCAATCGTTTATCCGGATAAGTAAAACATGGCCCACAGCAGATATGAACGAGAATTCTCATATGTTTGCCTCGAATCATCCAATTACCAGTACGGCCATAATGATAAGAATTGCGATATCCTTCTTTACACAAAGCGTAAAGTATAAATACTTTGGTTCGTATATATACGAATAATAGTGGGCAGAAAAAAACATTTTTTACACACCACCTAATACCGTCTGCTCACTATCCTCCCTTTGATCAATTCTTTTCAAGCACATGGATTCGCCTGGTGAGACTTTTATGCACCCTCTGCAAATGAAGCTCGATTAACTTGAATCCAGCCTTCTCTGCATGGTTATATATTTCCCTGTCTGAAATAAAGACCGCGCGCTTGTTGGGTTTTAACACGCGGTATATCTCCTTGAGCGAACCTGTAAGCAAATGTTCCATAGATTCAGCTTTTATTGCCGCCGACCTGCCGTAAGGAGGGTCAGTGACAACAGCATCTATGCTATCATTACGAATGGCCATGCTGCAGGCGTCCCCGAACATGAGTGAATAATTCACTTTATAGTGGTCAAGGTTCATTTTTGCACCCAGAAGCAACTTTCGTTGCATCTCGCCTCCTAACACAAAAAGACCGATAAACCCTGCTTCTACGAGTATTCCGCCTGTTCCGCAAAAAGGATCGAAAATGGATCTCTCAGGCTTTGCAATATTGACAAGGGCAAGAGCGACACGCGGCATCAGGACGCCAGGATAAAAAAAAGGCTTATAATGTGGCTTTCTCGCTTCAAATGCACTCCTGTCGATCGAACTTGATAGCATGCCAAATATGGCTTTGTTTTCCGTAAGAATAAGTCTGAACTGTATCCCCGGATTCTTCAGGTCGGCTTTTGCACCACTCTTAAAAAAGATCCCTCCAATTCTTCTTTCCATCAATCCGGCATCTATTGTTGAACATCCTTTTATTCGTCTCACCCTGATGCTGTATGTTTCCTGGATCCTGGGTCGTGAACGATCCACAGAATCAACGATATCCACTTCAGAAATCCCGGAAATGCCCAGTACATTAATTATATGATGTGTCATTGAAAGCCTTTTTGAAAGGGCTTCGATAATATGCCCGACATTATTTCTCAGATCAACGATCAGGCATCCATCAAGTGAGAGATAGATCCCGAAATCAGCAGCAAGCGATTCAAGACATGCAATGACCTCACTTCTGGGAAGTGTACGGTGTTCACCTGAAAGTTCAAAAGCGATCAACATGATTGATCTGTCATACTCTCTCTTAATTCTCGCAGCATTTCGGCCATTACACCATTCCAGAGAAACTGTTTTTCAAGATTCTCAGAGATTTTTTTTTTTGCGTATTCATCCTCGACCCAGTTAATATTTTCGTATTCAATATTCTTTAGAATTAGACCATAAGCTGGCGCTGGTTGGATCCCTTCTGTATATTCATCCGGATAAAGCATCTGTTTTAACCAGGATTCATCCCTTGACCCATTGCCCACCATTTTCAGTGCAGCTGCTATTTTTCTTACCATGTGCCAGAGGAAAAATCTTGCTCTCACATCAATGATGGTAAATTCTCTTTCCACACTGATGCCTATCATCTCTATCATGCAGGTGCCTGTCCTATCCTTATCAGGGGTAGAAAAATTCGAGAAATCATGTTCTCCTTTAAGTATTTTTGATGCATTTCGCAAAGTGGAAATATCATATTTTCCACACATGATGTACCTGTAAACACGATATACAGGATCGCGGCGCGGGTCAAAGTCGCTGTGGACCTGCGCTCTTGCCCATGTCCATATTGCAGGGGGCAGTTTACTGTTGATGATCCTTGGTACTGCAAGCTCAGGATTATCAGTATCAAAGGCGATCACCTGGCCAATCGCATGAACACCCTTATCCGTCCTTCCTGCAGCAATGTATCTTGCTTCATGCGGATCAGTGATAAGACCGATCTCCCCAAGAGCGGCAAAAAGTTC
This sequence comes from Candidatus Methanoperedens sp., assembly GCA_021409285.1. GTDB lineage: Archaea > Halobacteriota > Methanosarcinia > Methanosarcinales > Methanoperedenaceae > Methanoperedens. The sequence goes on along the minus strand of JAGFND010000005.1, from coordinate 567 downwards.
TCCTTCTATAGTCCTTGCATCTGGCTGCACCTGAAATCCATGATAATCAGTTCCGATATAAGCAACTTTAAGAGTGATTCTCATATCCACCTGATCCTAAATTAATAGCGACTGTCCCGTCATCTCCTCAGGTTTCTTGATACCCAGGATTTCAAGAATAGTGGGTGCAATGTCAGCAAGAATACCTTTCCTGAGTTTGATGTCTTTCTCACACACAAGGAATGGAACAAGGTTCGATGTATGTGCAGTGTGGATTCCTCCTTTTTCATCGATCATCTTTTCAGCATTTCCATGATCCGAAGTTATGATCAATAGACCACCGACATGATCCAGCGCTTCAAGGACACGACCGATACATTCATCGATCACCTCCACGGCCTTTACTGCAGCGCTGAAAACCCCGGTGTGACCGACCATGTCAAGATTGGCGAAATTCAGGATAATGAGATCATATTTTCCAGAATTTATTCCTTCAATTACACTATCTGTTACTCTGTAAGCGCTCATCTCAGGCTGCATATCATACGTTGGAACCCTGGGGGAAGGTATCAATTTCCTGTCCTCGCC
>JAGFND010000049.1 GCA_021409285.1 Candidatus Methanoperedens sp. | reverse complement strand
TGTAGAAAGACAAGGAACTAAAGAAGAAAAAGATGGATATGCACAGATGAAATTGTTTGAATTTAAATAACAATTATGACAGCTGCGGCACGAAACATGCCCCGCTGCTTGCAGCGGGGTGTGCCGCAGCAGGTTTGACTTCTCGTTTAGATCTTTACAAGAAAGATAAAGAAAATATTCTGCATTTATTAGAAGAGATAAGGGAAAAAAATATAAATGACATAGTCGCATTTCGTAGGTATGATTCTTTTTATATTGATCAAACTAAATTAAATCCAGAATATATTATAGGATGGGCTAAGACTATTATAGAAACAAATCCTAAATTTCCAAAAAATGCGATTTTACAAAGAATGATAAATGAGTTCTATGCTTTGAATAGCAAAATCGAAACAGCTAAAGAACTCATGAAAAGGTCTCTGTTCCTCACTTCATTAATTGTACTTCTTTCAATTTTTTTATTGCCTCTCGGTTCGGTTAATATTAATAGTGACAATAGATTTTTATTGAAAATATTATCAATTTGTGTTCTGTGTATCCTGCCATTTTTCCTTCACTTTCACTTCCCACTTACCTCAATCTTATCTAATAAAACACCCTGAGATATCTGATGCATTTCTCCAGCTTCGGAACGACCATTAATTCGAATATTATTGTCAATGCTATTACCAACCACGGGATCCCTGTATTCCACACATCCGAGATACATCTGAAACCTTTCCTGTGCCGGGAAAGCGTCTGCAATCTGGCCGACATTATTGCAATTTATAAACAATCTGAGCGGTTCTATATTGTGGGAATCGAAATCAAGGAATGGGATAAGCCTGTACATCCGAAGATGGCGATGGAATATCTGGAGACATACAGGGGTACATGCGAATATTTCTATCTGGCAGCCAAAAAATTCTCAAAAAGCACACTGGAATTAAAGGATATTGGACTGTTCGATCTGGGCAGGATGAAGGCTGTCAAAAATCCAGGATATTTATATCCTGATGTGGAATTCAGGTCGAATTTGATGCAGAGAATAAAAAACAACTTCAAAGTGCTGACCAATGTTGTAGAAGACCCGTTCCAGAAGACGATTCTGGAGTTTTAGATGTTTTTCATTTTTTTTCTTTAACCTTTTGAGGCAAAAATCTTAACTTTCTATCAAATATTATCTGATTATCATACTCTATTCTGGTTATCCTGTGGTAAGGAATATACACATCCTCCAAAATGCCTTGAAGAACAAGAAATGACTTATCAATATTTTTAATCGTCCTCCCATCTACGACTCTTATATTTCCAGGCGCGCCCCTGTGGATATGATATATTCTACATTTTGAAAGATCGAATCTCCATTTTATCTCGTTGAAAATATCCCTTGGATATTTCGATCGGAACATAAAATAGTATCTGGCTATATAATATTTAAAGAATAACTATTGATTTCATATGCAGATATCTGACTTTTTCCCGGAAGAGTCTTCCAGAGAAAACCTTCTCAAAGTCCAGCGCGTTCCTCAGCTTTCGTGAAGGTCCGGCGATAGTGAATGCCTTCTGGAAATTGAAAACAAGACCTGATCTACTGTTGATTGACGGCGCCGGCATCAATCTGCGGAAAAAGTATCGAAACGGTCAACGTGGGAGAAGCTTCTCCTCTTGATTACTTGGATGAACCAGCAAGACTTGCTCATGAGTATGTGAACATGGTCAAAAGAGAGCAGAGAATTAAGTCTTCAGAAAAAAGATTTGAAAACGACAACTCTTTTATATCATAAAAAACGATGACAATATGAGGTATGACTATGGTAGCAATGCCTGATGATGTTAAAAATATATTTGATAATCCCGAATGTGATAAACAAAAGGCTCTGACCTGGGTATCGACTGTGACAGAAGATGGAGATCCTCATCTTGCCCCAGTTTGTTTTGTCAAAGCTGTAGGTAATGATAAACTGCTGATAGGTGTTTCTTTCATATCAAAGACAGTATCAAATATCAAGAATGGATCTCGCGTAGCAGTTGGAAACGCTGTGTATCCGAATGGCTACATGATAAAAGGAAGTGGAGAGGTAATAGATACTGGAAAATATTTTGATGATTTCAAAGAACGTATCAACAGGCGATTTGGCGGTAAGATAAAACCGAAAGCGGCGCTGCTCGTTAGCGTAGAAGAGATTTATCATCTCAAGCCAGCAGAAGGCAAAAAGAGGATTGCCTGATAGGTTGAGAAATAAATTGCACCTGGTTTGATTCCGCCTATCTATGGATCCGTCAGAGACGACATGGCTTGCATGGAATTTCAGAATCCGGATTAGATTGCTGAGCACTGATATTTTTCTTACTGTCTTGGCTCACCTGACGGCATGTAATATGTATGATTAAAAAAGACATTTGGATAAAAGCCTGATAGAAGGCTCAGGTATTTCTTCATACCAGGTCAGCTCATCTGCATCCAGTGCCGTATAAATTTCATCCCGGTGTTCTTTCATTGAAGCGTTCATAACTATACAAATATTTCATTTCTGTTATTGCAAGGACTGAAAAAACGAATTTTGAGGGGATTCGCAATGGGTCAGTCCTTGCAGGTTATATTATGAGAAATGCAAAGGTTAAAAGTAACGGTCATTTCCACACATCGCCCTTTCGTATCCATTTGTTTCAAAGATCTTAAGGTTTACATTGACCTCCAGCACAAACTTAATGAACGGCAATGGTTGTGTGAATCGAATCAATCGTTTCACGTCAGCGGAGTCGCCCATTGCAATCGCGGCAGCAATCATTAAAATGAATACGAGGAAAGAGTATGCGGAGGAAGGGACTTGAACCCTCGAACTCCTGCGAGAGCAGCTCTTGAGGCTGCCGCCTTTGACCACTTGGCTACCTCCGCATGGTGGGTCATGCTGAATTATCCTGATTTTACTTAAGCGTGTCGTTAGTCATTTCATGTAAAGCGAGAAATTCAAAAAGATATGCGCCAAAAGTATTAAGTATTGCATGCCTTATTAAGCAAATGATTTGTGAATAAGATTCACAATTATAATATTATTAATCCGGAGGAAATTATTTGGCAGTAACAAAAACAGAAGGCTGGAAAGCAAAATCATGGTACAACCTTGTTGCACCTGACATGTTCGGAAAAGCAAATATCGGAGAGACCGTGGCAGATGCCCCCGAAAAATTGATTGGAAGAGTAATTGAAGTCACACTTGGGGAATTAACGAACGATCTTTCAAAACAAAATATCAAACTGCAATTGAAAATCGACCGTGTGGGGGGCGATGCAGCATATACGAAATTCACAGGTCACCAGCTCACTCAGGACTACTTACGCTCACTTGTAAAAAGGCAGACCTCAAATATCGAGACCAACATTTCTGTGAAAACAAAAGATAACTACACAATAAGAGTGAAACCATCCTGTTTCACAATAAAAAGAGCCCGGTCCAATCAATTAAAAGCGATCCGCCAGATAATGAATAACGTCATAAAGGCAAGAGCAAAAGAACTGGACATGGAACAGTTCGTGCAGGAGATCGTGACAGGAAAACTCTCAGCAAGCATATATCACGATGTCAAGCCTGTTTATCCTCTTCGAAGAGTAGAGGTCAGGAAAACAGAAATTGAGGCTGAACCTATAGCCTCATAATTTTTTATAGACTTTTTTCTCTTTTTAGTTCACTGACCTTTTCTTTCAGCCACTCATTATCTATTTTTATCATCATGAGCGATGCTAAAAGAAGGAAAAAAGCGGCAAAATTAAAAAGCAGATAATAGAGAGGTAAACCATGGATCCCACCACCCCCCCCGCTGGGACATGGCGGAACAACGCATGGATGAACCCTGGCATAGAACCGCACCGAAAGAAAGCTTATGGGTACGCTGATAAACCCAATGATCCCGAAAACTGCTGATAATCGTGCTCTTTTCTCAGGTTCATCTACCGCCTGTCGTACCATAAGATAAGCAAGATATATGAGGAAAAGAATTAGCGATGTATTTAATCTGACATCCCACGGTACCCAATAATCACCCCATGCAGACCTGCCCCATATCGATCCGGTTGCAAGAGTAAGGAATGCAAAAATAAGACCGATCTCAGCAGCAGAAATTGATAATATGTCCCATTTTTGTTTCTTTGTCCTGAGGTACATTATGCTGCAAACAAAGACGATCGCAAAGGAAATATAGGCCGATATCGCAATCGGGAGATGGAAGTAGAATATCTTGAAGTTATTCGGGTCACCGGCTGCCGAACCCGGATCTATCGGAATTTCCGCAACAAAAAACACAATGTACATCGATGCAAGAATAAGAATGGCGGTAAGTGAAAAAATTAATTTTTTTAGCATATTGCTTTACTTTATATGGTTTTTGATAATATAATCCTTTGCTGGTTCAAATTTTTTTCCCGGGCATAGTTTAAGTTTAAATAACCAGAAGAAAATTGAGTGTTCATAACAGATATGAATATCGGAAAATTAACATTTAATGGGAATCTTATTCTTGCGCCTATGGCAGGCATCACTAATCTGCCGATGCGATTATTATGCAAGAGATATGGAGCCTCGCTTGTATATTCAGAGATGATTTCTTCTGAGGCTGTCGTTCGGGGAAACAGGGAAAGTACGGATCTGGGTTTTACAAGCTGTGAAGAAAAACCATTTGGCGTCCAATTAATGGGTTCAGATCCTGATACTCTCGTACAGGCTGCGCTCATTCTACATAATGTTAATCCGGTGGGACTATTCGATATGAATCTTGGCTGCCCTGCCCGGGATATCATCAGAGCAGGATGCGGCTGCAAATTATTAAAAAAGCCTTTGCTGATCGGAAAGATCATACAGGCACTTTCGGATTCTCTGGATGTGCCGGTTACTGCAAAGATAAGGATCTTGAATTGTACTGATGAGAACCTGAATATAGCGCGTATTATTGAAAGATCGGGCGCAGATGCTCTCATAGTGCATGGAAGAACACAAAACCAGGGTTATTCCGGAAGATCAAACCTTGATGTTATCCGGGATATAAAAAAAGAACTTTCAATACCTGTGATAGCAAACGGGGATATTTCCGATGAACTGACAGCCAGGCATGTTCTTGATCATACCCAATGCGACGGTCTTATGATAGGACGTGCTGCAATTGGCAACCCGTATATCTTCAGGAGGATCTCTCATTATCTTGAAAAAGAAGAATTACTCCCTCCTGGAGAATTTGACAGACGCCTGGATAATATATTAGAATACATAGAATTATGCCGCAAATATAATATGCTTACTTTTAATGATCTGAAACTTAAATCCTATTGGTTCCTGAAAAACAGGGAAAATATTAAATCAGTTAGAAAAAAAATAAATGAGGCAAAAAATATGGATTCCATTATGGGGATATTAGGAGAATTAAGAAATCAAAGAATAAATCCTGCAGCAACCCTTTAATACAAAAAACCATAATATAAATCACATGCATGGATGGACCGGACAAACAATCACTATTGATCTGACAGATAGCAGTATAAAAGAAAGCAAAACCCAAACTTCTGATCTTCATTCTTTTATCGGTGGTAGGGGATTGGGAGTAAAGCTTTATTATGATGCCATCGATCCCCACATCGATCCGCTCGCACCTGAAAATATCCTTATTTTTGCCACCGGCCCCCTGACAGGAACTCCCGCCCCCATGTCAGGGAGGCATGTCATGGTATCAAAATCACCTCTTACCGGAACAATATTGGATTCAAGCAGCGGTGGTATTTTCGGAAAAGAACTTAAATTTGCCGGGATAGACGCGTTGATATTTAAAGGCGAGGCTGAAGAACCAGTGTACATTTCGATCAATAACGATGAAATTAAGATCGAAAAAGCCAATGAGCTGTGGGGAGAAAACGTCAGATCATGCACGAATAGGCTTTCCTCGCAAGGGCGCGTGGCCTGTATTGGCCGCGCAGGTGAACGACTTGTCCCGATGGCCAGCGTCATGAACGATTATTATCATGCATGCGGGCGCGGGGGTCTTGGCGCTGTCATGGGGTCAAAGAAGCTAAAAGCGATTGTGGCAAAAGGGGATAAAAAACCCTCTATCGCGGATGATCAAGGATTTGAGAAAGCGCGGCAAGAAGCTGGCATGCTCCTGAAAGAAGGACATGGGGCATCAAAAGGACTTTCAACCTATGGGACTTCCGCAATGGCAAACCTGATGAACTATATGAAAATCCTGCCTGCACAGAACTTCAGGAAAAGCGGATTTGCAGGTATAGATAAAGTTTCAGGTGAATTTATTAAAGAAAATTATGACATCAAAGGTCATGCCTGCCATAACTGCACAATCGCATGCAAACACATCATAAAAAGCGGCACATTTGAGGGGCATGAAGTACCGGAATACGAGACCCTGTGGGCATATGGGCCGGATAATAACAACCTGGATATGGATGCAATTATCAAAATCAATCGCCTCTGCAACGACTATGGCATTGATACCATATCATCAGGCTCAACAATTGCAGCTTATGCTGAAATAATGGGCGAGGACATAAAAGAATTGTCAGGGCTTGTTAAGAAAATAGGTGAAAAAGAAGGTATCGGAGCTGAGCTTGGCAGTGGTTCAAAGGCTCTTTCCATGTCTCATAATAAAAATATCGCGATGCAGGTCAAGGGGCTTGAATTGCCGGGTTATGACCCGCGAGGTGTCTCCGGAATGGCGCTGGCCTACGCCACTTCAAACCGCGGGGGATGCCATGTGCGGGCTTATACGATCGCGCCCGAGATACTGGGGAAACCCGGAAAGATTGACCCAAAGACTTTTTCTGGAAAGGCAGAGCTTGTCCGGAAGTTCCAGAATTCAACGGCAGCCCTTGATTCGCTGGTGCTTTGTATCTTCTCTTCATTAGTGATATCGGAAGTGGACTATGCTAACATGCTGAGCACGGCAACAGGTGTGGATTATTCTATAGAGGATTTCCAGAAATCTGGTGATAGAATCTGGAATCTGGAAAGGCTATTCAATAATAAGGCAGGATTTTCAAGACAGGATGATTCCCTTCCTGAGCGGTTCTTTGAAAGCGGCGGGATTAATAAGGCTGAATTTGAGAAGGCGCTGGATGAGTATTATGATCTCAGGAGATGGGATGAAAACGGAGTTCCGAAAAAGGAGAAGATGAGGGAGTTATATCTACCAATAAATATTAATCCTGAAAAAAACAGTATATTTTGAGGTGGAAGTAATGAAACCTTTGAACGGTTATCAGTTTTGTCCTTTTTGTGGAGGCAGACTGGAATATGCAGGGATTAGCAGTGGTCATATATTTCCCTGGATAAATTCAGGTCAGATGTACTTATGTGCGGAATGTGGTTATCAGGGGGGCTTTATAGTCGAAGTTGATGACCTCAAAGATGCCAAAGAGCTGAGAGGATATTTAAAAGAACATAAAATGGATAATATAGCTCCTGCTTATAGTTTACCAAAAAGATACTGGTGGTTATGGTGGTCTATGCTGGTTTTATTTATAATCTCTATCGCGAGTAGATTGATAACATGAACCTGAAACAAAAATTACACAAAAACACTCATCCTCATTTCAATTCATCGCCAATCTTTAATATGAGCAGCAACATAACATATTCGGGAGATTCAAAATGAAAAAATGGTACAAAGATTACGGACTTCAGGCACGTATGTTATTGACAATGTTCCTTCTTGCTGCACTCTATCTGTTTTTCCTGGCGATCCTGGCGACCTATGGGGGCGTCGGGACATCAGGTCTGATGTTCATTGCAGCGATAATGCTTTTTATCCAGTTCTTCTTCTCAGACAAACTTGCTCTCTGGAGCATGGGCGGGCGCATCGTTACCGAACAGGAAGAACCGCGCCTGCATGAGACCATCTCAAGACTTTGCGCCATCGCTGATCTTCCCAAGCCTAAAGTGGCTATCGTTGACAGTAATATTCCCAATGCTTTTGCAACCGGAAAAAGCAAGGGAAGCGCAGTGGTAGCAGTAACAACTTCCCTGAAACAGCGGCTGAGCCAGCCAGAATTAGAAGCAGTGCTTGCTCATGAATTGAGCCATGTCAAGAACCGTGATATGCTGGTCATAACGATAGCAAGCTTCCTCTCAACTGTCGCTGCATTACTCGCACGGAGCATCATGTTCTTCGGGATGGGCGGGCGTGACAGGGATAGGAATGGAGGTGCTGCTATTGTTATATTTGTGGTTTCAATAGCGGTCTGGATAATTAGCTACTTACTCATACAGGCGCTTTCAAGATATCGAGAATTCGCAGCAGACAGGGGCTCAGCAATAATCACAGGACATCCGGCACACCTGGCATCAGCCCTGATGAATATCAGCGGAATCATGGAAAAAGTGCCGTCGCGTGACCTCAGGGAGGTACAGGGCATGAACGCCTTTTTCATAATTCCCGCAATATCAGGCGATTCTATAATGAATCTTTTTTCCACTCATCCTACAGTGCAGGCGCGCATACGTGCGCTTGAGGAGATTGAACGAAATATGGAGTTCTGAATGGGATTTCTTGATTCGCTGCTTGGCAGGAGCAAGCTTCCCAGACCAAAACCTGATAAATTGTTCGCCATGTCCACAGCATATGTTACCATGAGTTTAAACCTGGGTCTTACGTCAACAGGCGCAGGTATCTGCTTCAAGCCGCTTGACGCGTCAAAGTATATGACAACTGAGATGGAGATCCGGGAACTTCTCCAGCAAAGCTGTAAAGAAACAAATACACAATACCAGATAAAGAAGGATTCGTATGGTTATCTCTGGGTCACGTTGAACGACCCTGAGTTTGAAGATCTGGTGAGCACAGTCTATCTGGTAAGTGAGACGCTGACCGAGGAAGGTTTCGGAGAGCAGCTGCTTTGTGCAGTCTTTAAGTTTAAGGGGGAAAGAGAAGTCTTCTGGATCTATAATTTCAAGCAGGGGGCGTTTTATCCTTTTTCACCAAAAGAAAAGCAGAGAGATCCTGCTTATGAGTTCAGATTGCGATCCATAATGGAGCACGAGCTTCCCATTGAGAAAGAAGTGGAGCGGTGGTATCCTATGTGGGATATCCCTATTTGACCATGAACTGCATCCTATTTTTTGATGGAGCATGCCGGGGAAATCCCGGACCTATGGCTATTGGCGCAGTCCTTCTGGAAAACGGGAAAAAAGTGCGCGATATCTCAAAATGCCTTGGAAAAGGAACAAACAATATTGCGGAGTGGAACGCGCTCATTGAGGGTCTAAAGCTTGCAAAGACCCATGGATGCAGGGAACTCGAAGTGCGGGGAGACAGCCAGTTGATCATCAGGCAGATCACAGGGAAGTATAGAGTGAAACAAGAATACCTGATACCGCTTTTCAATGAAGCAAAAAAGCTGTGCGGAAATTTTGAAAAAATAAATTTCAGATGGGTAAAAAGGGAAGAGAATTCTGAAACTGACGCATTATCCAACATGGCACTTGATAACAGAAGATAACTATAATATAATCTCGGTCAATTGTGCGGAATATGTTCACGATAAAAGATCATATTGATGTCCAGGATAATCATCTCACAATAGGTAAAGCTGATACAACCGAACTTGCCGAAAAATATGGTACGCCTCTTTATGTGACGAACGAATCCCGCATCATTGAGAATTTCTCAGCATACCGGAAAGCTTTTCCCGATGCTGAAATCTATTATGCTGCCAAGGCTAACGGAAGCCTTACTATCCTGCGGCTGCTTGCGCGCGCGGGAGCAGGTGCGGATGTTTTTAGCTACGGTGAGCTTTATCTTGCGCTTCTTGCAGGAATTCCACGGGAAAAAATACTTTTTAACGGTAATTCCAAGACCGACTTTGAGCTTCAGAAAGCAGTGGAACTTGGAATAAAGGTTTCAGTAGATTCACGCAACGAATTGCACACGTTATCAGAATTTGCCAGTGATTGTGGAAAAACCACACAGATAGCTTTCAGGGTAAATCCCGATGTTTCACCAAAGACGCATCCCAAGATTGCGACCGGTCTTTGTTCTTCCAAGTTCGGTATTCCGTCAAAAGAGGTTGTGAAAATATATCAGGAGGCATCGGAACTTCCAGGCATCTCTCCATGCGGGATACACTGCCACATAGGTTCTCAGATATTGGAGACCGAGCCATTTACTGAGGCAGCGCAGAAAATGATGGATCTTGTTGAAAAAATTGTGGATATTGGAATCGATCTTAAATTTGTAGATATGGGTTCAGGGCTTGGCATTCCTTATAATAAGGCCGAGGAAGCACCGAAACCCCATGATCTCGCAAACGCGATACTTCCCGTATTTAGGGAAAAAACACAGGAGATCGGTATCTCGCCAAAACTTATACTTGAGCCCGGACGCTATATCGTGGCAGATACCACAATTTTGCTGACACGTGTCAATACTGTGAAAAAAGCCGCAAGGAATTTCGTGGGTGTAGATGCAGGTTTCAATCTGCTTATCAGGCCTGCTATGTATGAATCATACCATTATGTCCTTGTTGCGAATAAAGCAAGATCAGCTCCCGATGAAACATATACTATCGCTGGCCCTATCTGCGAAACAGGCGATATACTTGCAGAGGACAGGAAACTCCCGGGAATCGTAAAAGGTGATCTTATAGCCATATTGGATGCCGGTGCATATGGCTTTAGCATGGCAAGCCAGTATAACGGGAGACCGCGATGTGCTGAGATACTGGTAAAAGACGGAGATACAGAGATCATAAGAAGTCGTGAGGATATTGAAGACCTCATCGGGAAGCAGAGGATCCCGGCAAGATTGTTGTAAGCTTATCTGGACACAATAACTGTCTTTCTCTGCAGGGTTTCTGCGACCCTGTCAAAGAATATCTTCTCTGTATCAAGCGGCCCTGGATGCGCTTCCGGATGATACTGCACCGACATTATTTCCAGGTTTTTATGCTCGATCCCTTCGACCGTTCCGTCATTGGTATTTAACTGAGTGATCGATACCTCTTTCTTGTCAACGCTGTTTTCATCAACTGCATAACCATGGTTCTGAGAAGTTATGTGAACGATCCCTCTTTTCATGTCCTTTACAGGCTGGTTGGCCCCGCGGTGGCCGAACTTCATTTTATAGGTATCTGCACCAAGAGCAAGCGAAATTATCTGGTGACCAAGACATATCCCGAAAATAGGGATTTCTCCTGCTAGCTCTTTTACGACAGAGATGCCATTTGTGGCCTGCTGCGGATCGCCCGGGCCATTGGATAAAAGAATCGCATCAGGCTCATATTTTAGAATATCTCTTTTTTTTGTCGCAGCAGGAACGACAATGACATTTATTCCCCTATTGCTCAGGCTTTTTACTATATTTCTCTTTGCGCCAAAATCCATCAGCACAATATTGCCGGCGCCTTCACGGCCTTTTACCTGATAAGGTTCCTTGCATGTTACTTTTCCAATAAGGTCAAGACCTCCAATATCTGGCTGTTCTCTTGCAAGCCGGACAGCCTCTGCACCATTTTCGCTTCCGACAATGATGGCGGATTTCATGGTCCCATGCTCTCGCGTTTTTATAGTGAGCATCCTCGTATCTATTCCCATAATACCTGATTTTCCTTCATATATCAGGAATTCATTTAAAGAACGCTTTGATCTGTGATGCGAGGGCTGATCGCATGCTTCTCTCACCACAAGTCCTTCTGCTTGCATATGATCTGACTGGAATGTGTCGCCGCTTATGCCGTAATTTCCAATAAGCGGATAAGTGAACATAAGGATCTGCCCTTTATATGACGGATCTGTCAGTGCTTCTTCATAACCAGTAAATTGTGTTGTAAAAACAAGTTCACCCTGAACGCTTCCTTCAACTCCGAGCCCCTCACCAATAACAAAAGTTCCATCTTCAAGACCCAGTACGGCTTTCACGGTAGCCTAAACAGTAAAAGCATGCTAAATAGATTCCGGATATAAATGTCAGATTGTGGTGATATATTATTGACTGTCATATCGACCTTTGGTTTATTTATTATAAGATCTTATATTAGTATGATGGAATATGAAAAGAAAGATCGTATCTATTGATGAAGAAAAATGTAACGGCTGCGGTGCATGTATCCCCAACTGTGCCGAAGGAGCAATTAAGATAATTGACGGGAAAGCAAAATTATTAGATGATAAGTTCTGCGATGGACTTGGTGCATGTCTTGGACACTGTCCCCAGGATGCAATCATAGTAATCGAAAGAGATGCTCCAGAGTTTGATGAGGAAGCGGTAAAAATTCATCTGAACACTGCGGAAGAAAAGCCTGAGAGCATAAATAAAGGCATACCCTGCGGAACGATGCATGGAGGGCCTCGAAGCTGTCCGGGCAGCATGGCAATGGATTTCAAGAGCAAAAGAAACACAAATGCTGGAGCATCACAGCGGCAGAAACCTGAATTGAGGCAGTGGCCTGTACAACTCACACTTGTTTCTCCGCAAGCATCGTATTTCAAGGACGCAGACCTTCTTGTGGCAGCTGATTGCGTTCCATTTGCGTACCCGAATTTCCATTCGGATTTCCTTTCAGGAAAGTCGATTGTTATAGGATGTCCCAAGCTGGATGATGCTGATTACTATATAGATAAATTGACAGAATTGATCAGGGCCGGCAATATTAAAACCATCACGCTCGTTAACATGGAAGTGCCCTGCTGTTTCGGATTGCAGAGAATCGTGGAAGAAGCGGTAAAGAAGTCAGGGAAGGTTCTGCCTATCAGGCAGACGGTTATAACGGTAAAAGGCGAAAAACAATAAATCCGCTCTTGGCGTGCTTTGCGGTGCAGGATTTTTCACCGCAGAGGGGCGCAAAGGACGCAAAGGTTGTTCAACACCAATTTCTTACAATCCCGACAAAGCAAAAGCATAATCTAAATTACTCTTTCAACTGTTGTCTTTGTATAATAATCAAAGAATTTGATATAACCATTTTTCCTGTAAAATAACACACCAATCAAGAAATCCAGTGGGAGCAGAAATACTTTCCCGATATTCCTTACGGCACTTTCCAGGATGGTCATCTTATCTCCGTTTGTTTTTACAATCCTGATGTTCATCAAGTATTTTCCTATTGTCTGGCCATTGTATGCTTCCATGATAACAAAGGAGGCATATGCAAATTGAAGAGTCAATTGAAGATATATGACCACAAGGAAGGTATATACCTCGAATTTTATCCCATGGTTTAGCACAAGAAAAAGAACTACTCCAGGGAACATGAATAAACCAAAATCTACAACTGCAGCTATAGCTCTTCTCATTAAAATCTGGGCAGAAAATGTCCAGGCATCATCAGTTTTTATTATTTCCTTTGCATCTTTCCACAATCTCGCATCCACCCCCCGAAGCATGAATTGGGCAATCTTCCCGTAATCTGAAAGCCTGTAATTTTTTTTCTCCGTAAGTTCAATAAAACCTTTCATCTTCCTCAAATGGAAATTCAGGTTCCCTTCCTCAAGATTCAGCATGTGCAGAATCTCTGTATATGACATCTCTATGTTTTCATGAAGAAGTGATATTATTTTCACCCTGATTTCATGTGAAAGGACTTTAAAAAACTCTACAGTTTTAACGTTTTTTATTTGTTCAATAGTCATTATTATGATTCATTTACCCATCTACTTGCTCTTTACCTTAATTAAACGTTTTTCCTGCAATGCAAAAACTTTTGCTTTGGGTACTTTATTTTTATTCCTGAATCACAGTAATCTTATTTATTGAATAATTATAAATATGATATGTACCTAATAATATAATTGGCTTTAAGCCAGGGAGGCAATGTTATGAAAATTCGAAATCTTAAGTCAATAAAATCAATAATTAGTTTGGCGATATTGATATTGATGACGACCCTCTTAATTGGGATTGCTGTGGCACAAGAGGGCGCAGCGCCACCAATGAGCGGAAATGCTATTATGATGGCAGGATGGATGGATTACGCAGAATGGTTCGTGATTGTTACCCTTTTTCCAAGCATAATAATTATGCTATTTATCGCACTCAGCCTGCATATCGCGAGACCCATGGTCTTACGATATCTAAACAGGATGACTCTTAGGCTCGGCGCTGATATCCTCTGGGAAGCATGGATAATCGGAAGAGACGTAATGATACTCGCCGCGGTTGGACTCATAGGGGTAATGATCATTCCAAGGGTACAGGATGATTGGAACACTGGCGTTTTTATACCGGCTTTCATACTTGGTATTATAACTTTGATGTACAAGCTTGTCACTGATACAGATGCCGACAAGACCAAGTATATGATCGCAACAGGGCTTACTGCTCTGACACTTGTCGCTGCCCTGATTCCATTTTCAGTCGGGCCAGGGTATGGAATATGGTCATGGGAAGATAGGGGTCATCAGCATTTTGTTGACGAGGTACTTACTCCTCTCTCGATATATGATATGCAGCAGCAGAAGACAACGTCAACGGTAAGTGCTGCGGACATAATCACAAATGTGAAGAGCGCGATGGATGATGCAATAAGTGCTGCACAAAAAGGGGACAAATCGACTGCCCTTACCAAAGCGCAGGAAGCCGATACCGCCCATGATAGACTCGGGGACAGTTTGAAGGCATGGAATAGCGTTAAAAATTCGCAGGTCGAAGACACATTCTTTGCTCTTATGACTGCCTCAAAGAACGGCGATGTTGCAGGAATGAAGGCTGCTCAAAATACAATCAATCAGATACTGGATGAATATGCAGCAACACTTTAAGAGGTTTTTCTCTTAAAGTCATTTTCCGGAGAATCGATATGGAACCCAGATATAATGTATATGTTAACCAGTCCCAGTGTTTCGCGTGCGGTATATGCGAGGACATGTGCCCGCGGCGCGTGTTCAGGCTAAAACCCACAGATTTTGAGGGGCCTGAGTACGAAGAAAGGATCCCGCATTGGATGGGGACGATCACAGAAGTAGTTGCAGAAGACATGTGCTTTGGCTGCCGGATATGTGAGAACCAGTGTCCGGTAGGGATAATCGAAGTAACCCAGAAGGAGGCATGAGAATGTATCTGGATATAGAAAAACATGCAGACAGCAGGCTTGTAAAACCTGTTGCCAGAGAATGCTGTGTTTATTGCGGCGCCTGCGTGTGCGTGAACCCAAGCCCGGGAGTAGGTTTTGAAAACGGGGAACTTGTATTCGATGAAGAAAGTATCGTATTTGATAAAGACCTGCAGGTGTGCCCGGTTATAAATCCTGTTCACTCAACAACATATCCGAAACCTCCGGTCATGGAAGGACAAACTATCGATGAGCTTCTTGGTCCTTATCTTGAAATCTGCTCTACGCGAAGCACGAATGAGGCCGTCCTCAGGAAAGCCCAGATAGGAGGCACTGTCACCTCTTTGCTTCTGCAGGGAATGAAGGATGAGGTCATCGATTCTGCCCTGCTTGTGGATAAAGAAAAAGGATGGATCGGAAAACCCAGACTCGCCACAACCCCGGAAGAAATCATTGAATTGGGTGGCACCAAGCTTTCAGAGGCATCAGTTCTAACCTGCTGGCGGGATGCAATTAAAGCTGGATATAAAAAACTTGCTATAGTGGGTATGCCCTGCGTAACCATAGCAGAGCATCTTATTGATAGCTCCCCCGATTTTAAAGAGTTCAGTGATATTCATAAGCTGAAAATAGGAATATTCTGTATGGAAGCCTTCAATTATCGCGGGCTTTTCACAGAATTCCTGAAGGATAACCAGAAAATAAAACCATCCAATATCGTGAAAGTGGATGTGAAAGGAAGGATGATAATCCATGAAGTAACAATTGAAGATAAAATAGCGGTACATACCTACGGCTTAAAAGAACTCCACAAATACAGCCTGCTTGGTTGTCTTCCCTGTCATGATTATACCGCAGAATATGCCGATATCTCAATAGGGTCTGTGGGAAGCGAAGACGGATGGAATACCACGATTGTAAGGACTGAACTCGGGAAAAAGCTGCTGGATTCTGCTGTGGCGTCAGGTCTTCTGATGAAAAAAGAATTGGAAGACAGGGAACATCTGAGAAATGTGGCTGCACTCAAAAAGAAATTAAAGATCGGTGAGAAAACAAGAGAGCCAGCATCAAAGGTAACAAGGGACTGGATAGTTCCTGAAAGGGTTATGAATGAATATAACTATGGGATTCTGAAGCCGATCATAAGAGAAACAGCCAGAGAGAAAGGATCACAAGTCCTGTGGTGATGGAATATGGTAATAATCTTTTTCTCGCTTTGAATGATGCATTCATGGTCATATGGAGATGACCGACACGAATAATAATGTTGGAGAAGTAATCTAAGATAGGAGGAATTGTATGAGCGTAAAAGTAATATTTGGAGCTGTAATTGGCCTGATGTTGATGTGGATGATTCCTGCGGTATATGCTGAGCAGGAATTTCAGATCAGCTACACATGTGCCGGCTGCCATCAGGAGCGGTATGATGAATGGTCGCGTTCGACGCATGCCCTGGCAGTAAATGACCCGATCTTTGAGGCAGCATACTTGCGTGCACTTGAATCAGACCCGAAATACAGGAGTTACTGCCTGACCTGCCACTCTCCCACAACATCAATAACGAACGATCTCAACCTGACAAAATCGATATCAGTTGAAGGTGTTACCTGCAGTTTCTGCCATACTGTCACCGGAGTTGAGAATAATAGTTATAACTTTAGCCAAAGCAACCCGATGCAGGGCCCTTATACGGATTCAATGACCGGTGCGCATGCTTCTGCATATTCAGGGCTGCACACAAAATCAGAGTTTTGCGCAGGGTGCCATGATTTCTCGATCAACGGCATACCGATTTCCCAGACATATACTGAATGGAAAGAAGGACCCTATGCAGCCGAGGGCAAGCAATGCCAGGACTGCCATATGGAAACAAAGATCGGGGCTGCAGCGAAGAATGGAACAATCCGGGAAAAGGTTTATCAGCATTTCTGGTACGGTGGACACACAGGTCAGTTCCTGGAGAATGCCGTTCAGATAAATTCCAGTACCCAGAAAACAGGAAACAGGGTTAAAGTTACGCTCAATATTACCAACAACAATGTTGGCCACATGATTCCAAGCGGTCTCCCCTCTAGAAAGGTGGTTCTGGACTTTAATGCAAGCGATAAGCAGGGGCGGGAAATCTATAGCGGTCAGAAGGTCTACGCCAAGACCATTGTAGACCAGTATAATAACGAGGTATCTGACTTCTGGAAGGCGGTATCCATAGCAAAAGATAACAGGTTCAAGCCGGGGGAGAGCAGAATCGAGATGTTCGAGTTTGATGCGCCTAACGGTACAGATGAAATAAATATCCAGGCCTCGCTGAATTACCAGCTGGAAGCAGAGATTATTACAACTGAAACCGAATCCGTAAATGTGGAATTAGCAAGGATCAGCAACAAGATAATGTTAAATGAGACTGCAGCAGTTCAAGCAACCCCAAAAGGATCACCGGGCATCGGATGGATAGGATCCCTTATATCCATAATAACAGCCATACTGGTAAGTAGAAGAAGGAAGTCACAGAGATAGTGACGATGAAATAGAATCGATCGAGAGCATGGAACTAAAACTGGATAAAGATGAATACACTGTTGGCTATGCCCGGATAGGTGGCGGAGTTCTTGTTTTAACGAACTTGCGCCTTTTTATAGACCGCGGGTTCAGGGTGTTTGGAAAGAAAACAAAATCGATCCTAATAAAAGATATCATAGAGGTGAAATCTGGCAAGAGCTTTTTTTTCGGAACCGGTATCGAGATAAAATATGTAGAAGAAAAAGGCGAACATACTATTTTTTCTGAATTTACCGAGGCAGCAAAAGCAAAAGAAATCATAGATAAGATTCGCTCTTTGCGCAATGGAGACTTTCTGATATCTGTTGATGTTCCGAAAGGAGAGATAGGAAGTATCTCATTGGAAGAAGCAGAGCAAATTGCGCTGGATTTTATGGAAAAAAAAGCCGGCAATCTTAAGGTGGATGAAATAAAACATTTCGCAGGAGCATGGAATATTATCCTGTCCAATCATGATAAGTATGCTGTTGTGGTAGGCGATGATGGGAAAGTAGAAGCGTGGAAAAAGCTAACATTACAAACGGTGACGAGGTAGCATGCACGAGGAAATAAAAGAGCGCCTTCAACAGATAGAGAAAACGTTTGATGGAAAAGCCTTCTGGGATATTATCGACCAGGTAAAAAGATATAAAATAAATGATGACGAGTTACTGAAGCATATAGCAGATATAAGCCAGAAAAAGTTCAGGGAGAAAGTATCTTTCACGCTCAGCATTCCTGTCGGGAATCTGCTTGAGATAGCGCTCACAATTGCTGCAGTGGTTCTGGCGTTTCGGGTTAGCCCTGAATGGATGCTCTACATCAGTGCTCTTTTGTTGATGATGACGCTGCACCCCCTCTCGCATTATATTACAGGGAGTCTGATCGGTATAAAGTTCACGCACTATTACTTAAATGGTCCCTATGGCGTCAATAAACCGTTGGATTGACTCTCCAGATTATCCATCCCCTGTCCAATAATCTCGAAAAGCTCAGAATCATCATGCTTGAACTTGATTATCCTCCCCCTTCGCTCAGCATAGAATCGCTTCTGTTCCAATT
>JAGFND010000048.1 GCA_021409285.1 Candidatus Methanoperedens sp. | reverse complement strand
GTTTATAGCGCCAAAACGTGATATCTATATAAAAATATTTGTCAATTTACTACCAAAATGATTAAGTAATAATAAAAACTAAGGTATTACTATTATGAAAGTGAAACAAAAAATAGTTGGTATTACCTCCAAAGGTCAGGCAACAATTCCTGCTGAAATGAGACGACGGCATAAATTAGAAAAACGAGCGCTTATTATTGATACTGATAAAGGACTGTTGATACTTCCTACTCCAAAACCCGAAGATGAAATGGGAAGCCTTAAAGGATTGTTTAACAAAAAAGCTGAAGAACTGATCCAAGAAGCTCGCAAGAAAGATAAAATACATGAAAAAGCGCTGGAGAAACTTTGAAATATGTTTTTGATACTGAAACTATATTGATATTTTATCTTGGTGAAGATGGAGCGAAAAAAGTGCTGGATTTGCTAATAAACGTGCAGAACAAAAAGGTAAAAGGCTATATCAATATCATTAATTTGACTGAATTTTATTATATTCTTTATCGTAAGAATCCTGAGATAGCAAAACAAAAAGTTGAGAACCTATTATCTTTTGGATTAGTACCTTCGGAAATAAAAGATGATGACCTGTGGAGAGAAGCGGGAAAACTGAAGGCGCTCCACAACATACCGCTGGCAGACGCATTTGCTGCAGCCACTGCAAACCACCTGAAAGCAACCCTTATTGCAGGAAAAGATACTGATTTTGAAGGACTTGATCTGGATATTATGAGAGTTTGAACTCTTTTTTTTTGAATCAAGTTCGCTTTTTCTGTGATAACGATTTTCTTTTTTCGCCCTCAAACGCCTTCTTCAATATGCTCTGGCGCAGCCTTTCAGCCTGTGCAAGGATTGATACACATTGCGACAGGCTAAAAAAGGAAGTCACATAACTTCCTGATCAGTAGCCTCCGCCGGTTTGAATTATCGATATCTGATATTCAGATGAATAAATGTCTGTTCCATCAACTATCGCATGAGCCCTGAAGTATATTATTCCGCCTGAAGGAAGCTTTATATCTGTGACAAATCTCTGCAATGTTTTGCCTGTTTGTACCATGGATACCTTTAGATAATCTGAAATATTTGCACTTCCGCTCTTATTACCCCAGAGAATTGCAGTACGGCTAATTTCACCAGGGGTACCTCCGGATACCTCCCATCGAATAGTAATGTTCGTATCACCGTTCGCATTTGACGGGAAGGAAGTCACTTTGATACCGGGTGGCACGGATGAGGTAGCTGCTGGAGATTGTGTTATGGCTTTGATTACAGAGGCAGGTCTTATTATAAACCGGGCGTTATCCACACCTTCTCCTTTTATATCCCCCCGTGTTGTGTCGTTAATGTAATAGTAGAGCGGCATTTGATTATATGTTGTTTGTTTGGATCCTTCACTATTAGTTATAACGCCGAAATCAGAAGCATTCATTATGGAAGGTACAACGATATTCCTGCTATAGAACACTGGCCAAATTTTTAAACAGCCAGCATTACAATTGCTCATCCCAGTTGAATCTTTAGTAAAATTATACAGGGTTTTTCCCTTTGCATCGACTATGAAACTCATGTTATCTTTATCTGCGATAAAAATTGAATAGTCTGGTCTGGCGATAAACCATATATTGTTCACTCCTTCCCCTTTAAGATCGCCCGGATTCAAATCGCCTGAGAAATAGTATAACGGCCATCCTTTATAGGTCGTCTGTTTTTTTCCATCATCCCTTGTTATTGTCCCAAAATCAGAGGAGCCAAGTCCTGAAGATACAGATATTTTTTCCATGTAAAAAATGGGCCAGGTATTCAGACATCCATCGGTACATTTGCTATCTCCATTAACATCTCTTGCAAATAAATAGAGAGTTTTTCCTTTATCATCAACGATATAATTTCCAGCTGAGAGTTTAACTGCCGGTTGTTCTATTGCCGGCTGTTCTGCAGGTGTTTGTTTTACTATTGTTTGATTTATCGCAGGCGGTTGTTGAGTGCAACCGCTAATCATTAAAATTACTGATATTCCAAGTATGGCCAATAATAAACTCATCTTCATTCAATATCACTCCTATTAATAATTAAGAAATCATGTTATTAAGGTTATGCATTTTTATCTTTGCATCAGATATGACATACCAATGGTGCTCTCAGCCAACAGTCATTCAAGTTTATTCATGATATCGTTCATCCTGCCAGCTCTCCCATTTCCCGCATCTCCCCATAAAATATTAACCACGGATGAACACTGACAAATGCAGATGCTCAGGCGGATTGTGTGGATTACACGGATGCACAAGGATCCGTGAAAAATCCGTCCGATCCGTGTCATGTTCTATGTCGCTGTTGTGGCACTTTTTCAGTGTTCCTTCTGGTTTAGCCTCCAAAACCCCTCCGACGCTTCTCTCTAAGAACAATAAATAATCGGTAAAGCCTGAATCCAGCGGAAATTCACGCACAGCTACACCAGGAGATATACGATCATAATTATAAAAAGTTATTCCGGAGGTTACTGCTCTGAGCGCTGCTGCTTCTCTTCTTGGTGAACTTCCTTTAACATCATTCGCTAACAGGAACTATTTTATCTCTCAGTTTAATCTCTAAATCTTGATTCATTGTTTCAATAACATTGCTGACAATGCCCTCGACTTCTTTTCTTAATATGTCGTCATTTTTGAAAAAATCATCGTCTGTTTTTGCATTATATTGTGCGCCATGGGTTCTATATGCAAAACCGAATGGAGCAAGAACATACCCCATTTGCTGGAAGTAAAGAAAAACGTCCATTGCAGTCTTCACTCCTCCATCTTCATGGCCATTGACTAAAATTCCGACAACTTTTCCGGTAGTTAAGCCTTCTTTTTTCAGTAAATATAGATTTTGAAGGCATGTCAGCCTGTCCAGGAAATCCTTTAACCGCGCTGACATATTATTCCAATTTATGGGTGAAGCCACTATCACTGCTCTGGAATTAACTATCATCTCCTGGAGTGCAGGCACATCATCAAGCTGGTTCCTGCATGGGTACGTGCATGCAGAATCTCTCATGCTGTAGCAGCACCAGCAGTGCTGAATATCCAGTTCGTTCAAATTGAACAGCCTATGACTCACGCCTTTTCTTATAAGAGCTTTTTCTGCTAAACCCACTAAAACGCCTGTATTATGACCTCTGTGAGAACTTCCATTAATCAATAAAACATCAAATTTTTCCCCATCATATCCAAGTTTTTGCTTATCTTTTAGTTCCGAATATTCTTTAGAGGAACTGCTGCATTGGGGACATTCTTCCGGAGGTTCATTTCCCTTATGGACATAGCCGCATACGCTGCATTTCCAGACTTTACTTTTTTGCAGGCTGATCCTTTTCTTTTCCACGGATGCAATAGTAAACATATTTAAATCCCATTTTTTCGTGAACCGGACAGCCCGGGCATAAACATCCTCTTTCCTCTTTAATGCATTTGCTTTTTCCAGTTGTTGAAAGACAAAATGCTATTTCTTCTGTGCATTCGATATATGTGGGACAGACCCTGCATATGCATAACTTAATAGCTTCTTTTTTATCCATATTATACTCCTATAATCGCAATATATTGATTTTATTGCCTTTGATGTATTTAGCTATTCGGGTTAATTAGATAATAAAATAGTATTCCTGTACATCGTCTATTTCATTAACCTGAACATGAAATCGGTCAATTGCTCGAAGAGTTTCAAAACCAGGAATGAATAATTCCCCAACCTCTTCTTCATCTCAAACTGCGCCTCTCCTTTAAAAATTGCGAACTTCATCTTGTTCTCAGAGAAGTCTGCATCAAAGATAAGGATAGGATCACATGAAGGAAGAGGACCTCCGGCACTAAGGAGATCACAGCATTCCCGTAAGTGTCTTGCGAACCATATGCTGTCTTTCAGCATGGTCACCATGCTGTATATCCCCTCAACATCCGCTTCAATACTCTGAGCTTTCTTTAGAGCTTCTCCCCTTTTCATAAAGGTACAATCCAGGATATCCACACCGTACCCGGCGTTTCTGAGGGAAGCTGCTACATATCCCAATCCAAAAGGAGGAAAGCGAAAACTCGATCTGTTGTGTGGATTATTAATATATGGGTAGCATCACTTTGTTTTTTTCCACCATTCAGGGTAATGCTCCCTTGCCCAATCTTCATCCACAACCCCATAGATAATGCCACGAATCGATTCATTATGATAAAGTGCAAAAATAATATGACCTGAAATGATTATTATCGATAATTCAGCCAGAAAATCATGTGCCATGAAGCTTAATTCAACAAAACCTATACTGAACATCGATTTCATCCAGATCACAAACCCTGACAGGGAAAGCCCTGTTATCAAAAGCAAAATAGCCAGAAAATTCGCTTTCTGTCCGGGATTGAACTTATTATTGGCAGGATTGGTTTTAAAAAATTCAAAAAACCATTTTATTTCATCACTTTTAAAATAAGTCAAATCTTTAATATCCTTGCGCATGTGCAAGCTCCCTGAAATATAGGATATTGCAGGCATTAAAATAAAAGGAATAGATGCATAAATGTGTATCATTCTAATTAACGGGTCACCAAGAAGCGACTTTGGAGTAAGGAAGAGATGTATGCCTGTTATCAGGAGCCATAGAAAAGATATGGCATGAGACCAGTGTAAAACTCTCGAGCTAAGATCAAATCTTATTATCTTCAAGGGTATGATACTCCATCTATCTTATATCCAAATCTTTCCCAGTAACCAATCTCCTGTGATTTCGTAATTGTTATTCTGTTAACCCATTTCACGTTCTTATACCCGAACATCCGGGGCATCACAAGACGAAGTGGCCCTCCATTTTCAAGCGGTAAAGGTTCATCATACATCATATAAGCAAGCAAAACATCCATCTCACGAGCTTCTATTATCGATAAGCTATCATTGTATAAACCACTTGCAGAATGGAATGTTACAAATTCCGCATCGGATTTGACACCTGCCATATTAAAAAGAACTCCTAATCTGACGCCTTTCCATTTGACTTTATCTACAGCCCATCCTTCGACACAGTGGAAATCTGTTACCTGCTCATCACTTTCTAGATCTAAAAGCTCTTTATAGCTTATTTGAAGTGTCGATTCCACAAGACCATCCAGGGTCAATTTCCATGTTTCAGGGTCAAATGAAGGAGTTTGTTCGATGCTTCTTATCCTGAATCCATTAATGGTCTTGATTCCTTCAGTTTTAAGAAAGGCAAGGCCAGCGATTATTATACCAAGAAAGATACCAAGATATGCCAGGAATTTCCTGCGACTGATAAATTCTGATATAGAACCAGATCCCTTTTCTTTATTCATTTATGAGTTCTCCCAATAATTAGTATGCATCTACGTATATACATATATTTTGAATATTCACCTGAAAATTGTTCGCTGTCTATTGCTGAATGAAAATCGCAGGTATTAAGTTAATAGATAACAGAACAACATGGATATGAATCTTTTAACTCCGTTTAAATTGGGCGATATCGAACTCTCAAACCGCATGGTAATGGCTCCTATGACCCGCTGTCGTGCGATTGAGGGAAATGTCCCAAATCCATTGGCCGTTAACTATTACAGGCAAAGAAGTTCTACAGGTTTAATCATCACGGAAGGATCGCAGGTAAGCACTCAGGGAGTCGGTTACGTCCGTACCCCGGGAATTCACTCGGCAGAGCAGGTTGCAGGATGGAAGAGAGTGACCGACGCCGTCCACAAGGCAGGAGGGAAAATTTTCCTTCAACTCTGGCATGTGGGACGGGTATCTCATCCCGACTTCCTTGGGGGTGCACTGCCTGTCGCACCTTCTGCACTTCCATTCGAGGGCGAAGTTCATACACCTCAGGGCAAAAAGAAATTTGTGATTCCAAGGGCTCTCGAACTGGACGAGATACCCGGCGTCATTGAGCAATTTCGAAAAGGTGCCGAGAACGCAAAGGCTGCGGGCTTTGATGGCGTTGAGATCCACGGTGCCAATGGATACCTGCTGGATCAGTTCCTGAGGGACGGCTCGAACAAACGGACTGATAAATACGGTGGAAGTTTACAGAATCGAGTACGCCTTCCCCTTGAAGTCACAGAAGCGGTCGCCGATATATGGGGTGCGGACAGGGTCGGATACAGAATTTCACCCCACTTTTCATCATATTCAATGTCTGATACAAATCCGCGTCAAACCTTTTCATATTTTGCAAAGGAACTGAACGATGTCAGGCTCGGGTATGTCCACATAATAGAGCCTGTTGGAGGCAGGATGGGGGCAATAACACAGGATGAACGATTTGCTCCTACCATTCACGAGATATTCGAGGGGGCGCTTATTCTAAATGGAGGTTATGATGCCCGCAGTGGAAACGAAGCGATTGAAAAAGGCGAAGCGGACCTTATCTCATTCGGAGTCTTGTTCCTGGCTAATTCGGACCTGCCTTTGCGCTTTATGAAAAATGCGCCACTTAATTCCGCAGATGTTGCGACCTTCTACGCGGGTGAGGATAAGGGTTACATCGACTACCCGGAACTGGGAAATTAAAATGAAAGATTATATTAATTTGTGTGAAAACCATTATATACTGATAACCGGAATAGTTAATATGTTGATTTAAAGGGGGTAAAATATGCCAAAAGAAACACAAAAGAATTTTGAACAGAATATGGAAGCAATGAGCAAAATGTCTCCTGTGGAAATGCAGGCCAAGATCAAAGACCTGGATAAGATATGTATCTGCAAAAAGTGTCCTACATATGTTGGAACTGGGGAAAATAAACTTACTTTTTGCGCAATCGGTAAGAGTTCAATAATTAAAAAGGATAAAGGCTGTTTATGTCCTGGCTGTCCTGTCCAGAAGACACTGGCCCTCAGGTGGGATCGCTACTGCCTCAAAGGTTCCGGCAAAGAGCAATCCGGGATGAAATAATTTTAATATGGCCAAATGGCTCTGTGCAGTCTGCAATATCTATGTTTATAACGAGGAAACTGGTGACTCTCATACAGGCATAGACCCGAACACAAAAGTCCCGGACTTTCCAGATTTCTGGAGATGTCCCGTTTGCGGCGCCAATAAAGATAAGCTTGTTCCCATCCTGGAAGAAGAATATTGGCAAAAAGCCAGGACTTATACGAACTTTACTGAGAAAAAAGAGGAAAAAAGAAACATCCTGGTTGGTGTTGATAACCCGTTAACGGTACCTGAATTGAGGCAGGAATACGGGACACCTCTGGGATTGCGTGGTATTGGCCAGGGTCTCACCTGCCTTGCCAATTTTTCCGCCCTTTCAAAATACAGGTTGAAAAAAAGGCTGATATCAAAACATGAAGACCCGGTTATAGAGACCGCGTTCCTGGGGAAAAAGATAAATATGCCAGTACTCGGGGCACCCATGAGCAGCCTCAGCTATGTAAGCAATATAACGGAAGAAGATTTTGCATATAATATCCTGGAAGGATGCAAGGCTGCCGGGACTGTCGGATGCACAGGAAATACCTCCAGGGACTATGAGATGGTACATCCTGCGATTATGGCACTTAAAAAAGTCAATGGTCACGGGATTAATATTTTTAAGCCGCAGTCACAGGAAGTCCTGATAGACCTGATAAAGCAGTCAGAAGTAGAAAAAGCAGTGGCTGTAGGGGTTGATATAGACGGGGCTGGTTCGGTGAACTTTTCACTTGCGGGAAAGCCTGTTTTCAGGAAAACCATAGACGAACTGAAAGAGCTTAAAATTGCAACTCGTCTTCCATTCATTGTTAAGGGAGTTATGTGCTTGGAAGATGCAATGGGAGCAGCTGAAGCCGGAGCCGATGTCATAGGCGTTTCGAATCATGGCGGGAGGGTCCTGGATTCAGATTTTGGAGTTGCAGATGTACTTCCTGAAATCGTAAAAGGATTAAGAGATACAGATAAGGATGAAAGGATCTTGATTACAGCTGATGGTGGAGTGAGGACTGGATTTGATGTAATCAAAATGTTAGCCCTTGGTGCCGATTATGTCCTGATGGGAAGACCACTTGCAAGAGAGGCTGTTTCAAATGGGGTCGAAGGGGTAAAAAGAGTTCTAGAGTATATTCAGACAGATATCAGGATCGCAATGCTGATGACCTCATGCAATACTCTTGAAGATATTAAAGATACTATTCTGATCAGGGATAGGTAGCTATGGATTAGGGAATAAATTATGCTGGAAACCAAAGATATCGGATTAAGAGGTATAACGGTCGCAGATACAAGAATTTGTGCCGTTGACGGGGAGAAAGGCAAATTGATCTACAGGGGATACGACATTGACGAGCTTGCCAAATACTCAACTTTTGAGGAAACGGTGTATTTATTGCTTTATGAGACTCTCCCAACAACGAAAGAATTGGAAATATTCAGGGAAGCTCTTGCTTCGCAAAGACAGCTTCCAGTTGGGATAGTCCGGCATTTGAGAAAGAGGAAAAAGTCCGCTCATCCCATGGACGTACTTCAATCAGTCATACCTATGCTTGCAGATTTTGATGAAGAATCACATATCAAAACAAAAGGTGCCAAGATAAAACAATCCATCAGGATCATAGCTAAAATGGCAACACTTGTGGCATATTGGGACAGGATACGAAAGAACCTTGATATAATAAACCCGGATGAAGATCTCGACCATGCCGCAAACTTCCTGTATATGTTGAAAGGAGAGACCCCTGATGAAGAGACAGCCAGGGATTTTGATATTTGCCTGATCCTTCATGCAGAGCATTCATTTAATGCCTCCACATTTGCTGCCAGGGTAGTGGCATCAACCCATGCTCATATGTATGCATGTATTGGGGCTGCACTGGCTGCGCTTTCAGGCGAGCTCCACGGCGGTGCGAATACGCAAGTCATGAAAATGCTTATTGAAATTAATAAAATTGAACATGTAGAGAAATGGATAAGAACGAAATTCGATGCTGGAGAAAAAATTATGGGTATGGGTCATCCAGTTTACAAAACGATTGACCCAAGAGCCAG
This sequence comes from Candidatus Methanoperedens sp., assembly GCA_021409285.1. GTDB lineage: Archaea > Halobacteriota > Methanosarcinia > Methanosarcinales > Methanoperedenaceae > Methanoperedens. Next base: position 10,041 of record JAGFND010000048.1, on the reverse strand, counting down.
CATACTCAGTACTATTTCGGAAAATCTGGCTGAAAGAACAGGGAATCTAAAATGGTTTGAGTTGTCCCGGAAGATTGATAGCGTTTCAAGGGAAGAATTTAAACGAAGAAAGAAAAGAGAAATTTATCCCAATGTTGATTTCTACAGCCCGTCTGTTTATTATGTAATGGAAATTGATCCAGACCTTTTTACCTCAATTTTTGCAGTATCAAGAATTTCAGGTTGGTGCGCCCATATTATTGAGGAGAAATTTGCAGAAGCTCAGCCAAAACCTGCCCTTTATAGACCCGAAGCTGATTATATTGGAAATTATTGTGGTATTGAAAAATGCAAATATGTGCCTTTAGACATGCGAAAATGATATGTAAGTCCTCGACTTAAGAAATTTTTCTGCCGCAGAAGCAAAACTTTATCAACAAGTCTACCCAATTAATTATTGGAGTGATATAGAAATGAAAAAGATTTCATCAATTTTTGTCCTATTCGGAATATTGGTGATTTTAATTACAAGTGGTTGCACCCAACAACAACCTGCTGTACAGGCAACCATAAAACCAACTATACAGCCAACTATACAACCAACTGCAACAGAAACGCCTGCAATAGAACAACCAACAATTAAACTTTCTTCTGGAAATTATATAGAGGATGATAAAGGAATTACTCTTTACTTGTCTACAAAAGATGTCATGGGAGATAGCAAATGTACGGGTAACTGTCTCAATTCATGGCCTGTTTTTTACCAGGAAAATATTACTATTCCTTCTGGACTCATCTCCTCTGATTTTGGAACAATTACAAGAGATGATGGCAAAAAACAAACAACATATAAAGGATGGCCATTATACTATTTCTCCAGTGATGTAAATCCAGGTGATATTAAAGGAGAAGGTGTAAATAAGGTATGGTTTGTCGCAAAACCAGACTATACAGTTTTTATCGCTGATAAAGACAATTTGAAATTCATAGTCGATGCAAAGGGAAATACTCTCTATAATTTTACTAAGGATATGCCTGGTGTGAGCAATTGCAAAGGTGACTGCTTAAAGATCTGGTCTGTTTTCTATGGTGAGAATATCGTTGCGCCATCTACGATGAATACTTCTGATTTTGGCGTAATAACCAATAGTGAAGGGTCCAAACAAACAACCTATAAACAAATGCCACTGTACTACTATAATAACGACACAAAACGTGGGGATACAAATGGTCAGGGTGTGAATAAAGCCTGGTATGTCGCCGGAACTGAGGCTATTCCTGTATCTACAATAATTAAACCAACACCTGTTACCACGCAAACCATGAGTGGTGGTGGATACTGATAAAGAAAACATCCTATGTATTGGACGTGTGCAGCGCCCTTGGCGGGCCCGCGCGTTCACCTGGCCAGAAAATATAAGAAGGTATGAACTATGGAAGTCTTAGAAGCGTTGCGAACAAGAAGATCAATAAGAAAATATACAAAAGAAGAAATCCCGGAGGGCGATATTAGAATAATCATTGAAGCTGCGATGAGCGGCCCATCGGCTGCTAACTCCCAACCATGGCATTTCATAATTATAAAAAGTAGATCCATACTTAATGAAATACCCAAAGCAAGCCCTTATGCTCAGATGGCAAAGGATGCTGCTATTGCCATAGTCGTATGCGGAGATCCAAAACTCGATAGAATTTCTCAATTCTGGCAGCAGGATTGCAGCATCGCAGCTCAAAATATACTTTTAGCTGCTCACTCCCTTGGCTATGGTGCGGTATGGACAGGAGCTTATCCATTGGAGGATCGATATAAGAACCTGCAGAAACTCCTTGGTATCCCCTCAAATATCATTCCACTTGCCGTTATTCCTATAGGGAAACCTGCTGAAATAAAGGAAGGCAATAAACCATATCTGGAGGATCGGGTTCATTTGGATAAATGGTAGTTCTTCCATAATAATGGGAACATGTCCTTTGCCAGGATTACCACTACAGCGACCAGTGAGGTATCTTCGTAAGGAATTCAAAGGAGACGCAAATAAAGAATCAGATTAGATAAGATTTTAACAAAGATTTCTAATGATTAAATTAAATAGTTTCTTCGTGAAACTCCCCATAATCAGAAAAATTTGGGAGACCGACAGAGTACCTCTTAACCTATGTTAAGCGCAATAATGTATACCGCGTATCCCGCCCCTATCAGTAGGAATCACTTATTCCAACAAAGCTAAAGTTTCTTCACGTTCACCTTGAGTATTGGTCCCTGGAGATCAGTCAGCTCCACTTGAAATCTGACATTACCGGACGGCTCTAAAAACTCGGCCTTGGTGCCAGGACTCATCGGGATCTCTACTAAGCCGAGAAATGCTGGGGTTCCCCCATATTTTGGTGCCATGCGGCGAACTATAAGGAAAGACTTTTTGATTCCTTGGTTCCAGTCGGTTGGCTGCACATACTCAAGGTAATAATCCCAAGAGTCATCGACGTGTTTATAGGCGAGTTTGAGCCCGAGATTCGCACGGGCACTGGGGCAGCTAATTGGCGCCAAGGGCAGAGTAATACCGTCAGGCTGGGACAAAACCAGGCGCCATCGTCGTAATACACCCTGCGGTTATACATCCAGTTGCGTTGCATCAGATGCGGGAGACATATGGCCGGGCCGAAATCGCGCTGCCAGGTCGGGTGGGTAAAGGGGTTATTCTGGCTCATGATGCAACAGGGGTCCATATAGTCGGTCATAAGGTCTTTTCCAACGTCATGGTTCATACCAAACACGTGACCCATTTCGTGTGCCGAAATGTTACCGTCATGTGACGGGGTTAAGGTTACGGCTACTTCGCCAGGTGTGGAACCGCCGTCGATCCAAAATGGCCACCATGGTTTTAATGGGTCATCTTCCTTCCAACTAGGGTCCCCAGGAGGGCGTTTGCTATCATCTTTAGTCCAGTTTTGCGTGTACACCGCTATCTGACCGTGGAGCCCATCTAGGGCATTGCTCCCGTCGCGCCGCAGTACCGCCCGGATAGCGGCATTGGCCAGCCCCAGTCGACCAGGTCCCGTCGGCGGGACTCCTGCTTTGTCTCTGGTGATGTCGACCTCCACCCACCCAAACACGCAGCTGCCAGTAATATCAATGGCACCCAGCGACGCATCACGCCAGCAACACGTTTGTCACAGGCTTGGTGACTTGGTAGAAGACCCTCTTCCTCTCCAAGCACCATAACAGTTCCCGGTTCCACCGATACATCCATACCACTAGCAAATACACCTACACCATTATCGCTATTACCCCATACTGCCGTACCTGACTTGCTATATCCTTCAACACCTGTATGTGAATCGCTGGTACCGACAACACCACGCCCTTGACTGCCTCCAATTCCAAAGACTCAACCTTCGGCTCTGGCTTTTCAGATGGTTTCTCAATCAGCTTTTCGACCCTTCTCTTTAACTCAACTGCCGTGTATCTGGGAGAGAGACCGACCACCCTGACTGCTTCGGCATCTTTTTACCTATTGTTCCCTTAAAATTATTCAGGACTTTCTCAGCTTCGAGTCTGGGCTTCTTTTTCGGTCTTTATCCCTCTTATAATAGATGTTCCCGATCTGCCCTCAGTGATAGAATAGTCCGCAGCACCCTTCGTCTTATGTGGAACAGGTCATGTCCTTCAAAGCCTTTTATTCTGACCGGCTTCCCTTCCACTTCCTCGAAACTGTGTTTGTCCGTATTATATCAGTTTGATCTTCTCATATTCCTCATCTGTTAGATGCCCTGTGGCCAAAACATCTTTCATTTCGCCTCTGGCTGCCTGCTTCCCGACGAGTTTGATCCGTGTCCCATTCATAGGCATCGTACTTATCCAGGTCGATTCTAAGAACCTTCTCAGCTTCTTTTTTCGCTGTGAGTTCTTTACAAGAATATTAAGTTAATATGGTGATTCAATCGTGAGACTTAAAAGTCAAAGATTATGAAATTAAACAAGTTTTTGATATACCGCCATAGCATAAAGTCCTGAACTCCATTTGAATTATGCTTCAGAAATATGTTGGCGACATAAAGATGAGACCATACGGTTTGTTCCGGCAGATTCTTCTGGACTCGAAGGAATCTTTCAAACCCTTTGGTATCGATGACATCTTTATTAAATTCTTTATTAAAATCATTAGAAAACAAGGCGACGAGAGGGGGACTTGAACCCCCGAGCTCCTTGCGGAACACAGGGTTAGCAACCCTGCGCCATACCGGGCTTGGCTATCTCGTCACTGCGAGGTTATAATCATAGTTCACCGCATAACCTTTAATTATAAACCACAGAGTGCACAGAGGACGCAGAGAAAATCATACAACTCTGTGTTCTCTGTGCCCTTCGTGGTTGATTATTTTACTTATTGTCATATTATAATCTTTTATGTTATTTATTTGAAGTTTTACAGAAGAACTTTATTTTTTGGCTACAAGGTCGGCAAATGCCAGATTCCCTGTGATCTTCTTGATCTTTACGCTGACAATATCCCCTTTGCTGGTTCCCGGCACATAAATTGTAAATTTTTCCTTCTTTGCAATGCCATCACCTCTACTTCCCTTTGCTTCTATCCTTACCTCATATGTTTCACCTTCGGCAATGGTCACTATCTTTGCAATGCCAGACGCCTGGCGTCTTGCCACCGGCCTATGACCTCCACAGGCATCACATCGCAGAGTAAGGATCCTTTCGGTCTTGATAAGATGGGTATCCGGGCGGCCGCATTCTGAGCAGGTCACATAGTCATTGACATAAGAATTAATAAGCTCGGTCATGACACCTGTGGTGAACTTGCCATGAAAAATAACTCTTGAGCCGTCGATTTTCCCGGATGTTCCCAATTCCTTTAACAGGAATTTAAAAAGATGTTCCGGGTCTCTATTCAATTTATCAGCTATGATCCTGAAATTATCAAGAACTATCGTCTTGCCTTCGGTAAGCAATTTTGGTTCGGGAACGACAAAACGTTCCCCTGTGCCTTTGATTTCAGGGATCTTCTCAAGAGCCCTGTCCAGATTTTCTAAATAATCATTCATGTGTTTAATTCAAAGCCAATTCCTGACCCTTATCCACGATTAGCCTGATCGGGGTGGGAAGTTTCTGTCCTGCAGACATCAACGATTTTTTCGCCTGTTTGAAATTCGCAGGATTTATCATTAATGTCATTAACTTCTGACCTGCCCTTACTTTTGCAGCTGTACCCACAGCTTTTCCGAATGCATTTCGCATTCCCTGGGAAACCCGGTCCGCGCCAGCCCCTGTCGCCTGTTTGTTCTCCCTCAGGACTTCATGCGGGTAAACCCTGATCTTCAAATGGTAATTTGTAAGTCCGATCTCCTCAAGCAATATCCTGTTCGCTGCGATGCGAGCAGATTCAAGCGCACTATGCCGTATCTGGCAGGCTTCTTTTGCTATGAGGGACACCTCTACAGGGAACTCATCTCTTAAGTTTCCCATGTCGTAAGTCACTAATTTGCTTCCCGGCACACCGCCCATATACTCTCGTCTTGTGTATGATCGCTGGGAGATGTTCCTGTACATTCTTGCTGGTTTTCGTGCCATTGGATAATCCTCCGATAATTAAGATCTAAATATAGAATATGTCTATATGATTTGAGTTCCAGATGACTTTTGGGTTAATAAGCTTTATTGAAATAAAAGACTATTTCTACCATGAAATATCAATTCAATATGTGAATCTCTATGCCTGAAGCCATAACCTCAAAGGACCATAAGGAACGCAGCTCTGGTTCAGAGGTCAGTAAGAAGAAATTAGCCTGTCCATGCGGAAAAGATATTATGAGATTGTACCTGACAGCTTCAGGTTCACTTGAGATCGAGTGTGATGAGTGCGGTTCGGTCATGATTGTTGGCGCAGGGATATGTCCCTCGAGACTTGAAATATATTCAATTCATCCGGAGTAATAGCAGGACATGTTCTTATTTCAGTATTAATTCAACTCTGCTTATCCCTTCTGGCAGATGCTTTACCGTGAATCCCAGGTCCTGGCACATTGTAAGCATCTTTCTATTATCAGTAAGAACTATACCGAATATCATCTCCAGTCCTTTTTCCGCCGCTATCCCAATTACCATATCCAGGAGCTTGTAACCCAGGCCTTTACCCTGATAATCATCATGCACAACAACCGCAAACTCCCCTTTTGTAAAATCAGACTCAATAATGATCCTCACAGTTCCAACCAACCTTCTTATCTCAAGATCCTTGACTTCTGCAACGATCGCAATATCCCTGTCGTAATCAATATTGCAGAATCGCGTCAGCATCTCATGGGGTATGTTCTTTATCACCTGGAAGAACCTGTCCCTTGACGTCTGTTCAGATAAGGTAGAGAGCATCTCCCTCTCAAGCGGTTCGTCTTCCGGCCGTATTGGTCTTAATATCACTTCAATCCCATCTGTCGTTTTCCAGGGCACAACATATTTTGTCGGATACGGGGTGATTACAAGATGCGGATATTGAGACGCATACTCGACCATTTGATCGATAATGATCCTCGCATCAAGAGCATATGCTTTTCCATTAGATATGGCAAGAGGATTTATATCCATCTCGGCGATCTCAGGAAAATCCACTATCAGGTTTGAAAAGCTGACTATTATCTGTTCAAGCTGCCGTAGATCAGCCGGCATTTTTCCCCTGAATCCCTTGATCATTTTATATACTTTTGTCTCTTCCATCAGTATTCTCGCCAGTGTCTGATTAAGAGGTGGAAGTCCAATTGAGAAATCCCCGAATATCTCAGCGGTGACCCCGCCCAGGCCAAAAAGTATTACCGAGCCAAAATAATTATCTTTTTTTGCACCCAGCATGACCTCATAATCGATGTTTTCTACCATCTTCTGGACTGTAACTCCGATTATTCTGGCCTGAGGGGCTTTTTCCAGTATCCTCTTCATGAGCTTGTCATATTCATCTCTTAATCTTTCATCTGATCTTATTCCAGTTATCACCCCGCCGACATCGCTTTTATGGGTAAGGTCGGGAGAGGAGATCTTAATGACTATTGGATAGCCTATCTTATTTGCAAAGAGAACTGCTTCTTCAACCGTCTTCACAGGATATCCCCTTGTTGTCGGGATCCCATAGGACATCAGGAATCGCTTTGATTCCTCTTCAGTGAGGATGGCCCTTCCCTCTTTCGCAACTCTTTTAATAAGTGCTTTCAGATTGCTTTTTGGAGGGGCCTGATCTACTGGCAATTCAGCGGGTGTTTCATATAGCAGTTCAAGGTTCCTGCCATAATTATGCATGTATAGATACGTTTTTACAGCCTCTTCGGGCGTCTCGTACGAAGGTATATCATTCTGGACAAATATTTCCCTTGCCCTCTTGACCCGTTCTCCACCCATCCATACTGTTATTATGGGTTTCATGGCTTTCTTTGCGATCTCAGAAATGGTTTTCGCAAGTTCATCGGGTTGAGCCGTGCCCTGAGGAGTATAGATTATCAAGATACCATTGACTTCAGGGTCTTTCAAACAGACATAAACTGAATTTACATATCTTTTGATATCCGAATCACCCAGTACATCGATCGGGTTACTTTTGCTCCAGTATGGCGGCAAAAACGAATCCAGCTCTTTCAGATTCGCATCAGACAGTTTTGCAAGTTCCCCTCCTAATTCTATCAGGGCATCCGTTGCCATAACGCCAGGACCGCCTGCATTTGTTATGATCGCAAGCTTCGGGCCTTTTGGCAAGTGTTTGGAATCAAGGACTTCTGCGGCGTTAAATAGATCTGCTACTTCTTTTACCCGCACTGCTCCTGCTCTTTTGAACGCCGCATCGTAAACCCGATCATCTCCAGCCATGGCACCTGTATGGGAAAGTGCGGCTTTTGCGCTCTGTGCGAACCTGCCAGTTTTAACTATGATCACAGGTTTATTCCGCGAAAACCCCTTTGTTGCGCTCATAAATTTTTTTGCGTTCCCGACGCTTTCCATGTAAATCATAATGCTTCTTGTGTCGGGATCATCACCAAGAAAATCAATAAGGTCGCCAAAATCCACATCGATCATCGAGCCAAGTGATGCGAACATACTGAATTTGATATGCGCATTGATCGCCCAGTCAAGTATGGCTGTTCCAAGAGCGCCACTTTGCGATATAAAGGCTATATTTCCAGGTTCGGGGTCAGCTTTGAGGAAAGATGCATTCAAACCTATATTCGGTCTTATAACGCCAAGGCAATTAGGCCCGATTATCCTGAGCCCGTATTTTTTCCTGATCTGTGTGATCTCTTCTTCCAACTTTTTTCCTTCTTCGCCGATCTCTTTAAATCCTGCGGTAACTATTATTACTCCTTCCACTCCTATTTTCCCGCATTCTTCAACGATCTCCGGCACTTTTATTGCAGGAGTCGCTATTATTGCAAGATGAATCTTTTCAGGAATGCTTTTCAGGTCTGGATGGCAATCAACTCCAAATACGGTCTTTCTGTCAGGATTTACTGGAAAAATCTTCCTTGTCTTTTCCTGGAGCAGATTTTCCATTATTGTTCGTCCTACCGATCCTTCTCTTTCGGTCGCGCCAATGAGAGCTACTGTCTCAGGATTAAGCATAAGTTTTATATCGCCCACTTTAAATCACATCAGTTATATTCTCATGCCGGTTAATATTTTTTTCTGAAAGAATTCTTCACATACTCCACACATCGCAAAAGTATATCATCAGCATCTCCATAAACATCCATCCCGGCCGCCCCTTCATGCCCGCCGCCTGTCCCTTTGAACTGAGCACTTATTTCCTCCATTAATTTTGCAAGATTTACGCCTGCGTTGATCGCATATTTCCTTGCGCGCGCACTTACTTTAACAAGATCGCCGTCCTTTGAGGCCACAAAAGCCACATCCGCTCCGATCTGGATCAGGTTCGTGGCTGCTGCGCCGCCGAAAGAACTTACCTGCGAAGTAACGATGATCCAGTCATCGAGCCTTTCGATCGCAATGCGTTGAGCAGCTTTCAGGAAAGCTATTCTCATTGAAACTTCCTGCGGCAAGGATGAAAGTACATCCATCACTTCACTGTACTCAATGCCCGATAATTCCATGAGCTCAGCCATCGCCCTGAAAGATTCTGCACGGGCATGCTTAAAATTTCCCGTATCCGTAATAATACCGGCAATAAGGGCAAATGCCGCTCGCCTCATTACAGGCGCACCCATACTGTTCAATACCTCAATAACTATTTCAGCAGTTGAGCTCCTGTTCCGGCGCAGACAGAATAACGCATGTTCATTCAGTAAAGTGGTAGTATGATGGTCGATAACAGCATAATTCTTTAATTGAAACCCGTTTAATTGAGCAAGGGTAGAAGTATCCACTACCACCACAAGGTCAAAATTGTCTTTCGGGTCAGTTACATACTCGATATTCAATTGCCTTGCAAGTGTAGATGCGACCCTATCACATCCACCAATTACGCCAATTGTGCCCCCAATAGCTTCTTTTAATGCAAAGGCACTTCCCAGAGCATCTGAATCAGCATTCCTGTGGCAAAGATAAAGGATATTATGATAATCCAGCAGTTGATTTGAGAATTCTGATTCGTCAACCTGCATGATCACTGTGCAGGGGAATTGCCCATTGCCTGTTTCAGCTGCTCCTGGAGCTGCTGGAACCGCTTCTGAACACGCTCTTCCTGACGTGCAAGAGTCTGCATCCGAAGATCTAACGTGTCTTTCTTTTCCTTTAGAAAATCTTTTGTCGTGTCACGTTCTGTTTTCATAAGCAAATTTCCGATGGCTCTATAAACAACCGCATCCGATTCAAGTTTTCCAAGCTCTTCCAGAGCAAGATCTGTTTCCTTTAATGTTATTTCGACCTGGTTTTTCTGAGTGGCTATAGCCTGCGCCTGCTGCTGAATCTGCTGCATCTGAGCAAGCTGGTTCTTAATCTGTGGGGGTAATTCCGCATTCATTCAATTCACCTGTTACTGGCTGTAGTATTGCCAACCCTTAATTTATAACTTGTGCATCCCGGATAAGGGAACTCATTTCGTATGAGATCTTAATAAGCCG
>JAGFND010000047.1 GCA_021409285.1 Candidatus Methanoperedens sp. | reverse complement strand
TATATGGAACCTCGACTGGTGTAAATGACATTTTCCTTTCTGTGGTCGAGTCAAAACTTGATATAAATATCAGGTAGGTGTTCCAGAGGTGCCTTCATTCATTTCCGATGAAAATGCAGTGAATATCCAGATAGGATATATCCTTAATTTGATTGTTCTTATGATTATTACTGGAATAATTATTGGCTCTTTTTATCTCTATACCGAAGCATCCTCTGAAAAGGCGATGAGTGCAGGTTTCACCGATCTTGGAAACCAGATTGCCCGTGATATAACGAACATGTATTTTATATCAGAGAACTCAAAAGGGCATGTGACCATAACTTCAACTCATAATATACCCCTTGCGATGGGAGGGAATTCCTACGTGATCAAATTAAATAATGCCAGCGATGACAGGATGGCATCGGTGGATATCAGTAAAGACAGCTTTGCAGAGTACAATATAAGTACAACTCTAAATTCAATAGGAAAACCTGTTTACATTTACACGAACAGGAGCGTTTACAGCAGTTCTGGAGAAATAACTATCAGAATGGATAAGAACAGCAACGGTTGGAGTTTATGGATAGAATGAATGATAGGGGAATGGTCACAATTGATCTTATGATAGCAATTGTGCTTGTTCTTGCAGCTGTGCTAATGGCGATCCAGATCATGCCTTCAATGTCGCATGAGGACAGGGACTGGCGTAACAGGCAATATATGGCCATCACAAGAGCGACCGATAACCTTGTGCAGGATCCAGGTGATCCGGGGTGGGAGGGAAATTGGAGCAATAGTGCCACAAAGATTGGATTAGTTTATGTAGATGATAATAACACGGTGATGATGAAGGTGCTTAATTTAAGCAAGATCCGCGCCCTTATGGGGAATGGCTACAAGGATATTAATAATAATATATGGTGGGAGTTCCCGAGCTTCGGTATATCTGAAACTGATAGAGATAATGCTGCCAGGTCACTCGGGCTTGAAGGATATACTTTCTATATGCAAATACATCCATTCGGACTTGAGAATTTCAATTCAACTCCGCTTATGAATACGCTGACAGATCCTGGAAAAGTTTCGATAAATAATGGTACTGTGACTGTGGTGGACAGGTATGTTTACATAAAGAACGGATCGGATTTTATTCGTGATAATAATGGCAAAACGGTTCACTACAGACTGAATCTCTGGGTGTGGTAGTGTGAGAAGATTCTCAGATAATGACAGCGGACAGTTAATACTTATAGCGTGCGTGTCTGTGGCTGCTGCTCTTGTGCTGATCTCCAGTTATGAATACTCAACCCTCAGTTCGGGTGAGGACTCCATTGATCGTGAGAATTTGAACTCATACTATTATTACAATAGCATTAGAGAGACATATAATCAAACCTTTGAAAAAGATCTACAAAATTTTGCTCTTTTGCATGGCTATAGTGTTGATTTCGTGTGTAATGGTGTAAATAAAACGATTATATTTGTTGATAAGGATATAAAAATACAGGAAGAATTGATCGGGGGATGTCCTTGAAAAGATTTTTTGATGAGGAATCAGGCATTACATATACAATGGAAGCAATCCTTGGCGTGTTGCTTATCATCGGGACAATTATATACATGACAGGGAACCTTCCATATTCTGCACAGAAAACAGCAGATTATTCCAGAGTGCAATTAATGAACACAGGCAGGGATAATTTAGATCTAATGGCGATCGATATAGGCGAAAAATGCATTAATGAAACATATCTTAAGGAATATAAGAGTAACTATTCTGCTGCATTTGTTAATTATAACTTTTACCTGATTTCCCCAAATGGCTCAATATTTAAAAATTGTCCTGAGTTCAATAATGGCCAGCTTATTAACGGTTATCCCACAGAGGATGCGGTGACTGTAAATAAGCTCGTACACATCAATGATTCAGAGAATACTGCTCACATTCTGGAGCTGCGTATGGTACTGTGGTACAATTGATGAGAAAAGGTATGATATCAAATTTTCTTAAGCAGAATAAGAAGAGAGGCTATTTTTTATACTTTGGTGGCAAAAGTATTTATCCTATATGAATATAATATTTACGGATCACGCCACGGTCAAGTTCAAAATCTTAAAGCAGCATGGATTTGAAATTAATGAAAAGCAAGTTAGAGATATCGTAGAAAACCCTGATACAAAAAGCAAAGGAAGAAAAGATAGGTTTATTATTCAGGGTCCGGTTGATGACACCCATGTAATAAGAGTTATATTCGAAATCGAGAGTAATAATATTAAAATCATTACATTTTATCCAGCAAGGAGAGAAAGATATGAAAATCAGTTATAATCGTGAGCAAGATATTCTCATGTATGAAGTAAGTGACGAACCTATAGATTATGCAGAGGAAGTTGGACCCATAATAGTTCACTTTAGCAAAAATGGAAAACCCGTACTTATGGAGATATTGGATGCGAGCGAATTTTTAGCCGTAACAACCAAAATTACGATGCAATCCATAAATGAAAGACCTGTTGAAGCTCTAACATGACATAGCCACTAACTTAAAACGAACTCACAACGAACTTTTTCCAAAGACGATATTTAGACAGGATTTACAGGATCGACAGGATGATTCTTACTTTGCATCCTGTTCGTATATACTACATCCTTGCGAGAAGATTAAGCATTCTTGCACCTACATTAAAGTAGGTCGAGAGGGTAACGAAAATTCTGTTTGGGATCCGTTCCCATGGATTAACCTGTTGCCCTGGAGTGAACCCCAAATATCAAACGCAATCGAAAAAAGAAATACCCCAAAAAAAAGGGGGCAGAGACTTAATGAACTGTTACTCTGGTGTCAGCAATCAGCTGGCCAGTAGAGATGTGCATAATTTGTACGTTTATGATATCCCCTGGATTCACATTATTATTAATGTTTCCAGTTATGCTCTTACCTGGAGCGAGATATGCTGTAGTGGGAATTGACCAATTGTTCATTACCTGGTTGGGAATTGTTTCATTCCCAGATGGTGCTAATCTGGCGTATATAGTCAATTCTGATAGTATCAACGAATCTCCCCCGGTATTGGAAATAGTTAAAGTATCAACGGTAGTACTATTAATAGCTTCGAATTTCAATTTCGCTGCCGGCACTTTGGCAGGGCCTCCTACGCCAAATGCAAATACAGCCAATACCGCTGCAATTATTACAGTTATTACTACCATCAGGATGACACCAATGACTGGTGAAACTGCTTCTTCTTTTTTCATTTCTTTTTGTTCTTTTATGTACATAATCTCAGCTCCCTCATATTTGATTAGATAATTAATAGCAATACTATGATCTTATAACTATATATATATTTCTGATCATTATCACCATTATAACAACTACGGTGTCAATAAACCGCTGGATTGACTTTCCAGATTATCCGCCCCCACAAATGGAACAGTGTTGGCAAATATATTGTTTCAGATCAGGTTCATCTTCTCTTTTTTGAATCCTTTTAAATGTAACCTTGATACCGGCAGGACAATAATACAATCATTTTCTTTATCAAGTGCATCGGCATTTTTGCTTTGCTTTACAGAAGCATTCGCTTTAATTTTGGCACCGTCGAGTATCATAGAGAAAAAATATCCGGGACTAAACAAAAGCAAATTTACCTCTGGCTGGCGCAATCTGGCTGCCCTTTCGAGGTCTAACGATGTATTAGAATTCGTATTTTGCATTTATGCCAACGTCATTGCCACCTGAACAACGGACATGAAATGGCTTGTGGAGATAAGTCAAGGAGTAGAATTCGTACCTTTCCTGAAGGACTGATGCATTCTACTCCTTGAACTCTGACCATGCATCTATGCTTTTGGCTGTGGTGCTTTACGGCTTCTTAATTGTTCATTGAACTTTTTTTGCCTCTCATTTTCTGCTTCATCAACTTTTGACTTGGCAACTTCAACTTTTGGTTTAGCAACCATTTTTCGCACCTCCCAGTAGATATTATTATTTTATACACAATAAATCTTTCTGTGATTTTAGTTAATTCCGTTATCCCAGCCTCCTTATTTATTTTGCATTAACTCCATTTCGTTTATCCAATCGTATTGCTCCAATTGCTCCGTAACAATTGGGAACATCTGAAAGGAAATATTGAATACCGCCCACCCCCACCCCGCTTATTTCAGTACCACCGAATAATGTTCATGGTCATCAGGCTTAAATGGTTTTTCCCAAACATTACCCTGTTCATTAACCCTAACCCAGCGGTCTTGGCTGTTTATGCTCTGGCAGAAACGGCAGTCCGGTCGAATTTATGAGAAGAGGAGCTTCAATCTCTTTTGCTCTCTCAAGCAAAAGCTCCTTCCCCTTCTGCGTCAGCGCGAACATGGGAACAGACGTCCCCGCCTGCAGCAGCGGTTTGACCATATTCCGTATTATCTTTGAGGCACATCCCGTGATGATATCCAGAGAATCAATGAGCTCATTTGCCTCATTTTGTTCTATCCCGGTAAGATGGGCTCCGATCAGGATAAGATGAATACCATGTTCTTTTTCGATCCTGCGAAGTACTCCTGCATCATGAGGATTGACGACGCTGACCGCGATATTTTTGAATCCCAGTTCACACGCCTTCCGCAGGCCTCTGGCCTGGTCGATACTTGCTTTTTCTTTATCAAGTACAATGCCCCCGAGTGATTCAATCCCTGCAACTATTTCTGGTATCGGCTCAGTTTCGATGAGACCTGACATCTGGGCGCCCATCCCCTGCACAAGTTCCTGATTACATGTGATCACAGTTCCTGCGCCATCGCATACCGTGACAGTTGCATCAATAATCCCCCTCCTTAGCGCCGTCATCATGATCTCGCTGACTCCGAAATTAACAAAGACACCATGGTCAAATCTTCTTTTCGGGGTGAACATCCCGAGTTCGCGTATCCTGTATTCCATGTTCTTTTTCGCTTCTTCTTTTGTGAGTTTTGATACCTCTGCGACTTTGTCAAAAACAGGACACCAGTCTGCCACGGGTTCACCAACTTCAACGACCTCACCGTCTTTCACAACAATTCTTGTTTTTCCGAACAATTCCATAATATGTGCCATTATTGATATATTTGATCATATCATTAAGAATGTTTCTGCAGGAAAATCTAAATCTATATATGTTTAAAAGTCAATTGTAATTAAAAAAAGAGGTAGATGAGATGGACGCAAAGGAAATCGGACTTTCTGTAATAATGGTTGTATCGTCAGTTGTATTAACATATAAATGGCTTACGCGCCTTGGATATAATTCAGATCCAATTATTATTCTGGCTGCCATGATCTTGATAGGTTCTCTTGCCGCATTGATAGTACTGCTCAATATGAGGATACAGAACATGGAAGAAGCCCTCAATGCTAAAGAGCGCTCGCTCAGGATAAATATCAAGGGTGTGGAAGAAAATCTGCAGATAAAATTAGAAGAACTTGCGAGGAATACAACAAATACAATAGGTGAATTTTCTAAAAGGATATATCGATAAGAGACTCTTTCACTGTCTCCAATATTTTTTTCATTATAGTCTCTGCTTCCCCGGTATTCCTGATCTTTCTGATATCCATGCGCCCGCTCTTATATATCATCACACTTCTTCCCTCCAATAAGAATCGCGCAACCCCAAGTTTCACCGAGCATTTCAGGTCAATTGCCCCAATTTCCCGTAGCATTGTGCATAATTTCTCAATATCCACTTTTTTTTCGAGATTACATTCTGCGATATAAAGCAAAGGATCTTCTATGCAAGGGCGGGATAACCGTATTTCCATGTGATATTCTATATGAGGAACAAATATAAGAAATAAAGGTTAATTCCATCCATAATCATTGTATCTATTCTTATCAAATGGCAGGTCTACTCTATTTATTTCAGTCACATTATTGATATCGTTCATCAGGATCTTCCCTGCTGAGATGGTGTAAAGCACATTATCCATATACAGTGACCTTCGAACAGCATAAGGTGAATTCCAGTAGTAATTCGGCTCCTCATAATCGTCCAGATGAGAGACCTTTCCTTTCAGTTTGAATCCATCTTCCGGTGTTACTCCGAAGACGTAGGCTCCCTGCCATACTTTCGGCATATAACCGTATATCTGATTGTATCTCTCTTTTCCTGTCACCTCTCTTATTGGAATAACAAGCAAATTCTTCTTTTTGTCAAACAGGAATGCCCTGTGATCTCTCAAGGCCTCTGAATCTGAACCAGCGGCGCCGATCTCATATTTGTCAAGTTGTTTTGGATTCTCGACATCTGAAACATCAAACAGCGAGATTTTTACACCTTTTATGGATGTTCCGCCCCATTCGTTATCTCCGGTTTCTTTTCCCACACCGATAATATGTGTCTCATCATAAGGGTGTAGATAATCTGAAAATCCCGGTATCTTGAGTTTGCCCAGTATCTTCGGATCGGCTGGATCTGACAGGTCTATTACGAAAAGCGGGTCAATTCTCTTGAACGTTACCATGTAGAGCCTGTTGCCGATAAACCTTGTTGAGTAAATTCGCTCATCGGGTGCTATTTCTTCTAATTTTCCGATGATCCCGAGGTCTTTATCCATTACATAAACATTGTTATTTTGGACTGATTTGCTCCTCGTCCAGTATTGCAATGTTGTGGCAACCCTGAAATTATCACCGGACTCATCCATTGAAAACTGGTTCAGCAGGCTTCCCGGGACCTCTCCTTTTGTCTTATATTCGATATCGCCTTTGCCGATCGCTATCTTCTGGATAACGGTCTTCTCCTGTTCCTGCATTATTCTTGTCTCGTATTCTTCAAGTCCCTTCTCCACTGTCCTTAAATATTCCTGTTTTTCTTTTTCATTCATCCTGTTATAGGTTTCTTCCATGATTGATGAGATCTTATCCCATTTTTCATGAGTGTCAAGGTTGCTTTCTTTGATCGCATTGATTTTATCCCGGGCATCATTTGGGAGCAGCGGCACTACAACTTTATAAAACTTATCTTCCTGTTCAGTTTCATAATACCGGTACGGCATATTCTTTCTATATGTAATGTAAATATTATTTCCTGAAACATACAGATTGTCAGAATAGCCCATCATGAATGATTTTGCTATGATCTTGTTATCGGATTTTATGTCGATGGAAGCGATGGTGTGGAATACGTAGCTCTGTTCAGGATTGTCAAAATAATACATATCTGGTGCCATTATCTTTGCTGAACCTTTTCTGATCACAGGCATATCGACAAGATTATCGTAATAATTGACATTGTCCTTTACTATGAAATAGACATAGTCGCCTATCATCCGCGACCTGAAATAGTTGCCGTTAATGCTGTAATTGGTCATCTGTTCCGGATTTTTCCTGTCTGATATGTCATAGACAAAAACGGTCGTTTTTTGCGCATATCTCTGAACAGGCACATAGCCATACTCAGGATATACATATATCTGATCGTCATTCTCTGTGAAAACGATCAGCCTATCATCATTCACGAAAATCTCCCTTGGTCTGCCCTCCAGCGATATCGGAGAGATTATTTTTGCTTTATCTGCCGGATACGCATCAAGGATCACGATCTTGGCCTGCGAAAGCACATAGATATACTTACCGTCATTCTTTACAAAATCCGCCTCATCCACCCCTTCAACCTGGATATTCGTTCCTGAGTAATCTGTAGTACCTGTTTGAGCGACTGCTTTTTCCGCGATTGCTGCAGGCGGAGCCACTATCATATCACTTGCAGCACCTACCATTGCATTCCCTGCTATTGCATTCATTGGCATGGGGATGCCGGAAGCGGGGGGAGCATTCGCTCTAAGGAATTCTCGGACCTCCTGGGCAGATGAGAATTTTTTTATCCCTTGAGTGGACTCAAATTCTGATATTTTGATCCCGGAAATATTCTCTTTGTCTTTTATACCTGTGTCGATTGTTTTTTTCTGATCGATGCAGCCACTGAAAACCACTGCACTGATTATCAGCAATGAAACCAGTATAAGAATTTTCTGTGTCATACTCAAATTGAGTTGAAGTTATGTTACAGGTGTTCTATTCATTTCCCAATTCCCTCAGACGCTCGACCGATGCCATTGCATCGTTAATTACCTTCTTCTGTTGTTTCTCAAGATGAGCGATTATGTCCTTAAATCCGACTTTAAGCGAGTATATTTTATATGGTCTGCCTTTTCCCGTCTTCTTTTCTTCACGTTCCTCTATCCAATCATATGGATCTAGCTCCTTCATAGCTATGCTTACTTCAGGCTGGCGCATTCCTGTAGATCTTTCAAGTTCTATCGATGTAGCTTCATTCACTTTCTGAAGGTAGCTAAGAGTTCTTGCAACAGACCTGCTCATATCCAATGAAATAAGTATGTCTGCGATTTCTTCATCTTTGTCATCAAGTTGTTTAAAGTCCAGTTTTTTCATATTGATTTCCATATTATATTTTGTCATAAGATATATTTATATTATATTAATCTTTCTTATCAAATTTATCCGCAGGGTATAAGTGTATGCTTAACATAAGACCGCTGGCTTCAAAAGGACTCAGATTATGGACAAATTATCATTGGTCATAAGAAATACCGAAGAGGTCGTAACAAAAGAAGAGCTTAAATCATTGATGGACTCTGGCAGGCAGCCATCGGCCTATGTCGGGTATGAACCCAGCGGAAAGATACATATGGGTCATGTTCTTACCGTTAATAAGCTCCTTGATCTCCAGGAGGCAGGTTTTAAGATCACGGTTCTTCTTGCAAATGTCCATGCATATCTTAATGAAAAAGGGACAATGGATGAAGTGGAAAAAATTGCTGAATACAATAAAAGATGTTTTATAGCTCTTGGTCTTGATGAGAAAAACACGAATTTCGTGATGGGGTCATCGTACCAGCTGGATAGCCAGTATATGCTCGATGTTTTGAAACTTGCCCGCAGTACCACACTTAACCGTGCGCGGCGAAGCATGGATGAGGTGAGCCGTGACGCGGAGAACCCAAAGGTATCCCAGATGATATATCCTCTCATGCAGGCTCTGGATATCGCTCATCTTGGGGTGGATGTAGCTGTTGGCGGCATCGATCAGCGTAAGATCCATATGCTGGCGCGGGAAGCTTTGCCAGAGCTTGGATATAAAGCGCCAGTGTGCATCCATACTCCGATACTTCTTGGTCTTGACGGAAAAAAGATGTCATCGAGCAAAGGCAATTATATTTCTGTTGATGATTCACCTGAAGATATGAAAAAGAAAATGAAATTGGCGTTCTGCCCAGAAGGTGAAGCGAAGGATAATCCTGTCCTTGCCCTTTTCAGGTATCATATTATGCCGCGCTATCCTGAGATAGTGATTAGACGCCCGGAGAAATATGGCGGTGACCTGCATTATAAGAGTTTTGAGGCGCTTGAAACTGATTTTATAAAGAAGGCAGTTCATCCAATGGACTTGAAATCTTCAGGGGCAGACTATATGAACAAAATACTTGAGCCTGTGAGAAGATTGATGGCGGTGAAGAAATCTTCAATAGCTGTGGATTATGAAACAAAATATGAATAGAAGTATTTTATTCTATCCATCTTTATTGCTCCGGACAAGCGAAGTAAGTACAGCTACAGAACAGATCGCTGCAGATACTGTGAATGCGGAATGGAATGCACCAAGGAATGCATTTTCATATGTTGCCCCCGATTCCTGAAAGGATTGAAGCGTACTCGTGAAAACAGCTCCGGAAATTGCTGTACCTGTCACCATTCCCAGATTGCGTACCATCGCAAGCAGACCCGAAGCTATGCCCAATCTGTTCCTTGGTACCGCACTCATGATCATGCTATTATTTGGCGACTGGAACATCCCCATACCCACACCCACTATTCCGAGCCACAGCACAATTTCCCAGAAACCTGACCCTTTGTCAAGATTCCCGAGTGAGAATAAAGCAAGAACTGAAAGCGCCATACCTAAACTCCCTGGCAGAATTGATCGAGTCTTATCGTAAATCCAGCCTGAAAGAGGCGAAACCAGCCCCATTAACAGTGGAACAACGATTAGCGCCATCCCAACTTCTTTTGTACTGAAATACAATATTTCCACCATATAGAAAGGCATGAGAAGAATTACTGTGAACATGGCCATAAAGCTCAAGAAACTGCTTACATTGGAAGCTGAATACGTTTTGTTCCTGAACAATGAAAGATCCACCATGGGCTCTCTTGCCTTTGATTCTGTCCTCAGGAACAGGAATAAGAAGACAGCGAACATGAGAAAAAGCCCAACTATTACATGAGAGCTCCAGCCCAGCTCCTGCCCTTCTGTAAGGCCAAGCAGAAGAGAGGTTACACTCATGAACATGAAGAATGCGCCAGAGATGTCGAATTCCTGTCCTTTATGGATTTCATCGGTTTTGAGTGACTTTATAGCATATACCGTTCCAAAAATCCCTACAGGGATATTTATATAAAAAATACTCTGCCACCCTACCCAGTCTATCAGGAAGCCGCCAAGGACAGGCCCGACCATAGAGCCAATACTGACGACTGTCCCGATAAGGCCCAGCGCCCTTCCGCGCTCGTTATGCGGGAATGCATATGTAATAATCGCAGGCCCGTTCGCCATTATCATTGCCGCTCCTATTCCCTGCACAGCCCTGAACGCTATCAACTGCCCTTCGGTTGCCGATAGACTGCAAAGAGCAGAGCCTGCCGTGAATATCAAAAGGCCAAGTGAGAAAATTGGTTTTTTCCCGTAAATATCTGAAAGCCTGCCAAGTGTAAGCAGCAGTGCAGAAATTGTCAAAAGGTATGAAAGGATGACCCACTCTATTGTAGTTATATCAGTATTAAAGTATTTTGTAAGCGTTGGCAAAGAGATATTTACGATACTTCCATCAAGGGTCGCCATGAAAATTCCAATGGAAACCACGAACATCGCCTGCCATTTATAACCTTCATCAGGATCTTTTTGCATTTGAATCTAACCCTTCGATGACAGGACTATATTTAAAGTTTATTTGTATGGAAAATATATAGTACAGCATGCCAGGTAAGAAGATCAATTTTTTTATTACCTCAGAATATTTCCCTTCAATTTCAGTCACAGGAACTTCATGCAGCCTCATGTGCAAGCACTGTAAAGGAAAGCTTCTTGAATCTTTGATACCTGCAATGACATGCGCTGAACTTGAAAAGATAGCTCTTTCACTTCACAAGCGGGGGGTAAAAGGACTGCTGATCACAGGCGGATGCGATGAGCGGGGACGGGTGCCAGTGAACAGTCTGATCCCTGCACTGAAAAGGATCAAGGAACAAACAGATCTCATCCTCATAGCACATACAGGCTTCATCTCAAAAGAAGAAGCGACTCTGCTTAAGTTATCAGGGCTTGACGGCATCGGTTTTGATGTTGTGGGCGATATGACAACAGCCTGGGAAGTTTACGGGATTTCCGTCACGGAAGAAGATTACACAAAAAGCCTTTGCTCGATCTCTGAGTCTGACATCATGATATTCCCTCATGTGTGCGTGGGATTGTATTATGGGGAATTGAAAGGTGAATTTCGCGCCCTTGAACTCATAAAGAACATAAAACCTGTGTCAATAATAATAACAGGATTGATGCCTGTGGCGGGGACACCAATGGCTCATTCCAGGCCAAAACCATCGGATTTTGAAAAAATCATTACAAAAGCAATTGAAATGTTCCATGGAACACCCATCCTGCTGGGATGCGCTCATTCAAGCGGGAGGGAAAGGGAAGAAATTGAAAAGATAGCTTTAAAAAGTGGTGTTGCAGGTATCGCCTCGCCAACACCAGGGATAATTAAGTTTGCAGAAAAAAGCGGATATAAGATAAACTATTATGGTACATGTTGCGGTCTTGTTCCCGATGAAAGATCATGGATCCCCCACCATAATCTTTATAAAGGCTGGCATGTACCCTGATCTGTTTTAATCTATCAATACTACCTCCACCTTTTCTCCAGCATTCAATCCTTCTATATTCTCAGGAATTATTACAAAACCATCAGCTTTTGAAACCGAACTCAAAATACCCGCACCCGAAGTTGCAAGAGGAATGGCTTTGCCGTCATGCAATCTGACACGGGCAAATGTCTTAAATCCAGTCCTTGAAGTGATCTTTTCAGATAGAACTGCTATTACTATCCTGTCCGTTGAATCAGGTAAATTCGCAAGTCTTCGAAACGCCGGCCTCGCAAAAAAGAAAAGCGCCACAATACATGCAACAGGATAACCTGGCAAACAGACAACAGGTTTGCCATCGAAAACACCAAGAGCAGTGGGCTTTCCAGGGCTTATACCAACTCCATGGACAAGCAATTTTCCAATGGATTCGACAACATGAGGTACATGATCCCTTTTCCCGACAGAAGTCCCACCGCTGATTATTATCATATCAGCATCCTGATCCGACAATATCGCCTTTTTGATCTCTTCCGGATTATCAGTCACAATATCCCTTAGATAAGGATCTCCGCCCCATTTCCTGATATATAATTCTGTCATTATTCCATTTGTCTCATAGACCTCACCAGCCTTGAGTTCTTCCTTATCTCTTCCTATAACTTCCTCGCCTGTCGGTATTACTGCAACTCTGGGCTTCCTGTATACTTCTATGTTCCTGATACCGGTCGATGCAAGCACTGCTATATCGCAGGGGCGGATAAGATGGCCTTTATTTAAAATAAGCTCTCCTTTTCGAATATCTTCCCCGATCTCACCTGTGTTCTTGAATGGTGGAATCTGCGCGAATATCTCGACAGAATCATCCCGGACATAAGTATCTTCAAGCATGACCACAGAATCCGCACCATCAGGTAACGGGGAACCAGTATGTACCCTGACGCATGTTCCTTTTTCGACCTCTGACCTTTGTTCAAGGATAACTGGAGAATTTGTTCCTGCGCCAAGAACATCCGATGACCTGACAGCAAAACCGTCCATTGCTGCGCGGCGGTAATGCGGAACATCTAACATTGATATGATGTCCCTGGCAATTATCCGGCCATCACAATTTTCAACAGGAAGGAACTCGGTATTATCGAGTGGTTGGAATGAACTCAAAAATAGTTCCTTTGCCTCATCAGCCCTGATCCTTTTCTTAAACATCATCCTCCCGAAACTGGAGGGAAGATCGCGATCTCATCATTGGGGTTAAGCGGTGTGTCCAGGCCGCTCAGCTCATTTATATCTTTGCCATTTACAAAAATATTGATATATGGAATCAATTTATCATCTTCATAAATCATCCTGTCAATACCGGGAAATTTTTTGCAGATGGTTTTCAGGATCTCTTTAACATTATCTCCTTCAAGTTCAATTTCTTTTGTTCTTACATATTCCCGCAAATTCGCGAACAGCTTGACCCTGATTTCTGGCATAGCCCAAGCATCTCCCTATTAAACCATAAATGCTATCAATATGTTAAACTATTTTTGGGGCAATGAGCAAAAAAGACTTTGGTTTGTATTTTGTTTATATTTTCTTAATTGTTCTTGCCCTTTTCCTGCGCCTGCATGATCTTGGCATAAGGGTTTTTCATCACGATGAAGCGGCCGTCGGATATTTCACTTACAAATTGTTCAATGACGGCATTTATTCATATGACCCTTCATTCCATGGTCCGTTTATGTATTATGTGACAGCCGAGATGTTCAGGCATTTCGGTGATAATATCTATGCAGCCCGGCTCCTTCCGGCGATCCTTGGTGCTACGATGCTCCTTTTTCTGATCCCGCTTCGAAAATACATCGGAAAGACAGGAATGGTGATAGCAGCCTTCTTTTATGCAATCTCGCCTTCATTCCTTTATTACTCGAGGTTTTACCGTGAGGATATTTTCATATCCTTTTTTTCACTGCTTATACTTGTTTGCGCTGTCAAATACGCAGAAAATTACAATGTAGATGGCTATTCACTCTTTCGGCCATTTTATCTGTTCACAGGGGGAGTCGCTCTTGCGTCACTTGCGGCCCTGAAAGAAAATGCTTACATCACTGCGGCTTTGATCCTGTTTTTCCTGCTTCTTGTTATTATCAGAGAAAAGTTGTTCAGTAATTTATTTGAAAAGATAAAACGGCTTGATAAGAATTTGATCATTATTGCAACTGAATCGCTGTTATTATGTCTTGTTGTCATCCTATGTTTTTCATTATTCTATACGGGGAAATTCCTTGACATAGCCGGCATGAAAGAGGCTTTTCTGAAAGCTATTTTACACTGGTATGAAATGCATAAGACGGAACGAATAGGAGGACCTTACTTTTTCTATCTTCCAATATTAGCATTATATGAGCTTCCAGTATTTGTATTCAGTATACTGGGAATAGCATATTACGGCTGTTGCGAAGGAAAAAAAGAAAAAATCCTGGTTTTTTTATTAGCATATTGGATCACCGCAGATATCATGTATTATATATCCGATATTTATCCCGCCTCAAACAAGTTTTTCCCTACTGCATATTTACCAGGTTCCATTATTGTTTTTTTTCCGCTTGTTGTTTATGGGATCGCAACTGTACTTAAGTCCAGGAACCTGTTTTTTTCTTTCCTGATATACTGGGCCCTGGCAAATCTTGCGATATATTCTTATCTCCAGGAAAAAGTCCCATGGCTTATCCTTAATCCGTTGCTGCCCCTCGTTCTGATCGCGGCTTCATACATTGGCGGGGTACTGCCAACTATAAAAGCGAATTTAAGAACTGCTGCTGTCATTTTCCTTGTTGTAAGTTC
The DNA here is from genome assembly GCA_021409285.1 of Candidatus Methanoperedens sp. Lineage (GTDB taxonomy): Archaea > Halobacteriota > Methanosarcinia > Methanosarcinales > Methanoperedenaceae > Methanoperedens. The sequence goes on along the minus strand of JAGFND010000047.1, from coordinate 4,722 downwards.
TTCGTATCTTGTTTACTCAAGCGTTTTCCTTAATTATTATGATTATACCAATCCGGCAGAACCATTGATACAGGCAGCACAGCCTCCACAGAAATATTCTATATTTATCGACAAGATATTTGAGATATCTGCACAGTATCAGAACCAGTCAACACCATTACAGATTACTGATACAGAGATGGAAACACAGTTCCTGTGGTATTTGCGCCATTATGCGACATTAAAATGGAAGGTAAATGTGGATTCAGAACTGGATGCGCCTCTTATTGTGGTGCATGATTCAGATGATAAGCATGAACCTGATCTTGTCCAGGAACGCCTGGGCTATGAGTATCAGAGACTTAATAGCTCAAAGATGTCCTGGTACTGGTTCAAGCCCTCGGATATTACGCTTGATTACTTGCTGTCCCGGAAAATGGACAGAGCTCCGGGAGAATACAGGATAGTACTCTTTTACAGGCCCCGAAATAAGTGAAGTGAGATCAGTGGATTACTGGAAGACCATTCAATTTGGGTTTGTAAGGATAATTATCGCAATGGGGGCCGGGCTTATCATTGCTTCTATGTTGAATACAGAAAGAACAGACGTTTTTCTTAACACCATTCTTTATAGTCCTTCTTTCCTGTCAGATGAATTTAAGCTCGAAGAAATCTGGATTCTTGTCGGTCTTGGTATCGGATTGATCATTTTCGGTATACTGCTCTATACTTTTATGTATCTGACAGAATATCGTTTCAAACTTTTTTTGCAAAAATTGAAAAGAACCCACATCATAGAACTTCAGAAAAAAGAACACAGTCAGCTTCTTGAACTTCAATTTATTGTCACGATCACATTTTTGATCACATTTACTGTTTCACGCGCGCTCATAGTAATGGCAGGTGAATCAAAACCGTCACTTGAATTGTGGATCGGGAATTACCATATTCACCATTTCTTTATTGGTATCCTGCTTCTTTCGATAAGTGGATGGATAACCCTTATCGGATACAGGAAAAAATATAAAGTGATATCAGCAATCCTTTACGGCGGCGGTCTCGGTCTTTTGATAGATGAGATCGGTCTTTTGCTCACGTGGGGCAATTACTGGGCAAAACAATCTTATGTTTTCGGTGTCATCGTTGTCTTTATTTTCCTGAGTATTATTTTATACGAGCACCTGCAGGAAAGAAAGAGATAATATTATGGTATTCCGCACCGGCAGATACACCGATGCGGAGGCCATGTTCATCTTCTCTTTCTGCCAAACAGGTAAACCGCGCATAGTACGGCTCCTGAAAGCACTATTTCAAATCCTGAAGCTGTCTCTGTGTCCTCTGGCGTGGCTGGAGTTATTGTTTCCTGACCTGAGGGTGTTGATATTACCTCAGCTGCTTCCGTTGCTGTGGGCACGACTTCCTCTCCTTTCATTCCGGTTATTGCGAAAACCGATAAGGTATCTGTCTTTGCCTCGTAGTAGGTATATGTATCATCTTTGTTCTTTTCTGTGGTTTCGATCTGCACCCATTTGCTGCCGTCCCACTTTACCATCTTAATGTCGCTGCCTGCGAGCTTGTTGCTGCCAAGCCACGAGTTCTCTACCTTGAATCTGATCACGGCTTCTTTTAATCTCTTTGTTCCAGCCCATACATTCACGTTCTTATACACAAGTCCTGGCGCCTGTATTGTTACCAGTTTTGATGTGCCTTTAAGAACTTCTACTCTCAGAGCTACTTCATTTTCACTTTCTTTACCTGTAATGGCTATCTCGTATATGCCGAGTTCGGGTGCCTTGAATGCATATATGACCGGTGTATTGGCAATCAGGCTCTTATCGTATCTTTCCGACTTTGCTATGTTATCAAACGGTTCGGATGTCGATACGCCTGAGCTACCGCCGCCTGTACCGCCGCTTCCGCCGCCTCCTGTGGATGTAGTGGTGGTTGTTGTGATTGTTCCTATTAATGCGAAGGTACTGAAGTGACTTACGTTTGCAATGATGTAATTTCCAGTTATATTGAGGCTGTAAGGTGTCTGCTCAACCCAGGTATTTGTGGTGGTGTTGTAGAACTTGATCCTCAGTGTAGATTCATCAGTTATTCCCGCTGCTGTAAGCTGAGCATCTGTATAATTAAACCGTATTTGTATGTCAGGGCTAAAACGGGCGCCTTCCGGACCAAGAGATAGATTTTCGCCAATCAGTCTATCACTGCTGCCCAGATTTGCTGTGAATGTAGAATTCACCTGGGCCAGGGAGTCTACTGAAATCGAGGTCAATGCGGCACCTCCAACTGATGCGTTGGTGCCGTTCGGAATGATTATTGTAACGTTACCGCTAGGTGCTGCTATTTCGAGTGTCTCATTGGTAATAAAAGTCGAGTTATTAATTATTGTTACAATGGTAGTGTCAACGGTTGTTCTATTGACCGTCACTATCCTTGTTCCTGAGACATTCCAAACGCCTGCTGTGTCGTTTGCATATACCTTCAAGCTGTAGTTACCGCTGAGAAGCCCGGTCATATTTCGGAAGAAAACCGTTCCTGCTGACGCTGACGTATTGGGCGTCATCGTATAGTTTACGCCGTTCCAGTTCAAGTATTGTGCCAGACCGGTGTTGTCCAGGGTTGCAGTCACATTAACATAACCTGTGGTATTTGCACTGGCATTGGCGGGGCTTGTAATGGTAATTACAATGGGTATAGTTGTTGTGGTATTGACATACCCGAATTTTGTAGAATCGTTGTTGGAACGTGCAGTAACATTCACATAAAAAATACCGCTTGAAGTATTGGTCACGTTCAGGAGCAATGTCCGGGTAGCCAATGAAGCCAGGGTAATATCCCCGCTTACATTCAGGGCCGCTGTTGATGCACCGCTATTGGCAACGGTCAGGTTGAATGTATCGGGAGTAGCACCGTTATTTTGCAGGATAAGAGTATAGGTCGCGTTTACTGTTGCGTTTGTCGTCCTTGTCTCTTGATCTACTGTCACGTTAGCCCCATAGCTCACTAAAGAGATGTTAGACCAGTGCTGTATGGTGAAATTAACGGTGTTATTATCAGGACTCCAGGTCATGGTCGCGTTATTAATAGTGCCGTCACCTACCCGAACCCCGTCGCTGCGTATTGAAGGAATGCCATTTATAAGAATGCTTGCACGTTTTCCACTGAAATACGTGGTCAGATTGTAAAAACTCAGGTTTGAGGATACGTTCATTGATGCAAGCGCATTTTCGGACGAATTCAGGTTCATGGAGGTTGCGCTCATGTTCAGGCTGGCCCCCAGATTCTGCAGGGCTGTCGCTGTTGTAATATCAGCAAGGTTCATCGGGCTAAGGAATTCAAGCTTGCCGAGCTTATAGTTGTGAGATGAATCATTGTACTTTTCAAATGTAAATGTAGCATTAGTAAAGTCAGCTATTCCTGTTGTCCAGTTCGTGCCACCCAATGTCAGGTCAGCTGCCTGCGGATTGATGTTCATTACCACTATGGGTGGAATCATGGTAAAATTGGAGGCACCTGTTGTCGTGTTGGTTGCTGTTATGTTAATTGGATAAGCGCTCATGCCCAGATTGCCCGCTGTCGCGGTCAGTGTATAGATATATTCACCTGTTGCATTGTTATAGCTGGTGCTTATGTTGATAAGTGATGTGTTCAACGGTGAAAAGTCTCCCGAAACATTAAGACCTGTCTGGTTCAGGCTTACGTTAATCCTGATAGTTGAACTGTTATAATAATAGTACATAGTTGTTGCTATCCTGGTGGATGCTCCGGTTGCATTGAGCATTCTTATCGGAAAGCTTGTAACGAAGGTCACAGGTGTTGTGTCAATAACTATATCCCTTTTCGCACCCAGCGAATTTGCAGCTCCTGGTGCGGCTAGAGTATTGACAGCGACGTTCAATGCTGCATCTCTTATCAAGCTGCCATTTAATGTAAGTGAGCCGTTTGATTCATAATCGAGATCGGCTGTATTCTGCCCTGCCCTTACGATGTATGTGAATATTAAAGAAGGTGTACCATTACCTCCAGTGTAGTTCGCAACCCCGCCTGTATTAAGTGTTAAATACGGGGATCCGCCCGTGACATTCACAGCCTCTGTATAATTCACTGTGATACTGACAATATCCCCTGTGGTGTATGTGCCGTTTGCTTTCGATGAACTGACGTTTATCACTATTGGTGCTGCACTGTCGTTTATCGCTATGTCTCCTGATGCTGCGGATTCTAATCCGGTGTTTTTTATTCTCCCAGAAATATTCGTGTAATTAACGGTCGTAGCCATCAATCCTGTATTTAGAACTGGACTTTGAGTAACGTGTAACATTAGAGTAGTGTCATTAATACCGGTATTAATGTTAATACCGCCTACAGCGAGGTTATGTGGGTTTACTGAGAAATGCCAATCATTCACACTACCTGTCGAATTCAAAGTTATGTTTTGATCATATATTATATAAACGGTATCGACCGTACCATCGTGATTATCATCCGTGTAATTTGCAGATACCATTACAGGTGCAGTTGCGCTTGCCGTACCTGCCATCATCCCTAAAAACAGCAGTGTCGCCAGCAGATATGCCAGTAGTTCCGATTTTTTTACCATAATACTTGCTCCTTTTGTCCCAATAATCTCACTCATAATAATTTCACCCGAGGAATTATAATACCCTGAAGCCTGCTTCCGTTGGAGTGGCCCCCTGTGTATTACAGATACCAACATCTTATGATGATAATGATTGT
>JAGFND010000046.1 GCA_021409285.1 Candidatus Methanoperedens sp. | reverse complement strand
GGCGTTCAGTATGGATCCTGAGAGGGAAAACAATATTGTTGATCTGCTGGACAGGTGCCTGAACAAAGGCATCATCCTGAATGCAGATGTGGTAATATCTGTTGCAGGCGTTCCTTTGATCGGAATTAGCCTGAAAGCTGCAATAGCAAGTATTGAAACTATGCTAGATTATGGGGTGATGGAAGCATGGGATGAGAGAACCAGGGCATGGTACGCTGCTGAATTGACAAAGAATGCAGTTGTGCTTGCAGATGGCGAGAAGCTATTATTCAGGACATCTGGCTCTATCTGGTACATTCAGGGAATTATCCGGAACTGGAGACCTGGTATCTGGTATCTTACTAATAAGAGGCTTTTCCTGTGGAACGCAGAGATGCTTTTTGAGACTCCTTTAGATAGGGTAAAGGCTCTCATGGTTGAGACAGAACCTTATTTAGATATTGAGCCAAATATACTTATATTGCATATCAATGTGAGACCAATCCGTATTCGCGTATCAGATGTTATTGGATTCAGGGAGACAATTGAGAAAGTTTCTTTAAAGAAGCTTGAAATGGAAATTCCATCTCTTTGAATTTGTATCATCTTTGCGATGAGGTAAGCAAGGTGAAGGAAAAAGAAATAGACAGGGATCTAATAAAATATGATTGAAGAAAGCGAACGTGGATTGTTCATAAGATCCAGGTACTGGTCATATCTGTCGCAGGTGGGAATAGTTGCCATTGTCTACTTTGGTGTTGCAAAACTCTCCCTGGCTGTCACAGGCCACCCAAGCCCGTTATGGCCTCCAGCAGGATTTGCGCTTGCTGTGATCCTGCTATTCGGTTATCGCCTGTGGCCAGGCATAGCCCTTGGAACGTTCCTTGAAGTGGTTCTGGAAGGTTTGCCGGTTCCGATCGCATTTGCCACGGCAGCTGGAAGCGCTGGAGGAGCGCTTGCAGGCGCTTATCTGCTAAACCGCATGGGATTTCACAATTCATTGGAACGATTGCGGGATGTTCTGGGGCTGGCCGTTCTGGGTTCAATGGTCAGCACGACCATCAGCGCCACCTCCGGAGCAGTGAGTTTCTATCTTTCCAGTATTATTCCCTGGGCGGCCTCAGGCCCATTCTGGATGACATGGTGGCTGGGTGATGTGCTGGGCGTAATTGTGGTGGCTCCGATAGTATTGGTATGGAGTATACGGTCACGTTTAGACCTGAGACCGGTGCATATCGCTGAGGCTCTGGCATTGCTGACATCGCTTGTTCTGGTCAGCGATACTGTTTTTAGTGAGCCCGATAATATCTTAAACTCCCCATACATCATGTTCCCATTTTTAATATGGGCAGCGCTGCGTTTTGGTCTAAGAGGCGCAACCAGTGCGATCATGATAGTGTCGGGTATAGCTATCTGGCATACAGCCCACGGTATCGGCCCTTTCATAAAAGGAACACCTGCCGGGAGCCTTGGATTCCTGCAGGTATTTACTGGCGTGGTGGCATTGACGATCCTGATACTTGCGGCGGTTATCACAGAGCGCAAGAAATCTGAGGAGGTGCTGCGGGAAAGTGAGGAAAGCAACCGCCGTCTTGTGGATTTCTCTCCGTATGGTATAGCTATTCATTCCGAACGGAAATTATTGTATGTGAATTTGGCAGGGGCAAGAATTCTCGGCGCATCAAATCCTGATGAACTGATTGGAAAAACTGTATTCCATTTCATAACTCCGGACCTGCACGATATCATCGAAGACCGAATCCTTATGGAAGAAGAATTGAAAACTTTAGCATCTTGGGAGGAAAAGTTCCTCAGGCTCGATGGAACTTCTATAGATGTGGAAATAGTGTCTATTCCTTTTATCTTTATGAGGAAACCTGCGATGTATACTGTTTTTCAGGACATTACCGAACGCAAGAAGGCAGAAAAAATACACCTTGAAAACCTGCGCCTTGAGGCTGCAGACAAAGCCAAAAGCGAGTTTTTTGCAAATATGAGCCATGAACTTCGCACTCCCCTGAATGCATCAATCGGTTTTTCCGAACTTCTTATAATGGGTATGGCTGGAAAATTAAATGAAAAACAGAAACAATATGTGGACAATATTTTTGCAAGTAACAAATTCCTGCTCACCCTCATAAATGATATTCTTGACCTTTCCAAGATAGAAGCCGGAAAAATTGAACTGGTGCCTGAGAAAATTTCATTACCAGTAACCATAAATGAGACGCTCACACTTATTAAAGAGAAGGCGATCAAACATAATGTACTGATCAAGACAGAATTCGAGCCTGGACTTGAGTCTATAGAAGCCGACAAACAGAGAGTAAAGCAGGTACTTTTCAATCTTCTCAACAATGCTGTGAAGTTCAGCAAGGATGAAGGAGGAACAATAACCATAACCGCGAAAAAAGAAGGCGGTATGGCAAAGATTTCTGTCTCTGACACGGGCATAGGGATCAAAGACGAAAATACTGGCAAGCTTTTCCAGAAGTTCGAGCAGCTTGATCCGGGTATCTCAAAAAAATACGGCGGCACAGGGCTTGGACTTGCTATCACGAAGCATCTTGTGGAATTGCATGGAGGAAATATCCGGGTAGAGAGCATGTATGGGGAAGGGAGCACATTCACCTTTACGCTGCCGATAGAACCAAAGGAGAGAGGTGAGACCTGAAATGGGGGAAACGTCTACTATTAAGGATAGTCTGGATATAGGGCATGACGGCCGTCCAGAGGATATTTTACGGCGCCTGATGCTCGTATGCATTGCGATAACTGCAGGCATCAGCGGAATTGCCATCGTGGGCTGGGTGTTAAACTGGCTCACTCTTGCCGGAATCCGTACAGATTATATTCCGATGGCACTGAGCACAGCCCTGATGTTTATTGTACTGAGTGGCGCGTTGCTTGTTTATATACGCAGGCCTGCTAACTTTCATGTCAGGAAGCTTGCAGGGGTTGGAGTTTTTCTGGTTATATTGATCAGCCTCATAATATTCATCGATTTTTTTACGGAAATGAAAATAGATATAGAACAAATGCTGCAAAGTCATCCTGAAAAATTTGGAGGTGTTCCCACAGGCCGAATGTCTCCCATTACATCTGTAAACCTGATAGTAGCCGGTTCATCGCTTCTATTACTGCTTACTTCCCCGGCAGGCAAGCGAGGTGCCAGAGGTATGGCAGCAGGCCTTGCTACTCTGGTAATCTCAGTTGGGTTTGTGATAATTCTGGGATATTTGTATGGGACACCATTGCTATACGGGGGAAATATAATACCTGTAGCGCTCACTACGGCAATTGTTTTTGTGTTCCTGGGTATCGGGCTCATTGTTGCTGCGGGACAGGATTACTGGCCTCTAAATTCATTTGTGGGTATGTCGTTGCGCCCCAGATTAATGCGGACTTTTTTTCCGGTTACTATCTCTATTGTCCTGATCCATAGCCTTTTCGATATTTTTCTTTTCCCGCTGACAGACAACCATGCATTATCAGTGTCATTAATGGCAATTTTATCAGTCATGATTGTCAGTATTGTCGTTAATAAAATAACACAGTCAATAGGTGGCGATATTGACCGCGCTGACACCAGACGCAAGAAAGCAGAAGTAGATTTGATCAGATCAAAGGAATTTTCCGAAACGGTCTTTAACAGCATGAACGACGCTATTTCAGTTATTGATGTGAATAATTTCAGGATAATCGACGCAAATACGTTTTTCCTTAATAGTTACGGGTTAAAGAAGGAAGATGTTACCGGAAGAACCTGTTATGAAATAACCCATAAACGAAAAGAGCCATGTAATTCTCCAGAGGATATATGCCCTTTTCTGGAGACTCTGGAAAAGGGGAAAACTTCAACAGCAGAACATGTGCACTGGTCAGCGAAAGGGGAAAAGCGACATATGGAGATCGCTACGTCACCCATATTTGATGAAAATGGAAAAATCGTTAATGTCATTCATGTAGCAAGGGACATCACACAGCGTAAGCGAGCGGAATATGAATTGTCCGAATCTGAAAAACATTACCGCATGCTGTTTAATGCAATTGATGAGGGTTTCTGTATTATCGAAGTGATTTTCGACGAAAACGAAAAGCCGATCGATTATCGCTTTATAGAGATCAATCCGTCGTTCGAGAAACAAACAGGACTCATCGATGCGAAAGGCAAGAGAATGCGCGAGCTTGCCCCGAAGCACGAAGAGCAATGGTTTGAAATTTACGGGAAAATCGCGTTAACGGGCCAGCCGGCCCGCTTTGTGAATTATGCCGAGCAGTTGCACCGCTGGTATGATGTTTACGCATTCCGTTTGGGCCAACCGGAAAACCGGCAAGTCGCCATACTGTTTAACGACATTTCCGAGCACAAGCGGGCGGAAGAGGCGTTGAAGAATAGCGAAAGAAGTCTGCACGAGGCGCAGCGTTTAGCCCGGATCGGCAGCTGGCAGTGGACATTGGCAACAAACACTGTGAAATGGTCGGAAGAACTTTATCATATCAACGGGCTCGATCCAAATTCTCCTGCACCTGGCTTTGAGGAGATGTCATCCAGCTACACACCTGAAAGCTGGGAACGGCTGAGTACAGTGGTAGAAAAGGCATTGCAGAGCGGAGAATCGTATGAACTCGACCTGGATATTGTGCGACCTGACGGCACTATAATACATACTTCCACCCGGGGCGAAGCTGATTATGATGCCAGCGGTAAGATCGTGGGACTGCATGGCACGGTTCAGGACAACACCCGGCGCAAGAAGGCAGAGGATGAATTGCGAAAGTCAGAAGAAAAATACCGTGCTTTGATTAACGATGCCAGTGACGCAATAATACTTGCTGATGATAAAGGGAAGTTGCTGGAAGTGAATAAAAAAGCGGAGGAACTTCTGGGTTTTACGAAAGAGGAACTTTCGAAAATGAACATGACTCAACTTCATCCGCATGAAGAGCTTGAAAGAACTATCAATACTTTTAAAGAAATAATCGAAAAAGGTTCAGGCTCTTTAATTGATGCGAAGGTGCTGAGAAAAAATGGCAGGATCGTTCCTGTAGATATAGCCGGGAGCGTTATCCAATATTCGGATAAAAAGGTGATACAGGGGATTTTCAGGGATATAACCCAGCGCAAGAAAGCAGAAGAAACACTCCATGAAAACCTGCGCCTTGAAGCTGCAGACAAAGCCAAAAGCGAGTTTTTTGCTAATATGAGCCATGAACTTCGCACTCCATTGAATGCATCAATCGGTTTTTCCGAACTTCTTAAAATGGGTATTGCAGGAGAACTAAATGAAAAGCAGAAACAATATGTGGACAATATTTATACAAGTAACAAATTCCTGCTTACCCTCATAAATGATATTCTTGACCTTTCCAAGATAGAAGCCGGGAAAATTGAACTGGTGACTGAGAATATTTCCTTACCAGTAACCATAAATGAGACGCTCACACTTATTAAAGAGAAGGCGATCAAGCATAATGTACTGATCAAGACAGAATTCGAGCCGGGACTTAAGTTTATAGAAGCCGACAAACAGAGAGTCAAGCAGGTACTTTTCAATCTTCTCAACAATGCCATAAAGTTCAGCAAGGATGAAGGAGGGACAATAACCATAACCGCCAAAAAAGAAGGCGATATGGCAAAGATTTCGGTCTCTGATATGGGTATAGGGATAAAAGAGGAAAATACTGGCAAGCTTTTCCAGAAGTTCGAGCAGCTTGATCCGGGGGTTTCAAAAAAATACGGCGGTACAGGGCTTGGACTTGCTATCACCAGGCAGCTTGTGGAATTGCACGGCGGCAAGATCCAGGCAAATAGCAGGTATGGGGAAGGAAGCACATTCACCTTTACGCTGCCGATCAAAGCTAAAAAAGAGGTAATAAATGAAGCTAATATATAAATTAACTATTGGATATTTAATAGTTAGTTTGCTGGTCGGAGTTGTTGCCTATTTTGGATTTATTTCGGTAAATCATATTAATTCAGCATACAATGAAATTTCCGAGAAGTCTTTGCCCGTTCTCGATACGATTGAAGAAGTGGAAGCAGAAGGTCAAAATATAATTTCCTCGACAAACAAGGTTGTTCTGATAACAGACACAGAAGGTAATGATTCTAAATCTGCAAAAGAAGAAATAGATCAGCTCAAAGCAGAAAGGATAAAATTTGACGAGGCAATTTCAGAATATGATGCACTTGTAAATAAATATTTTCCGCAAGAGACGGTTTTTTTGGAAAATATTAAAAACAGCAGTACAAAAATTGAGATAATTAGTGATGAATTAATAGCATCAGAAAAACAGGGAGACTCTAGAGAAAAGATTTTAGAAAAGTGGAAAGAATTCCAGCTGGCTGAAAAGGAGTTCAGGAAAGCTATAAACCAAACCTTTCAGCATGAAACCATAGAGATAAACGAAAAAAAAGAGATCTTACAGGATACGATATCAACAGGGCTAAAAAATCTCGTATATATATCGTTGTTGACGGTCGCATTTTCGATTGTCATGGGGTTCTTTATATCCCGGAATATCTCAAAGCCAATAAACACACTGAAGAATGCTGCTTTAGATATCGAAAAAGGTTCCTTTGAGACAAGAGTTGATATAAAATATGGAGATGAAGTAGGGGTTTTAGCCGATGCTTTTAATCTTATGGCAAAGAAGGTCAATCAGGATATAACAGATCTTGAAAAGGCTAAAAAAAATATCGAGGTTCAGAATATATTCTCAAGGACTGTCATCAACAGCATGAATGATGCAGTCTCCGTAATTGACGTACGTGATTTCAGGATAATCGATACCAATTCGGTTTTTCTGGAAACATATGGATTGAAGAAAGAAGACGTTATGGGAAAAACCTGTTACGAGATAGTACATAAACGGACAGTACCATGTACTCCTCCTGATGATATCTGCCCTCTTATGGAGACAGTGAAAACAGGCAAGCCTTCAACAGAAGAGCATATTCATTGTACAAAGGATGGAGAAAAGCGATATGTAGAGGTCTCGGCATCTCCTGTGAAGGATGAAAATGGAAATGTCATCAGCATCATTCATATGACAAGAGATATAACAGAGCGAAAGAAGTCTGAGGACGCGCTTCTGGAAAGCGAGGAACGCTACCGTCATCTTGTGGATTTATCACCCTATGGAATTGCTATTCACTTGGAAGGCAAAATAATTTACATGAATTTAGCTGGAGCAAAAATTCTTGGCACAACAGATACATCTTTATTCATTGGAAAACCGGTGCTGGAAATTGTACACCCCGATTACCATGAACTCGTCAAAGAACGCATACAGATGCAGGAAGAAGGAAAAAAAGTGCCTTTGATAGAAGAAAAATTCCTCAGGGTGGATGGCACTCCAGTAGATATTGAGATAATAGCAATTCCTTTTAATTACCAGGGTAAAAAGGCTATGTATGGCGTTTTTCAGGATATGACCGAGCACAAGAATGCAGAAAGAATCCGTCTTGAAAATGAACGCCTGATTAATGCAGACAGGACAAAGAACGAATTCTTAGCCACCATGAGCCATGAACTCAGAACTCCCCTGAATGCAGTGCTGGGATTTTCAGAGCTATTAAAGCGAAAGATGGCAGGAGGACTGAATGAGAAACAGGAAGAATATGTAGACCATATTCTTGAAGGCGGTAAACACCAGCTCAATCTCATTGATATGATACTTGACATGACAAGGATCGAGGCTGGAAAGCTAGAATTGGCATTAAGAAGGATTTCCGTACCTCAGATCATAGAAGAGGTTCTCTCTCTATTAAGAGATAAAGCTATGAAACGAAGAGTGGCGCTCAAAACCGAGTTTGACCCGGCTCTTGGCCAAATTTTTGCTGACCGGCAAAAATTTATGAATATCATGTTCAACCTTGTTGATAATGCAATAAAATTCAGCAAACCGGAAGGGGGAACTGTTACCATAACTGTTAAGAAAGTTGATAACATAGCAAGATTCTCGATCTCGGATACCGGTATAGGCATCAAGGATGAAGATATGGGAAAACTATTCGTGCTTTTCCAGCAGATTGATTCGGGTTTAACAAGAAAATATGGGGGAGCAGGGCTTGGACTGACAATTACAAAGCAACTGGTAGAGCTTCATGGCGGCATGATAACGGCAAAGAGCAAGTATGGGGAAGGGAGTACGTTCACCTTTACATTGCCGATCGAGGTAAAGAATAATGGGGAAAAAAAATGATCCAGTTTTCAATCAAGGCTCACAATCTCTATATCCTTTGCCAGAAGGGGTAAGACATTATGTGCGGCCCCGATGAAAAGAACACCTGTCTCATCGTCTTTTAGTGTGGTTTCAATAGCTTTTGCAATATGCATATCTCGCATCCTGAGCAATCCATCTTTTGCGGTCTCATATTTTCTTGCAGCTTCTGCTTTCTCTATCCCTGTCGTTGAGGTTACGATGGCCTTGATGTATTCGTATTCTTTCCGCAGGAGTTCCGGGCTTTCAGTGGCCTCTATCTCTGCCCCTTTCTCGATCAATTTCCGGACGATCTGGTAGTTCTTGCTCCCCTTTTCGGCTGTTTCCCTGACTATCTTTGATCCAGTTTCCCCACCGCATGGAAGACCGTCCTGGTATAGCTTTGTTTTCCTGTAATCAAGACCAAGAGCATCAATTTCTTTATCCAGTTCATTCCAGAAATTCTCGATCTTTCTCTGGTTTTCAAGCCAATTTTCTTTTCCAATACTGGCTATCCCTTCTTTTATAAGCCCCTCTCCCATAGAACCCATATCGGCCGAAGTATGGACGATCTTTATCAAAATCAGCTTTCTCATCCTGATGACACCAGTTATCCTTTGTCAGGCATTTCAAGTCTCTTTCCGTAGGAGTCTATTGCTTTCTGAAAATGTTCCTGAGTTATGATAAAATCCGGTTTTTCAAAGTCCCCTTTATTATTGATATATTCTTCGATCGCCATCACTGCCGCCTCTCTGCAGATGGAAGCTATGTCCGCGCCGGTGAATCCGATCATTTGTTTTATCAATGCCCCCTGATCAATTTCTGTGCTCAGGGGTTTTTCCCTTGTATGTACTTTGAATATCGCCATCAATTCAGCCTTTCCCGGAAGCGGCACACCCATAAGGATATCAAACCTGCCGGCACGCAGGAGGGCGGGGTCTATCATATCCAGGCGATTTGTGGCCGCCAGCACCGTAACTCCCCTGAGATCCTCGATGCCATCCATTTCAGTGAGCAACTGGCTTACCACGCGTTCTGTTACCTGTGTATCTCCGCCTTTTCCACGTTTTGGAGCTATGGCATCTATTTCATCAAAGAAAATGATGCATGGATTCGCCTGCCTTGCTTTTTTAAATATCTCCCTTATACCGCTTTCTGATTCGCCCACCCATTTGGATAGAAGCTCGGGTCCTTTTATCGATATGAAATTGGCGTTGCTCTGGCTTGCCACAGCCTTAGCAATTATGGTTTTGCCTGTGCCGGGCTGCCCGTATAGAAGAACTCCTCTTGGGGGTTTGATGCGGGCATATTTATAAAGAGAAGCATACTTTAAAGGCCATTCGATAGTCTTTATGAGTTCGTTTTTAATATAGTCCAATCCACCGATGTCGCTCCATGATACATTGGGCACCTCAACGAAAACCTCTCTTGTTGTTGAAGGTATGATCTCAGAAAGAGCCTGTAAAAAGTCCTCCATCGACACTTTCAGGTCAAGAAGTATTTCAGGGGAGATCACATTCGACCCGCTATCGATTTCAGGCATTATCTGGCGAATAGCGTTCATTGCAGCCTCCCTGCAAAGAGCCTCCAGATCCGCTCCCACATATCCGTATGTAGCATCGGCAAGATTTGAAATATCCACATTCTCATCAAGAGGCATTCCTCGCGTATGAATATTGAGTATCTCAAGCCTGCCGTTCCTGTCCGGGATGCCAATGCCTATCTCACGGTCAAATCTACCAGGCCGCCTGAGCGCAGGGTCAAGTGCATTCGGGATATTGGTAGCTCCGATCACCACAACCTGCCCTCTTGATTTCAGACCATCCATCAGGGCCAGGAGCTGCCCTACAACACGCTTTTCAACATCACCGAGTATCTTTTCTCTCTTTGGCGCGATAACATCGATCTCATCGATGAACAGTATACTTGGAGCATTGCTGCTTGCCTGGGCAAATACCTCACGCAGTTTTCCTTCGCTTTCTCCGTAGAATTTATGCATGATCTCAGGCCCGTTCACATGCATGAAGAAAGCTGAAGTCTCGTTCGCCACTGCCCTGGCAATTAAAGTTTTTCCTGTTCCGGGAGGCCCCAGAAGCAAAATTCCTTTAGGAGGTTCTATCCCGAGATGTTCGAACAATTCAGGATATTTCAGGGGAAGTTCGATCATTTCCCGTATTTTCTTTAATTCTTTCCCCAATCCCCCCACATCCTCATAAGATATCTTCATTCCCTGTTTTACCGCATCTTCAACTTTTCCGAGCTGTACATTTGTTTTGGGATGGATGAGCACAGCACCTTCGGGACGGGTGTCGACGATCGTATATTCCTGGTAGCGTGTCCCAAAAAATGATATGCGTACCACGTCGCCTTTAATGACGGGCAGACCTTCCAGTAATCTGCCCATATACCTGATGTCCCTGTGGCTTGACCTGCTTGATGAAATGGTAATGGAGGCCGCAGAAGACGCTTTAGTTTTTCTTATACTTATCTTATCCCCCACGCCGGCCTGGGCATTCCCCCGTATAATGCCGTCTATCTGAAGGATACTCTTTCCACGATCTCCCGCAAAAGTGGGCATAAGTTTGGCAACGGTAGTTCTTTTACCTGTTATCTCGATTATATCCCCCACATCTGCATCAAGCTGAACCATATCGGCCGGATCGATCCGGGCAAGACCCCTTCCCACATCTTTTGGGAACGCTTCTGCTATCTTAAGTGTCAAATCTGGTTGCATTTAATTGTATATTATATTATTATATTATAAACTTACCTTCGAAAATCCTTATTTCTTAAGTTTTTCCTCTATTTGAGAACAGATATCCTGCGCTTGTGTATTTTCAGGAACCACTTCAATCTCTTCAGGGTCAGAAGCTCCCAGACCCAGTTCAACTGCTCTGGCTATCTGTTCTTGCTTGAATATCTCTCCCCCGGAAACCTCGCTGGTTGTACCGTATATTCTGAGAACTGCTATTCCCACAGCGTCCATGGCAATCCTATCGCTGCTTGCTATCATAATGCCCGGCTCTATCAGCGTTCCCGTATCTGGTCCGCCTTTTGAGAATCCCTGAATACCATCCATAATTATACACTCAGGCTTATAGGCTGCATTGATTTCAGCAATCATTTGTCTTTGATTGCCAGATGTGTGAAGTTCAGACATATAGTTATAACTATCCTCCGGATTGTATTTTGCAACCATACCAACACTATTTTTGAGCGACATGGTAAAATGCCCTCCATACCTGTGGGTCTTGAGGCAGCAAGTCTGAAATATGGCATCCGACTCTTTAAATATTCTTGGAAATAGAAATCCTTTCTTCCAGTGATTTCCTCCAGACTTTTCTTCAATCCAATCACTGATCATTAAGTCATCGAGTATTATAACATCAAATCCCTGCTTTTTGGCAAGTTTCATGATTCCCATCTTTTCCAGCACGCTTCTTGTTTCTCCCATGCCGCTTCTTTCTGCTAACACAACGCTGCAATTGCGCTCTTGAAGGGCACCAGCTATTCCTGAAAGAGTATCTATGTGGGTGGAAGCCGGAAAAGGATCTGCACTATTGTAATTTGCCTTAAGAGCCACTCTTTTACCGAATAAACTATCAGGAATGAAATGTTTCAATAATTCCTTTGACCCCAATCCCCTATCATTCGTTTTTATCACATATACTTTTGATTTCATTTGAATAGCTTTTTCCTTTACCATACCTTCTTTAGTAAGACAACCTGATATATTAAATTTGATGGAAGGTCAACAAATATGGATAACATTGCAAGAAAGAAATTGATTTTCACAGTTCGACCTGCGGATACATTTTGCACAGAAGCTATTGTGCCCTTCCAGGAAGTGATTTCACTCGACGTTTATGGTCTGAAAGCGGGAATATACATAGTGGATATCAATGGTAAAAAAGGAACATTTGAATTGGTTTAAGATTGAATGAAAACAAATTTGCTGATTTCATAATTCCCGGGCATGGGGGAATACTAAAGGTATATAGTTATTTAGAAATCGTGTAAAAGCGGTTAAATACAAAGAGCCCTAACTAAGCACATTATTTCAGCACTGGAGGATTTAATTGCAATCAGTTGTTAATATAGGCATCGTGGGCCATGTCGACCACGGAAAGACCACACTTGTCAAGTCACTTTCAGGAATATGGACGGACAGGCATAGTGAGGAAATAAAAAGAGGAATATCGATCAGGCTTGGTTATGCAGACATAGTGTTGCGAAAATGTCCAAAATGCCCCGATCCTGAGTGTTATACTGTTCTGGAAAAATGCGAAATATGCCAATCAAGAACGGAAATACTTCGCCGTATATCTTTTGTTGACTCCCCCGGCCATGAAACGCTTATGGCTACCATGCTTTCAGGTGCGGCTCTTATGGATGGAGCTCTCCTTGTGATCGCTGCAAATGAAAAATGTCCGCAACCACAAACAAAAGAGCATCTGATGGCGCTGGATATCATCGGTATCAAGAAAATTGTGATCATCCAGAACAAGATTGACCTTGTACCTCGTGAAAAAGTCATTGAGAATTATAAACAGATACAGGAATTCGTGAAAGGGACTGTGGGGGAGAATGCCCCGATCATTCCAGTCTCGGCCCAGCAAAATGCAAATATCGATCTTGTGATAAAAGCAATCGAAGAGAATATACCCACGCCAGAACATGATCTTGACAAAACGGCATTGATGTATGTTGCGCGATCCTTTGATGTCAATAAACCAGGAACAGAGCCGAATAAGCTTGTCGGCGGCGTCATCGGTGGGACCCTGAACTGCGGCCGCCTTTATCCAGGCAATGAAATAGAACTTCGACCGGGCAGAAAAGTAGAAGCTGGAGGAACAGTCAAATGGTTGCCTATAAAGACGAAAATTACGCAAATATTCGCTGGAAATGAAGAAGAAAAAGAGGGAATTCCCGGAGGTCTTATCGGAGTAGGGACAGAACTTGATCCGTTCTTAACAAAAAGCGATGCTCTTGTCGGTCAGGTCGCCGGCATCGCGGAAAAAATGCCGCCTACTATCGATGGCTTTGTAATGGAAATAAAACTTCTTCCGCGTGTGGTTGGTGTAAGTGATGAAGCAAAAGTTGACCCGATACGTTCAAACGAACCATTGATGCTCAATATCGGAACGGCGACTACGATCGGTGTTGTTACCAGCGCACGGTCTAACGATGCTGAGGTCAAATTGAAAAGACCTGTTTGCGCTGATAAAGGGGCATCCATCGCTATCAGTAGAAGAGTAGGAGCGAGATGGAGGCTTATCGGTTCCGGTATATTGAAAGAATTCAAATGACGCGGAAAGTGATACTTGATACAAATGGTATGATGATTCCGGGTCAATTCGGTGTGGATATTTTCACAGAGTTAAAGCGTCTTGGTTTTTATACATATATCATTCCAAGAGCAACTGTAACGGAACTTGAGAAAATATATGCAGAAGGGAAAGGAAAAAACAGGTCATCTGCAAAGATCGCTTTATCTTTACTGAATAGATGCAGCATAATAGAAAAAACCGGATTCACTGATGACATAATTATAGAAATGGCTATTGACATGGATGCAGCGTGTCTGACCAATGATGTTGAATTAAAGAAAAGATTATGTAGTAAGGGAGTTACTATTGTACAACTTCGGGAAAGAACACATTTAAGTATTTAATATCTTTTATTAAGAGGATTTATATGTATAAGAAAATGAGATTATCGGATACAGTGAGAATTGCCCCAGAATTATTGGGACAGCCTATTAAAGATGCTGTCAGATTTGCATTACGAGATAAACTTGAAGGACTTGTCGATAAGAAAATCGGAGCAATGGTTGCGATAATCAATGTGCAGGAAGTTGGAGAAGGACATATTATCCCGGGGGATGCCGGGGTTTATTATGATACTAATTTTGATGCCCTCACATTCATGCCCGAACTGCAGGAGATCATCGAAGGCAGCGTTCTTGAAGTAGTTGAATTCGGGATATTCGTGGGTTTGGGGCCCCTCGACGGTCTTGTGCATGTAAGCCAGCTCACGGATGAATTCGTTAGTTATGATGAGAGGAATTCAAGACTTATTACCAAAGAATCCGGCAAATCCATAACAGTAGGAGACCGTGTCAGGGCAAGGATAGTTGCTGTCAGTCTTAATGAACGCGAACCCAGAGATAGCAAAATAGGTCTGACTATGCGCCAGCATGCGCTGGGAAAACTGGATTGGCTTGAAGAAGCACGCATGGAAAAACCAAAAGAAGGTGTTGAGGAAAAAGCAAAACCTAAGAGGAAAAAGGGTGAATAATGGCTGAGAATGTTTGCAAAGAATGTCACAGGCTGGTAAGTGGGCAGGTCTGCGCGGCCTGCAATTCATCTGTCCTGACATCTGATTGGAGCGGTTATGTAGTGATACTTGATATTAAGAAATCAAAGATAGCGCAAAAACTTGGCGTGACATTGCCAGGAAAATATGCTTTAAAGGTACGGTAAGCTTGAAAAGATACTGTCTCCCGAAGGAATTACGTGTTGAGCTGAGAAAGCTCCACGGAGAACTATATAAAGGAGATGGGGTTGAGACAGCCAGACATATCATCAAGGATTTAAATAATCCACCCAGGATCATATCGGTGGGAGACATCGTAACTTATAATCTCTTGAGTGCAGGTTTAGTGCCGAATATTTCTTTTGTGGATAATAAGACTAAGCGTGGTGCCACATCTGCTGAAGTTTTGCACGGCACGCGACATCCACATTTTAAGACGATAACCGTTGAAAATCCTCCAGGCACCATTACTGATGAATTGATGACGGAAATTTCCAAGTCCATGAAATCTGATACCCCCATACAGATTTTCATAAATGGGGAAGAAGATCTTGCAGCTCTGCCGGCGATCGCTTATGCTCCTCTTTCATCAGTAGTTATATATGGGTTGCCAGACGAAGGGGCGGTACTGGTCAAAGTAACCGAATCTAAGAGAAAAGAGATCCAATCTTTATTGGATCGAATGAAATGCACGGAGGAAAAATAATGGAACTCCAGATTATTCAAGATAAAACAAATCCACTATTAAAAAAGAGGGAGATCCTGATAAAAATTAACAATAAGGGAACTCCTTCAAGAATAGATATTAAGAACAAACTGGCCGCAATGGCAAATTCAAAACCTGAATTGATAGTCATAGAGCATCTTGATACCGTTTTCGGGAAGCAGGAAGTCATTGGAACGGTCAGCGTCTATCAGAATGAAGAACGTCTTAAGCAGCTTGTGCATCAGCATCTTCTGGCAAGAGGCGCACCAAAGCAGTCTGAAGAAAAACCGGCAGAAGCTGCAACAGCAGTAACAGCAGCACCTGCGCCGGCAAAAGAATAAATTGAAAAGAAGTGATTTTAATGGCAGTACATGAATTCTACGAAGTAAGTGAAAATAAAGTAAAAAAGATCAGACAGTCATGCCCCAGATGTGGCCCTGGAATATATCTTGGAGAACATAAGAACCGCTTAGCATGCGGTAAATGTAGCTATACTGAGTTTAAAAAATAATTAAAATTCACATACTTTTGCCAGACCTTGTAATAAAAAATGCCAGGCTTCTAATTAACGATACAGTTCAACTTGCAGAAATAGCGATAGAGGACGGCAGGATATCTAAAGTCGGAAAAATAATCAGCTTCGAAGAGGTTAACAGGGTAATTGATGCAAAGGGGGCGCTTGTGATCCCTGGCGCTATCGATATTCATGTCCATTTTCGTGATCCGGGGTTGACAAAAAAGGAAGATTGGTACACTGGCTCATGCGCAGCAGCAGCAGGAGGCGTCACAACCGTGATCGACCATCCCAATACCATCCCTCCCACGGTCGATCCGGATTCTTTTAAGAAGAAGCGTAAAGAGGCAAAAAAAAAATCCATCGTTGATTATGGGATCAATGCCGGTGTGACTGCAAACCTGAAATTCCTGAAAGACCTGTGGGGGCTTGGAGCCGCAGGATTCGGTGAGATATTTATGGCGGAATCAACTGGCGGACTTAATGTGAATTATAATATCCTGGATGATGCTTTTGGCATCATAGAAGATCTGGGGGCAGTGGCCTGTATCCATGCTGAAGATGAAGAGATTCGGAAAAGATTAGTCTACTTACTTAAGGGAAAACTTGAACCAGAATCCCATTCGAAATCGCGTCCGCCATTATCTGAAAAGATAGCGGTTGACAAAGTATTGAAGCTTGCAGGTTATTTGAAATCATCTAATAATAATATGAGCCAGGCCCAAAGAAATCTAAAGCTTCATTTCTGTCACATCAGTGCCTCTGAGAGCCTTGATGCGATAAGAGAGGCAAAACAGGTGAACAGCATAACCTGTGAAGTAACTCCGCATCATCTTTTTCTTTCCATTAGAGACTATAAGCGCCTTGGAACGCTTGCAAAAATGAACCCACCACTTCGGGATTATCAAACACAGCAAAACCTCTGGAGAGGGCTTAATGATGGAACAATAGATGTTATCGCCTCAGACCATGCACCGCATCTGGAACCTGAAAAATCGACTGATATCTGGAGCGCTCCTGCTGGCGTTCCTGGTGTTGAAACCCTTATGCCTCTAATGCTTATGGCAGTAAAGAGAAATTTGATATCATTGAAACGGTTGCTCGAGGTCACAAGCTTCAATCCCGCAAGGATATTTTCTCTCAGAAAAGGAGTAATTGCACCAGGTTATGAAGCAGATATCGTGATTGCTGGCAAAGTGCGTAAAATCCAGAGAGAGAAATTACACAGCAAAGCTGGATGGACGCCATATTATGGTATGGAAGGCATTTTTCCTGAAATGACCATTTCAAGAGGTGAGATAATCTCAGAAGATAACCAGATCATTGCGAAAAGAGGACATGGCAGGTTCATTCCCGGGCAGGGATTGAAAGTTGAATATGAGGGCGCCTGAAATGTTCAAAAGAATAGCCCTTGTAACCGATGATTTCTCAATATATCATTCAATTATTGAAGAGACCCGTTCACGGAAATTGAACATCCTGGTACTTGAACCGTCAAAACCTGTTCCTCCAAATGTTGGTGTGGTCATAACTACCGAGAATGAATCGTTAAACATCGATTTTCGACGTGACCGGATACTAATAGCGGACAAACCCCAGTCAACAGTAGATAAAGCCTGCTCGATCCTTTTTGGTGAAGATTTCAATGAAATAATAATTGGAATAGATCCAGGAAAGTATCCAGGCATCGCTGTGACCGGGAACAATAAAACAATTTCAGTACATCACGTATCTGCTGGCGATGTCTGCCCTTTGATAAAGAGGTTGAAAAGGGAATTCGAGGGCAAGAAGATAACTATCAGGATCGGACATGGAGCAAGACTCATCCGCTCACGTCTTGTCAATGACATCCTTGATCTGGGGCTTCGTGTTGAAATGGTGGATGAAACCGGTACTACGCCTCACCTTGGAAAAGGTGTTCATGGCCAGGTAATATCAGATATAATCGCTGCAACAAATATTGCAAGAATAAAAGGAATAACTGTCGGAAAGCAGTTCATAGAACCTTCTGACGGAGAATTAAGGGTAATTCAGGAGAGCAGCAGGGAACATTCAAATGGAAGAATGACGATCCCCCGGTTCCTTGCAAGGCTGGTGGCAAAAGGGGATATGACACTTGACGAAGCAATTGAAAAACATAACGGCACATCATCAACCTGATCTTGTGGAAAGCCTTGCTCCGATTGTTGCAATGACAATTGCGCCAATTACCATTGAAAGCAAGAATTCCTGGCCGTTCCTGATCAAAGGGTAATTTGCCAGTGCTTCACTTATGACAAGGATATATGTGCTGCCTGTCCAGAACAGGATCCCGGCCGCTATGATAAAGAATGGATGGGCCCAATTCTTCCCGATCTTCTCTTTTGAAAAACGCGAATCCATTATTTTGCCTGTGCTTATCATTACTCCTGCAGCGATATACCACCATACAGAAGAATTTACAAAGACCATAAGAAGTATCATTATGCCTGACCAGACACCCAGATCATAATAATACCATACTTCTATGGCGCCTTCTACTGTCCCGATCAGTGATAATATGATAGCAGCAAGATACATAACGAAAGTGATCTTTCCGCCATTAAGGGATTTCTTCATGGAATCCCTGAAATCAGCAACGGCATCGTCAAGACCTGTACCACGAAAGAGCATATATATTCCTATTGCACCTGTGATGAAAATGAAGGCCACTTCGGGGCGGCCAAAATATAATGTAATAGCATATATCATGAACGCCAGACCAAGTGGCATGAAAAAAGTATGTGAGATCTTCGGGTCATTGAAAGCCTGTTTGATTATGTAATAAGTGCTTTCAAGGTTTTCATGCTGTTTTACAATAATCCTCCGGACGGAATCAACTTTTAGCCTCGACTGGATGATAGGCAGAACGGACTCATCTTCAGCACCATCTGAAATAAGGATCGCACTTTGCGGTTTTAACTGCTCGATGATCCTGTCAAGCTGCTCAGCGATTTTTTTGTCTGCCGTAACCCCAACTTTCTTGTCCCCGGTTATTGAAACGATCTCCACATCGTTTTTTTCTTCGATCAATTCGTCATACAGGTTTATTCCGCCAAAAATAGTATTAGTATCGGAATCTTCAGGATCGGCACACCCAAGTTTTAAGGCAGCGTCAAGGTTTGCTGAGCGTCCTATTATCGGGCTTGATAAACCGGCCTTCTCCCCTAGATCATCGTCTCTGTCAATGCATATGATTAGCGTCTGCATTATCATCTAATATCATTATGTTTCTATAAATAAGCTCTGGAATGGCTTGAGATATACGCCCTTGTGTTGATGAGGGAACTGCATCCCACTGTCGGCTGCACCAGAGAAAAATCACACCCGGACCCGATTATCTTATTAGCGAAGCCTCCTCCGGGTTCTGCCCTGTTGTATAGCGCTTTCCCTTCCAGATCGACTTCTCAATCATACGTCGTTTAGCACTGTTGAACTTATGTTGGTGACATCTTTTACAAGTTTGTCCCCCGTCTTCTCCCATAGCATGAGACTATTCTAAAATAAGCCTATTTTTGCCTGGACTGTTATTACGGCAACTGTGGGACTAATTTTGAAATTGATTGATAATATAGCAGAAAGATCAGGTGAATCCGGTAGAATAGTGTTGAATATCCTCACGTCTATTTTAGGAATGATGTGGAGCACCGTAACATTAAGGCTGTTACAGATAAGTTAATATCCTAAAAAACATATTATTTATGACTTTAAAGAGTCAGGAGGCGAACAAGTTCATGTCGAATAAGGAGAAAAAGAAACTCAGGGATAATCCTGAGCCTGTGTAGAAGAAAAAATAGTTCAAATTGATATTTTTCCTTTTTTTTCTTTTATCATATCCTGAATAGCCGTTTCGTGTACTCCACTGAACTGGCTTCTCCTTTCAATGCGTGTATGTTCGGATGCTCGTCTTGCAAGACCGCTCCAGAATAAATCCATATTAGTTCACCTCAATCAGAAATAACTCTGAGAGTATTTATGGTATAGCCATGCGTGGGGTGAAAGTAATCGTTTTTTGTACATGAACCGGTTTGAAAGTAATTATCCGCTATGTCATATTGTTTCCGTGATTAAGACGGTGGAATAAATTATTCAGCATTTATATAATTAACAAAAATATAATAATCGAAATATCCAATTTATTCAGATGCACGCCTTCTTCAATATCCCCCGTCCTGCAATTACGCCAGTCGCCGCTGCATTCACAATATCCCTCGAAAGCCCCGCACCGTCCCCTGCTGCAAAAAG